>NZ_JAMPNZ010000021.1:0-208223 GCF_028479625.1 Providencia sp. PROV197
GACGGCAAGCGATTGAGTCCCTAGGAGCATACATAAGTATGTGACTAGGGCGAGTGAGTGAAGCCAACAACCTTGTGGTGCAAAATATGAAGGATAGGAGAAAAAATGCGTCAAATATGGGACATCCTCGCCACCATCTTTAAAATCAGTTGGAAGGCACTTAACTTTATTCGGGAATTCGTTTTCAACGCGATTTTCCTTGTGCTGTTCTTCATTGTGATTGGGTCTTTTGCCCTTTATCACTCAGAATCTGAGCCTGAAAAAAATTACTATGGTGCGTTGTATGTAGACTTACAAGGCGTGGTGGTTGACCAAGTCTCTGCACCTGACCCGTTCGGGCGTATGAGCCGCGAATTATTAGGCACCTCTAATAATCGGATGCAAGAAAACTCTTTATTCGATATTGTCGATACCATTCGCACTGCCGCCGATGACGACCGTATTACAGGTATGGTATTACGCCTTGATAACTTAGTCGGAGCAGATCAACCTTCCCTTGCTTATATTGGTAAAGCCATTGCACAATTTAAGCACAAAGGTAAGCAAGTTTACGCTGTAGGTAACCATTTTTCTCAACCACAATATTACCTTGCAAGCTTTGCAGACGATATCTATCTTACACCACAAGGCTCCGTTGGCTTATATGGTTTCGCTACAAACAGCATTTACTACAAGTCCTTGTTAGAAAAACTGAAAATTAGCAGCCATATTTTCCGTGTCGGAACGTATAAATCTGCGGTTGAACCCATGATGCGTGATGATATGTCCCCTGACGCGCGCCTTGCGAATCAGCAATGGTTAAATGCTTTATGGAACAATTATTTGGATGCTTTAGCGACTAACCGTAAAATGACCACTACGCAGATTTTCCCTGGAGCTGATACAGTCCTTAGCCAATTACGTGCAGTTAAAGGTGATAGCGCTCAGTATGCATTAAAACAAAAATTGGTTGATAAAGTGTATACCAACGAGCAAGTCGAAGAGCTCCTCAGTAAGCACTTTGGTTGGAATAAAGACGATAAGCAATTCAATAATATTAGTATCTATGATTACTCAGCTAAGATTGCCGATACCACCGCAAACCAAGGCGGCAACATTGCCGTCATCGTAGTGCAAGGCGCAATCATGGATGGCCCACAGACGCCTGGAATTGCTGGGGGGGATACCATAGCAGCACAAATCCGCGATGCCCGCCTTGATGACAATATCAAAGCCATTGTTCTACGTGTGAATAGCCCAGGGGGAAGCGTTAGTGCATCTGACCTTATTCGCAGCGAATTAGCGTCCGCCCATGCTGCAGGTAAACCTGTTGTTGTTTCTATGGGCGGTATGGCGGCATCAGGCGGTTACTGGGTTTCCACACCTGCGGATTATATTATTGCAAGCCCAAATACGCTAACGGGCTCAATTGGTATCTTTGGTGTAATTAATACCTTTGAAAAATCACTGGATTCTATTGGCGTATACACTGATGGGGTTTCCACTTCACCACTTGCCGATATCTCCATAACAAAAGGGATCAACCCACAATTTGCAGATATGATGCAAATCACCATTGAAAATGGTTATGACACCTTTATTAATCTTGTAGCAAAAGCGCGAAACAAAACCCCCGAGCAAATAGACAAAATTGCCCAAGGCCGTGTTTGGATTGGTCAAGATGCATTGAAAAATGGTCTTGTCGACCAACTGGGTGATTTTGATGACGCCGTGGATAAAGCCGCAGAATTGGCTAAACTGTCAGAAGTACAATTGGATTGGATGAAACCAGAATTGTCCTTTATGGACCAGCTGCTACTTGAATTAACCAGTAATGTTCAAGCAGCCATGCCTGATGTTCTGCACGTGTTTTTACCACCCGCTGTTGCAACAGATATCCGCCAACAAGCTCAATTTTTCTTAAAAATGAATGACCCACAAAACCGTTATGCATTTTGCTTAAATTGCGCTGAAATTAACTAATCGCCATCCCCTCTAGCTTACTGGAGGGGATTTCTCTCACTAGATACTCAGTTCACCTCATTTCAATCTACAAATTAGCAATTTAACGATAGTAATACACCAGTAATTACGTCAAAATTCGGATAATTATTTTCACTTCTCCATGCGCTAATAAATTAGGTAATCAAATGCAGAAGAAATCTATTTATGTCGTTTATACTGGCGGCACCATCGGCATGCGTCACTCACCACAAGGTTACATACCTGTCTCAGGTCATTTACAAGCGCAATTGGCTCAGATGCCTGAATTTCACCGTCCAGAAATGCCTGAATTCACAATTCGCGAACATCAGCCGTTAATCGACTCATCCGATATCACCCCTGAAGATTGGCAAATCATTGCAGATGATATTTGCCAACACTATGAAAAATATGATGGGTTTGTCATTTTACACGGCACGGATACCATGGCATTTACAGCATCCGCCCTTTCTTTTATGTTTGAAAACTTAAAGAAGCCCGTTATCGTGACAGGGTCACAAATTCCATTGGAAGCATTACGTTCTGATGGTCAAACTAACTTATTGAATGCCTTGTATTTAGCAGCAAATTATCCCATTAATGAAGTAGGATTATTTTTCAATAATAAATTGTACCGTGGTAACCGTACAGTCAAAGCGCATGCAGATGGTTTCGATGCCTTTAGTTCCCCGAACTGCTCACCGTTGATGGAAGCAGGTATTCATATTCGTACTTTTAATGCTTGCCCCGCCCCCATTGGTGTCGGGGAATTCAAGACACACCGCATCACACCTCAACCGATTGGCGTTGTCACGCTCTACCCTGGTTTATCTATTGATATTGTTCGTAATATCCTTCAACAACCCGTCAAAGCATTAATCTTGCGCTCTTATGGGGTCGGGAATGCACCTCAGCAGCCTGAATTACTGCGCATTCTACGGGAAGCGACTAACCGTGGGATTATTGTGGTCAATCTAACACAGTGCATTTCAGGGCGTGTGAATATGGAAGGCTATGCCACAGGACATGCCCTCGCAGAATCAGGGGTAATTAGTGGTTATGACATGACTTTTGAAGCGGCATTGAGTAAATTACATTATTTACTGAGCCAAGATTACACACCTGCGCTGATCCGCGAATTAATGCAAAATAATTTACGCGGTGAATTGAGTTACGCTGATGAATAACTGAGGAAATGATGAAAACGGCCTTATTGTTAGTCGATTTACAAAATGATTTTTGCACAGGCGGCACTCTCGCTGTGAATGAAAGTGAACACGTTATAGACATAGCAAATAAAGCAATCACGATTTGCCAACAAAAAGGGATTACCACCCTTGCAAGTCAAGATTGGCACCCTGTTAATCATTTAAGTTTTGCCGCAAACTCAGGCACACAAATTGGCGATATCGGTGAACTTAATGGGCTGGCGCAAGTATGGTGGCCTGTACATTGTGTCCAAGGCGAATATGGCTCAGAGTTCCACCCACAATTAAACACTCAAGCCATTCAAGAAACATTTACGAAAGGCGAAAACCCGCAAGTTGATAGCTATAGCGCTTTCTTTGATAACGATAAGGTAAGTCAAACTCGATTACACACATGGCTACAAGCTCAGAGGATCACCCATTTAATTATTATGGGGATTGCGACCGATTATTGCGTTAAATTTACAGTGCTCGATGCCTTGAATTTGGGCTACAGCGTTGATGTATTAGTTGACGGCTGTCGTGGGGTAAACTTAACCGCTAATGACAGCCAGATTGCATTAACCGAAATGGAACAGCAAGGCGCCAAACTTATCACACTAGACGATATTGCCTAACCCCTCATTTTCCTCAGCAATATTTTCTCTTGTACTGTATTCCTTGAGAAAATATTGCCGCTCAACCTTAATCGTTATTTTGCGGTTTGAGTGTTGCGAACATCTCGCCTTGGAACATCGCTTTCAGCTCTTGCTTGCTTTTCATGGTGATCTCACCATTGGTACCAACAGTCATATGTTCAGCATCATGGTTATGGCGTGATTGCCACAGCATCACCATCTGTAAGCTATGTTCTTTTTGCTCCGCCGTTAAAGGAACTCCATCTGGCCATTTCCCCAACTCAACGGCAGTAACGAGACGCTCATAAATCTCTGGGGTCATTACTGCAAGCAATTGTTCAATATGTTTTGGGTCGACTTCTACACTCATGGCACCGCTCCTTCGAAAAATTATACTGACGTTTAGTTAAATTGCTTTTTTATTTTTAGCTGAATCGTTATTGCTGAAGGTTGTTGATAATAACTTATAAACTTCAGCAGCCTTCAGCAGCCTAACCACGCGTCTTTTCACCCGATGACTCATCCAAAAAGCTTAAGGATGCTGAATTAATACAGTAACGTTGCCCTGTTGGCATAGGTCCATCAGGGAACACATGCCCTAAGTGGGCATTACAATTTTGGCAACGGACTTCAATACGATGCATACCATGAGAAAAATCTTCGATGTATTTGATGACATGATCATTCACTGGCTCATAGAAACTTGGCCACCCACAACCTGCATCAAATTTAGTCTCAGACATAAATAAAGGTGTACCACAACACAGGCATTCGTACACACCCTCTTTACGGTTATGCAATAATTGGCCACTAAATGGCGGCTCAGTGCCCGCTTGCTGTGTAACATAACGCTGTATCTCATTTAAATCTGAAATATCAACGTGTTGTTTATCTTTCTGTGACATAATTTATCCACGTATTTAAGCAATTTGTTCAGTTGATGACTATCACACCGTAATTTTCAGCAACAAAAAATTAACAACAATTTTTATAAAACTATTCTAAACTAAGAAGCATCTTACTTTCCGTTTTGATTTGTGAAGCGTATCACATATATCACTGATAGATGGTTTCATTATGCCGTACAATCCCGATAATACGTGCGGCTGTGTTTGCCGCTGAAGTGGCTGACAAATAAGCAGTTAGTGGTATCAGAATTGATTTTTTTCAATAATTGACACGATTCCGCTTGACGGCTGGCAAGGTTTTGGTAACTTTAACTACAACTTAATTCACGAATAAATAGCTGGTGGAAATACTATGACTATCAAAGTAGGTATTAATGGTTTTGGTCGTATTGGCCGTATCGTTTTCCGTGCTGCACAAGAGCGTTCTGATATCGAAATCGTTGCTATCAACGACCTGCTCGATGCAGAATACATGGCTTACATGCTGAAATACGATTCAACTCACGGTCGTTTCAACGGTACTGTTGAAGTTAAAGATGGTCACCTGGTTGTAAACGGTAAAAAAATCCGTGTTACTGCAGAAAAAGATCCTGCAAACCTGAAATGGAACGAAGTTGGTGTTGATGTTGTTGCTGAAGCAACAGGTATCTTCCTGACTGATGAAACTGCGCGTAAACACATCCAAGCAGGTGCGAAAAAAGTTGTTCTGACTGGCCCTTCTAAAGATGACACTCCAATGTTCGTTATGGGCGTTAACCACAAAGCTTACGCAGGTCAAGAAATCGTTTCTAACGCATCTTGTACAACTAACTGCTTAGCGCCGCTGGCTAAAGTTATCAACGACAAATTCGGTATCGTTGAAGGTCTGATGACGACTGTTCACGCAACAACTGCAACGCAAAAAACAGTTGATGGCCCTTCTCACAAAGACTGGCGTGGTGGTCGTGGTGCTTCTCAAAACATCATCCCATCTTCAACTGGTGCTGCTAAAGCTGTAGGTAAAGTTATTCCTGAGCTGAACGGTAAACTGACTGGTATGTCTTTCCGTGTACCAACACCAAACGTTTCAGTTGTTGACTTAACTGCACGTTTAGAAAAACCAGCAACTTACGCGCAAATCTGTGAAGCTATCAAAGAAGCTGCAGCAGGCGAACTGAAAGGTGTTCTGGGCTACACTGAAGATGACGTTGTATCAACAGACTTCAACGGTGAAAAACTGACTTCTGTGTTTGATGCTAAAGCTGGTATCGCACTGAACGATAACTTTGTTAAATTAGTTTCTTGGTATGACAACGAAACAGGTTACTCAAACAAAGTATTAGACCTGATTGCTCACATCTCTAAATAAGTGTTGTTAAGTAATTAGCCTGACTGAGCCGCCAATTGGCGGCTCTTTTGTATCATATCGAATACTGCATTAATATTTTATCTCACTTCATTTATCTTTAATCCATTATTCGATACTGTATAAACCAACTTTCAATCAGATTTAAGATAAGTGCCATACATCGCACAAATCTGCCACACGCAAAACGTATAATGCGTATTAATGCTGTTTCTACTAACACAGGCCGATACCATGCACGAAAAAATTTTTGCTCTACCCGTTATTAAACAACTCTCTGCCTATATTACTCAACGCCAATTAGGTGACCTACCACTGATTGTGGTTTCTCACCCAAAAGTTCGTGGTGCAGTCAGTTTACAAGGCGCACATCTCATTGATTGGCAACCTGCGGGGCAAAAGCCGTGTCTTTGGCTAAGTTCTGAAAGTGCGTTTAAAAACGGCGTAGCAATCCGTGGAGGCATTCCTATCTGTTGGCCATGGTTTGGCCCTGTAGCGAGTCCGAGTCACGGCTTTGCGCGTATCTTGCCTTGGCAATTTACTGCCCATAATGAACATGATGATGGGGTAATTTTAACCTTTACGCTCACTGACACTGATTATACCCGTAAGCTATGGCCCCACGAGTTCACATTGATTTTACGAATGAAACTGGGTGAAACCTGTGAGCTTGAGCTCGAAAGCTATGGTGATTTTGAAACGACAGCAGCATTACACACTTACTTCAACATCAGTGATATTCACAAAGCGACTGTTTACGGCCTTGGCGGTCACTATTTTGATAAGGTCGCTGATAAAGAAGTGTATGCATCTGAACCATTAAAATTCAATAAACACACTGACCGCATCTATTCAGAACCTGAAGAGTACAGCTTACTGCGCGATGACGGCTGGAACCGCACGATTGAATTGCATCATTACCATAATAGTGATGTGGTGTGTTGGAATCCATGGGCTGAATTATCATGTAGTATGCAAGACATGCCAAATAATGGTTATAAACAGATGGTTTGTGTTGAAACGGCCTGTATTAATGTGCCCATGAAAAGCGATGCTCAGCACCCTGCTCGCCTGTCTTTAGTGATGGTAAGCCGCGATAATAAACCACAAAATTAATATTAAGACAAAATAAACCCCCAGTAGAGTCATCTTACTGAGGGTTTATGATTCTTTAACGACACATTAGAATGTATAGGTCACACCCGTCCACATAATGGCAGAAACAGATTTATTCACCATTGGGCTATCTTTTACTTCACTCGGTAGGCGGTCAACACGCCCCATCGCAAACACAGTCCAATTTTCGTCGAAACGGTAGTTACCTGTGACTTCCATATACGGCGTCCAGCTTGAACCTGGGTTATAACGTTTTAAACCGCTATGATTCGATTCTTTTGAAGAAACGCCATATTCATAACGATTTTGATTTTTGCTATCCCATTTGATACCTAAGCCTGGCGTGATAGACCATTTGTCGCCTTCAAAGCCATATAGGTAAGCAAACTCACCACGAATACCATTACTAATACCAAGGATATCCCCTGAAATATTCGTACGCAGTGTGCCCCAATCCGCTTTATGGCGGTAGGTAAAACCGGTCATAACCGTATCACGGCGACGATTTAGCTCACGCATTGCTTTGTCATCATTGTCTTTAGGTTTAAAAAATTGAGGATAATAGTACGCATCTAAAGACAGTTGATCTTGCGTGTCATTCCACAGATAGTAACCTGCAGCTAACGTATGAAAGTAAAAATTTTCACTGTCATAATTCACAATTGGTACTGGCGTAATATAATCACGAGACTTAATGCCTTTATATGGCGTAGATTGCGCCAGTACAGAGCCACCAACAGACCATGTTCCAGCTAAAGCTGCGCTAGATAACACGCTTAACGCCACAGCAAGTGTGGTTAACTTAATTGTTTTAGACATAGATTAAACCTAAAAATAATGAGAAATGGATCAAACTTATATGTTATATCAATATGCAAAGATCCCCAATCTTCATAATCTAAATCACATTTAAAGCTAAATATGTGAGTTAGCGATAGTATTGGTTAACAATTATTCTACGCTTTTTTCGTAACGAACAGGAACTCTTTTTGCAAGTGCACACATTAATTCATAGCCTATCGTGCCTGCCGCTTGTGCCACATCGTCCACAGGCAAATTTTGCCCCCACAATTCCACTGTGGTGCCTAATTTCACATCACTACAATGGGTGATATCAATACTCAACATATCCATAGAAACTGCGCCTAATAGCGCACAACGTGCCCCATTGCACCAAACAGGTGTTCCATTGGGTGCATGACGTGGATAGCCATCAGCGTAACCACACGCAACCGTAGCGATACGCATCGGCTTAGATGCAGTGAATCGGCTCCCATAACCGATAGATTCCCCTGCAGCAATATCATGCATTGCTATCACCTCTGATTGTAACGTCATCGCAGCTTTTAGCGGATACTGTTGGATATCAGCTGACTTTCCACTTGGTGACGCACCATACAACAAGATCCCCGTCCGTACCCAATCATACTGAGTATCTTTGTGCCAAAGAGTTGCACCTGAATTGGCAATACAGGTTTGTAAAGACAAATGACTAAACTGTTTAATTTTCTCAAATGGCTCAATTACCCCAGTATGTGTATCTGAATTAGCAAAATGACTCATTAACGTGATGGAGCCGACATTCTCCATCTTCGCTAACTGTTCAATGACATTTTGATATCCTGATACAGGAAAACCTAAACGATTCATGCCACTATTGAGTTTGACATAAACTGAAATTGGCGTAGACAGTTGCGCATTTTCAATAGCATAAAGTTGCCATTCACTGTGTACGCTAGTCGTTAAGTGATACTGGTCGATTACCCCTAAATCTTGTGGCTGAAAAAAACCTTCAAGCAACAAAATTGGCCCTTTCCAACCTTCTTCACGCAATAGAATAGCTTCTTGGAGGTCTAACACTGCAAAGCCGTCAGTGGCTTTCAGTGCGGGCCAAATGTGTTTGATACCATGACCATAACCATCCGCCTTCATGACTGACCAAATTTTTGCCTGCCCTGAATGCTGACGCACAACCGATAAATTATGTTGTAAATTGTCTAAATGAATAATGGCACTAATTGGGCGTGGCATCTTAAGTCCTTAAATACGTGTCTATTTTTATGTCAATACATCAGTTATATGGTACCAGCGAATTAACGTGCGGGGTTTAAATGCCCACCAGCCACTAATTTCGTATTAAATCCATCTAAATACCGTGATACTGACAAATCATCAGAAGCAATATCGGGTGTATTTCCTGAAATTAAATCTGACAGCAATTTCCCTGCTCCACATGCCATCGTCCAGCCCAGTGTGCCGTGGCCCGTATTCAAGTATAAATTGCTATACGCTGTTGGCCCTACAATTGGCGTACCATCTGGCGTCATTGGTCTGAGCCCTGTCCAAAATTGTGCTTGTGCGATATCGCCACCACCTTGGTACAAGTCTTGTACCACCATTTTCAGTGTTTCACAGCGTTTTTTCAGGATATTTAAATTAAAACCGACCACTTCTGCCATACCACCAACACGTATGCGTTCATCAAAACGAGTGACTGCAATTTTATAGGTTTCATCTAAAATGGTGGAAGTTGGCGCTCTTTGGGCGTCAATTATTGGCATCGTCAACGAGTAACCTTTAAGCGGATAGACTGGGATTTTAACCAGATTTTGGAGTATTGAGGTAGAATAAGACCCCATCGCAACCACATATCTATCGGCTTGCAGGATCTGACCATCAATACGCACACCACTCACACGTTGACCTTCTGTTATAATTTGCTCCACTTGCACGCCAAATTGGAATTTTACCCCTGCATCCTTCGCCATTTTAGCGAGCTTCTTGGTGAATTGCTGACAATCCCCTGTTTCATCATTTGGTAAACGCAATCCCCCCGTTAATTTGTGCTTCACAAATTCGAGTGCTGGCTCTGCTGTGATCAATTCATCAGAGGTTAATAGCTCATAAGGCACTCCCTCTTGTTGCAGCACGGCAATATCATTCGCGGCATTATCAAATTGCTTAGCCGTACGAAACAGTTGCAGTGTCCCCCCTTGGCGTTCCTCATAGTGAATACCAATGTCATTTCTAAGCTCACGCATACAATCACGGCTATATTCAGCAATACGCACCATGCGGCTTTTGTTCATTGTGTAATGCTGAATATCACAGTTTTTGAGCATTTGCCACATCCAACGTAGTTGAAATAACGACCCATCTGGACGAATAGCCAGTGGTGCATGCTTTTCAAACATCCATTTTACCGCTTTCAATGGAATACCTGGTGCCCCCCATGGCGTAGCATATCCAGGTGAAACTTGCCCTGCATTACCTGCACTGGTTTCTTCAGCAACATCATGTTGCCTATCCACAACAATAACTTCATGGCCTTCTTGCGCCAAATACCATGCTGTTGTCACACCAATAACACCTGCACCTAACACTAGAATTTTCATAAGATCCTCAGCCGCAAAATGATGACTTACTCATTAGAATAATATTCTAGTATTCATTTGCCAATGTAGTGAATTAACACTTTTAACAATTCAGATAAAAAATTCGATTATTGTCACAATGTATTTACAAAATAGATTTTTATTCTAACGCATAAAAAAGAGGTGTTTAAATTAAATCTTAAATATCAATACCCTACCTAAAACAAGAAACAATTTTATAGCTGAAAGCAATATTTTTCAGTAGAATCTATCAAATAACCAGAACTTACTATTGCTTGCACTCACTCCTAACAAACGCCAACCTTGAGACTTAATATATTTTAAATAGCAACTTTTACAGCTTATTATTTTAATTAACGCTTTGTAACGACTGTTATATCGCGCATTCTCTGTAAGAACGATAAAACCAGAGATTTAGGAATGACTCACAAAATAAAAAAGCCAGCATCCATCGTTGAATGCTGGCTTGAATCATAAAAATTTGATGATGCTTAACGGATATGAGCTAAGTCAGATGGCATATTACCTTGCATAGAATGCCAAATCAGGCCACTTTCCTTACCGTAATTACGCACACATTCCATGATACGGTCATAGGCTTGCTCACGACACAGATGGCTTAATTGCTGATAGAAACTCAACGCTAAGCGTCTCGCTTCAGGGTTAGAAAAATAATACCGACCAACACGGGTATATAACCCTCTTAACCCATTAATAATTAGCCCATAAATTGGGTTACCTGAAGCAAAAGCGAGGCCACGGAAAATGTTATAATCCAAATCGCTAAAGGCATCTGAATTGTCTTCCACTTTTTCTCTGCCAGCTAATACCTCTAAGGACTTTTCAGGGTTGTTACGAAAAGCCGTACGAATAAAAATTGCAGCAATATTTGTCCGCACTGCCAGCAAATTATCAATCAGTTGTGGAACTCTATCGTGATCTAATCGAGCTAATGTTTCTAAAATATTTAAGCCAGAAGTCTCCCAATAGTTATTCACCTTAGTTGGCTTACCATGTTGGATGGTTAACCAACCATCACGAGCCAAGCGTTGTAACACCTCACGTAGAGTGGTGCGTGTCACACCAATTAACTCAGACAGTTCGCGCTCAGCGGGCAAGATTGAACCTGGTGGAAAACGGTTGTTCCATATACTTTCAATAATGTACTCTTCCGCAAAACCTGCCGGGCTTTGAGCTTTAATAACCATATTTTTATTATTCCAAACCTTTTAAACGGATATTGAGGAAATCATACCAGATTGTCGTCTTCTGATATAGTTAGACTCAAAATAAAGAGTGAAGCAAATCATAGAATTTCCATATAATTCATACATTATCAATTAGCAAATAGACTTAAAATCCTTAAAAGATAAGAGTAGTATGTTGTGGAACGAGACAAAACATCCAATAAGAGGATAACAAACCATAATGGATTTTAGTTTAAAAAGCGCATTTTTGAAAAACTTTCTGGGGAACTCACCTGATTGGTACAAACTTGCCATTATTATATTCCTGGTCATCAACCCAATTGTTTTCTATTTCGCCAGCCCATTCATCGCAGGATGGCTATTGGTCATTGAATTTATATTTACATTAGCAATGGCATTAAAATGCTATCCCTTACAACCTGGAGGCCTACTCGCTATCGAGGCTGTACTGATTGGCATGACCAGCCCTGCGCAGATTTCTCATGAAATCAGCAATAATCTTGAAGTCATTTTACTGTTGATCTTCATGGTGGCTGGTATCTACTTTATGAAGCAGCTGTTGTTATTTGTTTTCACCAAATTACTGATAAACGTCCGTTCTAAACGAATTCTGTCATTAGCTTTTTGCTTAGCAAGTGCGTTTTTATCTGCTTTTTTAGATGCGTTAACCGTTATTGCTGTCGTGATCAGCGTTTCAATTGGTTTCTATTCTATTTATCACCAATATGCATCTAATCAGCATAGTGATATTGACCTGCAAAATGATGGTTTTATTAATAGCAGTGAGCAAAAACAAACCTTAGAGCAATTTCGCGCTTTTTTACGTAGCTTAATGATGCATGCAGGGATTGGTACGGCGCTGGGTGGCGTGATGACCATGGTTGGTGAACCTCAAAACTTAATCATCGCAAAGCATGTTAACTGGGATTTCATTACCTTTTATATTCGCATGGCACCTGTCACTATTCCTGTTTTCCTCTGTGGGCTAATTGTTTGTTTTCTTGTAGAAAAGTTCAAACTATTTGGTTACGGTGCAGAACTTCCAGACAGTGTTCGCCAAATTTTAACCGATCATGATAAAAAAATGACGGCGAAACGGACGAAAAAGGAACAAGCCCAACTGTGGGTACAGGGGCTAATTGGGATATGGCTAATTGTTGCTTTGGCCTTCCATTTGGCAGAAGTTGGGTTAATCGGTTTATCCGTGATTGTGTTAGCGACTGCATTTTGTGGTATCACTGAAGAACACGCTCTAGGCAAAGCTTTCGAAGAAGCCCTTCCATTCACGGCACTATTAACCGTGTTTTTCAGTATTGTCGCCGTTATTATTGATCAACAACTCTTCACGCCATTCATTCAGTTTGTCTTACAGTCGTCCGAATCGTCCCAGTTATCGCTATTTTATCTGTTTAACGGCTTATTATCCGCAGTATCAGATAACGTCTTTGTGGGCACTGTGTATATCACTGAAGCAATGAAGGCTGCAAAAGAAGGACTCGTTTCACCTGAGCAATACCAGTTTTTAGCCGTGGCTATCAATACAGGGACAAACCTCCCCTCTGTAGCAACACCAAATGGGCAAGCGGCATTCTTGTTCTTACTAACTTCCGCACTCTCACCATTAATTCGTTTATCATATGGTCGAATGGTTTGGATGGCACTTCCTTATACTGTTGTCATGACCATTGTTGGCTTATTAGGTGTTGAATACTGGCTCGTACCGATAACGCATTGGATGGCGTCCATCGGTTTGATTACATTTGGATAGGGATTATACTCAACCTCAATCAGGCGCTTTTATCAGCGCCTGATTGTAATGTTAGGTAAAACCTAACTCGAAATGGCATTTATTTTGCTTTAGGCGCTTTTTTTATCAGGCAGATAGGGGCAAAATGTGCGCATCACTCAATTAGGATATCTCAAGTATGTTCCGATTTTTTAACTACTGCTCACAAGGACGAGGCGCATGGCTATTGATGGCCTTTACAGCCTTTATGTTAGAGTGTGCGGCATTATATTTTCAACATGTTATGAAGCTTCAACCCTGCGTAATGTGTATTTATGAACGCGTTGCATTACTGGGCGTTATGTTTGCAGGTTTAATTGGTGCTATCGCACCGAGAAATATTGTCATTCGTTGGGTAGCCATCGCTGTGTGGATTTACGCCGCATGGCGCGGTTTAGACCTTGCATGGGAACATACCATGCTGCAACTTTACCCTTCGCCATTTGCTTCTTGTGATTTCTTTGTCAACTTCCCTGATTGGTTGCCACTGCAAGAGTGGGTTCCTGCGATGTTTGAAGCAACGGGTGACTGCGCGGTTAGACAGTGGGCATTTTTAGGCCTTGATATGCCGCAGTGGTTAATTGGTATTTTTGCCGCTTATATTTTAGTGGCTATTATTGTGTTAATTAGCCAATTTTTCCCCGCTAAAAAATCGGTTTAACCATAAATGAATTGAAAACGTAAAAAGCCCCTGATTAAAGGGGCTTTTCTTTTGTGAAGCCAAAAATAAATATTAAATACACGCACCACTTTGGATAACATTGGCAGCACAACGTTTGCCATTTGCAAATTGGCAAACCGCCGTTTCATCACCATTTAGTTCAAGTGTTAAGGCAGGTAATCCTCCTGCAGAAACGCAGGCTTCCTGAATCCCTGGCCCTAAATTAACCACTTGCTTTGCATACTGAGTTGCAGAGTTATCAACGGTTTTATTCACTTCTGAGCTTCCACAAGCCGATAACATCACTGACATTACAACTGCCACAACAACTGTCATCACAGGTTTTAATAACTGGCTGACCTTACGCCCCATGCTGTTTATCTCCCTCCCATCAAGCCGTTGTAACCCCTTGCCTTGCACTAGTGTGTGCTACTTTTTGAAAATAAATTGATGACTAAAACACCAATAATAATTAATAGCATACCAATAATTGCAGGTAAATCGAGTTTTTGGTGATAAATAAAAATTGCAGCAACAGAAACTAACACAATCCCTAGCCCAGACCAGATAGCATAGGCAATCCCCAATGGCATCACTTTCACTACCTGCGATAAGCCCCAGAAAGATACCCCATAGCCAATAATCACAATTAAAGACGGCCAGAAACGGCTAAAACCCTCAGAAGCTTTTAATGTGGTCGTTGCAATCACTTCTGCAAGAATCGACATCAAGAGAAAACTTAGACCTTTCATTGATAAACCTTATTGTTGTATTAAAAAAATAAATTATAGCGATAAACCAGAAAAAGCCCTGTATCCAATAAAGGTAATACAGAGCTTATTTAACTGTCTATTGTTGAGAGTGTTAATGTTGTTCAGCAGGTGCCAGCTTATCCGTTAATGTTTGGCTATAACGTTTAAACAAATAGAGGCACCAAATAAGCGACATGACACCAATTATAGCCCCCACATAACCAATTTGAGTCATCCCCATATGTACAATCACTTGATTACCCAGTAACGCCCCACCACCGATACCGATGTTAAAAATTCCAGAGAAGATAGCCATCGCTAAGTCTGTTGCATCTGGTGCTAAATCAATCACTTTAACCTGCATACCTAAGCTAATACACATCATCGCAATTCCCCAGAACACGGACAATATAATGAGTGACCAGACATTGCCTCCCATAGGCAACAGCAACAACAGACATAGCGTCATTAAGGCTATTGCTGAAGGTAAGAATATTAATGAAAGTTTTGTGCTATAACGGCTAAAGATGACGCTACCAATAATACCCGCAGCACCAAAAATCAGCAGCAAGACAGTGGCAAAATTTTGGCTCTGATGGGCTACATCGCGAACAAATGGCTCAATATAACTGTAAGCAGCGAAGTGTGCAGTCACCACTAATACCGTGAGCGCGAACATTCCGACTAATGCAGGTCGCTTGAATAAAACTGGAAGGCTTTTCAAAGAACCTGAATGTTCACTTGGCAAGCGAGGTAAGAAACGAATAAGTGCAATCATCGTAAATAATGCCACGACCCCGATACACAAAAATGTCACTCGCCAGCCTAAAAACTGCCCGATAACACGGCCGATTGGTAAGCCTAAAACCGTCGCTAACGCAGTGCCTGTCGCTAATAAGCCTAATGCCTGCGCTTTTTTGCCCGCAGGAGCTACACGAATAGCTAAAGATGCCGTAATCGACCAAAACACAGCATGAGACAAAGCAACGCCAATGCGCCCCACGATCAAAACATCAAAGTTCCACGCAAAACCTGAAACAAGATGACTGATAATAAAAATAACAAACAAGAATCCCAGTAGCTTACGCCGTTCTATTTTACTGGTTAATAACATTAACGGTAATGACATGAGTGCCACTACCCATGCATAAATGGTGATCATCAGCCCTGTATGCGCCACCGTCATGCCAAAACTCGCTGCAATGTCACTTAATAATGCAACAGGGACAAACTCCGTTGTATTAAAAACAAATGCAGCAACCGCCAGCGCTAAAACACGGATCCAAGCGGTTCTTCTTGATACTTGTGTCATTATTTATTTTGCCTTCAGTTTTCCATAAGCTAATTACACAAATCGGTTACCGACTTATGATGATGGCACATGGGAAATATATGTTTAGAACTAAACTGAACGATTAAACGGTGTTTTATTGCTCAAAACCACCGTATTTTTGTGAATTGTATCACAACTATTTAGCTATTTTAAAGCTTGCTATCAGTATTGGTAATCAATTTAAAATACATATTCCTGCAATTAGCCCTTCTTAAAAACCTAACTAGGCAAAATCAAACAAACACATCATTATTTGAGTGTTTTATCTTCGATTACATACATCTTATTTATCTGAAAGCACATATTATTTTTTCTATGCTACAATCCATCAAATTACTTTTTATCTTAAAGGATCGACTTAATGAAAACGCATTTTCCTACCGAACCAGATGTCCATGCACTTGCAGATGAAGTGACATGCCTAAAAAATTTGGTTACACATATGCTTAAAGCAATTGGCCAAGCAGATGCAGGTAAGATTTTGATCAAAATGCAGCGCGAAGTTGCTCAAATGGAAGACGAAAAACAGGCTGAAACCTATACAAACATCTTAGAACAAATTAAAACAGGTTATCGCCAATAGATTATTTAGCGATAAATGCGATTTAAAGCATAAACGTATTCAAGAATGGATTAACTGCACAAATAACTAAGTTTTTGTTATCAAAATCATCTATCTTTATTGACGAATTAAACCATTCTTTATTCATTTAGCTCCCCCTTCAAAACCCTATGAAGGGGGCTTTTTTTCCTCAATTATTGCCCTGCTTGTGTATATAAGTCATTACAATAATTAGCATATTCCTCTAATGTTGTATTCTCCGTTTGCTTACCCCAACTTTTTTGCTCTTCAAAAGCCCAAACTCGAAATACCTGTCCAAGGTTTGCACCAGACATCCCCACCTCTTTATATATCCGATGGTAAAACCCTTGATCTGCTTTATAAATTTCAAATTTAATGGGGACAAGCCGTGCAGGGTTAGATGCCGTTTGAAATGAATTACCAAAAAGTATTGTTTTAACCAGTATGTCCATGCTTAACTCCCATATGAAATTGAACATAGGTAAGATTACCCTATAACTAGAGTTAATATAGCTTATTATCGGGAATATATTGAAGACTCTTAGAAAATAAATGCCTATTTTTACGTAATTAAGAATAAATATCGAGTCAGTTTGGAGCGATGTTTTAGGCGTTTATATTCTAATTTGTTGGCATACAATGCAACTCAGTCTCCCAATCCTCATATGGCGGGTCAATAACATATGAATGGTCTACATACCAACGAATATAGTCTGTCGCACGCTTTTGCGCGTGTTTGAAATTAATTACATCACCCTTTTCATCAAGCTCCAATGTATTGATTAAAATAGCATACACTTGTTCAACTAAACTCGGTTCATCTACACACAATTCAACATAATCAACACCATTTAACATATAGTGGCTACCACTAGTCATAAAATAGGCGAACGTTCTCAACGCACCACTGACACTGTGTGAAAGTTTCATAACTGTCCCTATGAATATTATATAAAAAAGCCACTTCATTTGAAGTGGCTTCAAACTGCTGACAAACCGATTAGATTTGGCTGCAGGTTGGATTGGTTTTGAAAATAAACGAGAAAAATCAATTCATTAATTTTTGGCTGATAACACAAAGCAGGAAAACCACGCTTTTATCCTGCTTTGTCAACAACCTCAAGCCACTTCATTTGAAGTGGCTTTCCATACTATTTTAAATATTCGCCTGAGCGAAGTGCTTCAATTCGTTTATCTAACGGAGGGTGAGACAGGAATAATTCACTGAATGCTTTACCACGACCATTAATACAAAATGCCATCAAACGCCCTTCTTCTTGCGGCTCATAACTGGTTTTCAGTCTTTGCAGTGCCGCAATCATTTTTTCACGTCCCACTAATTTTGCAGAGCCAGCATCAGCGTGGAATTCGCGATAACGAGAGAACCACATGGTGATAATGCTTGCTAAAATACCGAATACAATTTCCAGTACCATAGAAACCGCAAAATAGACCATTGGATTACCGTTGCTACTTTCACTTTCGTTATCATTGTTTGACATAAAACCTGCAGCTAATTGAGCAATGATACGGGATATAAAAATAACGAAAGTATTCACAACACCTTGTAACAAGGTCATTGTCACCATATCACCATTGGCGATATGACTGATTTCATGGGCAATAACCGCTTCCGCTTCGTCGCGACTCATGTTTTCAAGTAGCCCTGTGCTCACTGCAACCAATGAAGCATCACGACGTGCCCCTGTTGCAAAAGCATTGATATCTGGCGCATGGTAAATAGCCACTTGTGGCATTTGAATCCCCACTTGCTGGGCTTGGCGCTGAACCGTTGTCATTAACCACTGTTCAGTTTGGTTACGTGGGTTTTCAATAACTTCACCACCTACCGATTTCAGAGCCATCCACTTAGACATCAGCAATGAAATAAAAGCGCCACCAAAACCAAATAAGCCCGCCATAATCAACAAGCCTTGAACGCTACTTCCGCGAATGCCTGTTAAACTCAATATTATTCCAAACACAAACATAACCGCTAAGTTTGTGAGCAAGAATAAAGCAATTCTCATCATTTTTTGTATTCCTTGGTAAAAACTAAGATCACGTAGAATTTACTTTATAAATAAGGTTTTTTCACACTATTTCAAGTCAATTAACACGAAAACAGTAAAAAATAACATAACTTTACACAGCGAGACTAAAAAAAGGGCAAGCGCTCTACCTACCTCTCTGTTTATTAAGAGTTCAAATTTTAACTATTTGTTTTAAAAGGGTCAATTCATAGCCATTTCAATTTAAACTTATTTTTAGTTGAATCGAGGAAGCTAATTTTTGAGGGATATGAATCTTAATAATGTATTTATCGGCTCTTTTGATGAATTTCTTAGCCTGATAAACAATAGTTAAGGTTTCGCTTACGAAAAAATAATGCCACGCAGCGTGGCATTATTATCACAATATAATGATAGGTTAACAGCAAAAAAACTCGTGCCTTAATTCGCTTTCTCTTTAGCAACTTTTGCCGCTTTTTCTTTTGCTGCTTTAGCGGATTCTTTATCCGCGGCTTTGGTTGCTTTTTCTTTAGCAGCCTTAGCAGGCTCTTTATCAGTAGCCTTAGTCGCTTTTTCTTTTACTACTTTTGATTTTTCTTTATCCGCAGCTTTACTTGCTTTTTCTTTTGTTTCTTTTACTGCATCTTTTTTATCTGTCGCTTTTGACGCTTTTTCTTTTGTCTCTTTCACTACGTCTTTATCGGCTACTTTTGATGCTTTTTCTTTCACCACTTTTGCAGACTCTTTATCAACCGCCTTGGAGGCTTTTTCTTTTGTTTCCTTCACCACCTCTTTGTCAGCCGTTTTTGAGGCTTTCTCTTTCACCGTTTTCGCTACATCAGTGGCTTTATCCGAAGCTTTTGTTGCTTTTTCACTGGCTGTTTTGCTTGTTTTATCCCCTGTTGATTTGATTGAATCAGACACAGAAGGTTTGCTGGATTGTTTTGCGACTCCTGCCCCAATTACACCACCAGCAATACCCGCCTTGCTGTTAATGTCGTTTTTTAATTCAATGGTACACACTTGCTCTGAGCGACTTGTTGAACCATCATTACAAATAAACTTACCATCTTCGCAGCGATCTATCCCGCCTTTACTGCCCGAGCAAGGGTAATTTCTTGCATTCGCGGTATTGACCACAGAAACCATCATGACACTAACAGCCATTAATCCTAAAAGTAATTTACGCATGGTATTGCCTCATGTTTAAAAGAGCTACAACAAAAGTTTAGGATAAATTAAGCAAAGGTAAAGAATTCTATCGTTAGAGCATTAAGTTAACTTCAAAAATATTTTCGTTGTGACGTAAAATGAATAATGATAAGTCTGAGATTATCAATTTTAGTATAAAAAAAGCCAGCTTACGCTGGCTTCAGACTGCTGACAAACCGATTAGGTTTGACTGCAGGTTGGATAGGTTTTGAATGTATTTCGAACTACTGATTACCTGATAGCATTTTGGTGTTTTGTTTTGACAAATCAACCGCCATCTTCACTGTTTCGTCCAAGTATGGGTCTGGCGCTTCGTAATCTTTTGGTAGGTCTTCCAATTTCTTCAGTAATGGCTTACCTTCTTTCGTATTACGCTCATTTATTCGTTTTAGTTTCGTCGCCTCAATTTCATCATCTTCTTTCTTACGCTCTGCATAATTCAATGAAATCAGATTCTTACTTTCTTTACTTACTTTATAGCGAGCGATATCTTCATCGATATAATTGAATTCACGATCCTGACTAATTCTATCGAGGTGCTTAGTTTTAATGGCTGATAAATCAGGTGAAATATCCCCTACTTTGCTATAGTTCGCAGCAGGAATGCTATCCCATGGCAGCGCATTATCTTCAAAGCTTTCCCCCGTTTCAGCAGGATCTTGCCCCGTTGGCATCACAACATCAGGGGTAACGCCCTCACGTTGCGTACTACCACCATTAACACGATAAAATTTTTGAATAGTATATTGAACAGAACCTAATGATGGCCATTCAGGTTTTAGCATTTGGTCATAAACACGGCTTAAGCTACGGTGTTGCTGAACAGTACCTTTACCAAAAGTTGGTTCGCCCACAATTAAAGCACGACCATAATCCTGCATCGCAGCTGCAAAAATTTCAGACGCTGATGCACTAAACCGATCAACTAAAACAACCAAAGGACCTTTATAATAGATGACATCATCGTCATCAACATCTTGGCGCACTTGGCCATTGTTATCGCGTACTTGAACAATTGGCCCTTTTGGAATAAATAAACCCGATAATGAAACCGCTTCGGTTAATGCTCCACCACCATTACCACGAAGGTCAATAATTAGTGCAGAAACATTATCTTTCGCCATGTTTTGCAGTTGGGTTTTTACATCATTGGTTAAGCCCACGTAAAAACCAGGAATATCCAGAACAGCAACTTTATCTTTACCTTGCTGTTTAATCGTCAGTTTTACTGCACGATCCTCCAGTCGGATCTGCTCCCTCACTATAGTAACGATATGTGGCTTCGCCCCTTTAGTATCAGAAACGACTTCCAAACGAACCTGACTTCCTTTTGGCCCTTTGATCAATGCAACAACATCATCAAGACGCCAACCAACAACATCGACAATCGGTTTACCTGTTTGACCAACGCCGATGATTTTATCACCAACTTTCAACTCTTTACTTTTAGCTGCAGGGCCGCCTGCAACCAGTGAGTTGATAACCGTGTTTTCGTCATCTTGCTGTAAAACGGCACCAATTCCTTCTAATGATAAGCTCATTTCAGAATTAAATTGCTCAGTATTACGAGGCGAAAGATAACTGGTGTGCGGATCGATTTCACGCGCAAATGAGTTCACTATCAATTGAAAAACATCTTCACTTTGCGCTTGAGTTAAACGGCGTAACGCAAAATTATAACGCTTAGTGAGTTTCTCTTTGATTTCTTTGTCATCTTTGCCTGAAAGCTTTAGGTTTAACCAATCATAACGTACTTTTTGATCCCAAAGACGGTCAAGCTCTTGCTTGTCTTTAGGCCAAGGTGATTTTGAACGGTCAACTTCAATCGAATCTGTCGCATTTAAATCAATTGGTTGTTCTAAACGTGCTAATGCATATTTAAAACGTTCGAAACGTCTTTCCTGAGACAGGTTATACAGGTCATAAAACGCATCTAATTTGCCATCTTCAAGCCATTGCCCCACTTTTCCTTTATCTTTGGCATATTGGTCAACATCGGATTGAAGTAAAACATTGTGACCGAAATCTAACATATTGAGATAACGGTCAAATATTTTCCCAGAAAACGCATTGTCTAAATCAAATTGGCGGTAATGTGAACGTGTAAACCGTGAGGTTACTCTTTCACTGACGGTGCCATGCTGTGCGCTCTGTTTTAAGACAGGTAACTGAGCAGCAGTGACAGGAGCCACTGCTTGTGTATTAGCAATTGCACTGCCGAAAGTCGCCAGACTAACGACAAGTGCAACTTTAAGAAGTTTGTTCATGACCTGATTGACCTCCGTATCAGAACTTTAAATGTTCCGCGCGTACAATCATTGCCAGTCCAGTAGGCAATTGAACTCTCACACCGTCTTTCGCAATTTCCAGAACAGAAGCGTCCATCAAGCTGCTACCAACTTTCACTTTCAAGGTTTGGCCTATTTTAAGTGCATTGATATCAGTGACTGACTTCAGGTTTTGTTCAGGAGCTGGATTGTTACGACGGGGTGTTTTTTCTGATGTATTTTGCGGACGTTCTTTATTGTCTGATGGGCGACGACGTGGTGCTTTGTCTTTAGTAGCTTCTGGATTACGTGCTGGTTTTTCACCCGCTTTTTTCGCTACAGGACGTTTTTGCGCTTTTTGTTCAGCACGTTGTGCTTGAACGCGTGCTTTCGCCTCAGTTAATTGTTGGCGAGCATGAGCGATGTGCTCTGCATCTAGCTCACCACAATCTTCGCCATTTAGGTCAACGCGCTTTGCGCCTTCTTTAACACCGTAAAGGTAGCGCCAGCTAGAAGTATACATGCGTAATGCTGAACGCAATTGCGTTTTGCTAATACCATCTTCTTCCGTCAAGCACCCTACGATATCTTGAAAAATTCCGACTTTTAACGGACGTGCTTCGCCTTCAGCGATAAAACAGCGTGGAAAACGCTCTGCTAAAAATGCGATAACTTCTTTACTACTATTCAACTTAGGTTGATTTTCCATGAAATTTCCTGATAACAACGATTTTGCCAACCTCACGGGCATGAACAAGCCGACATTATAATCGTGTTGCTGACAATTGCCACGTTACTATTAATTTTACAGCCCAATATTTAGTAATATTTTGGCATAGAACACATTGCCAGATGCTGACACAACTGGTTTACAAGGTGTTGTAACCCTTTTTCATCTTCTTGGTCGAATTGGCTAATATTTGGGCTGTCAATATCTAAAACCCCGATATTTTGTCCATTTACTACCAGCGGAAAGACAATTTCAGCATTACTTGCCGCGTCACAAGCGATATGACCAGGAAAAGCATGAACATCTTCAACACGCTGAACTTGGTTTTCACTAAATGCCGTACCACAGACCCCTTTACCAAATGGAATTCGAACACATGCGACTTTTCCTTGGAATGGGCCTAAAACAAGCTCTTGCCCATTGCTCAAGTAAAAGCCAGCCCAGTTCACACCATCTAAACGTTCATATAATAACGCACTGGTATTTGCCAAGGTCGCAATTAAATCATATTCTCCCGCCAATAATGCAGAGAGATTATCTGAAAGTTCGAGATAATACTTCTTTTTATCCATAATTATTTCTAGTAATAATCAAGTAATTAAAATACACATATGCAAGAGTAATGCTAAGGTTACCAAGTTGTCACTTTGAGGTAAATTTTTTTACACTAGATTACATCTAGGCGAAACCCTAAAATGAGCAAATATGAATCACATTAATCATACTGACTTGATTTTGCAACGTTGTCGTCACTGCAATCAAAAAATTCATACGCCGCCATTTAGCCCGCGGCAGGTTATTATTTGCCCACGATGCGCCTCTCAACTCAATGACGGCCGTTCATGGTCATTAAATCGACTGTCTATCCTTGCCATCACGCTGCTAATGCTTGCACCCATTGCATTTTGGCAACCACTAATATCAATTCATCTATTGGGCAGCCAAATCAATGCCAATGTTATAGAAGGAATTCGCTTAATTAACCAGCAAGGTGACCCCATTACTGCCAGTATAGTGGCTTTTTGTGCAATTGCCGCTCCTTTGCTACTTCCCATTTTAGTTTTATCATTACAGGTTGGTCGAAAAATCGGCTTAAACCTCAGGCCTATTTTATTGGTCTTGAGCCATATAAAAGAATGGGTCATGCTTGATGTTTACTTAATTGCACTGGGTATCGCTGCGATCAAAATGCAAGATTATGCTAGTGTATTTATCGGCCACGGGCTGATTGCCTTTATCACAATGTCTATTTTGAGCTTGCTGATCCTCATCCACATGAACCTTGACCTGCTATGGAAAAACGTTTATCCCATCGAAGAAAAAGACTCGCAAGCCGACGCAATGACCTGTACAGCCTGCCATTACACAGGCCCACCCAATAAACACGGTAGGTGCCAGCGCTGCCATTGTTTGGTGCAATATCGGGATCCTCATAGCTTACAAAAAACGTGGGCCGCACTGATTGCTGCCATGGTGTTATTGTTTCCTGCTAACCTAATGCCGATTTCCATTTTTTATTTAAATGGTCAACGACTCGAGGATACCATTTACTCAGGTGTCGTTTCGCTAATCGATTCGGGTAACTGGCCAATTGCAATTATTGTTTTCATTGCCAGTATCTTAGTCCCGTTTATTAAAATTATTATTATGATTTTGTTGCTATTTTCGATTCATTTTAATAGCAAAACTGACCCTGTCTTACGCATGAAGCTCCTGAAGTTTGTTTCATGGATTGGCCGTTGGTCAATGTTAGATTTATTTGTCATCGCACTGATGATGACGCTCGTTAACCGAGAACAATTAATGTCCTTTACTATGGGGCCTGCCGCTCTCTATTTTGGCACCGCCGTGATTCTAACGATTTTAGCCGTTGAATGGTTAGACAGCCGTTTAATTTGGGATTCTTATGGAAAAACAAAACCCGCAAAATGAGCCTTCTGATGATGTTGCAGAAGCGATACAACGCCGACGTGTGCATATTTCGCCTTTTTGGCTGCTCCCCTTAGTCGCCATCTTTATCGCTGGATGGTTATTATTTCAACAGTGGGTTGAGCGCGGCACAGATATTACCATTGAATTCACCTCGGCTCCTGGTGTCGTCGCGAATCGTACCCCTATTCGTTACCAAGGTGTTGAAGTGGGTTTAGTGCAATCTGTGGCAATTAGCAAAGATATGAAAAACATCATTGTCACGGCCAGTATAAACAAAGATATGCGCTCAGCCTTGAATTCAGGTACTAAATTTTGGCTAGTCACCCCAAAAGCGTCCCTTGCAGGTGTCTCAGGGCTCGATGCCCTTGTTGGTGGGAACTATATTGGTATGCTACCAAGTACGGGATCTGAGCAATTTTCTTTTGTCGCACAAGACACGCCCCCTCAGCAAAATATTGACCAAGGCGAGCTGCTCATCCACCTTTCAGCTCCCGATTTAGGTTCATTAAATGAAAACTCGCCTATTTATTACCGCAAAGTGCCTGTTGGTCATATTTCAGATTATACCGTTTTGCCAGATAACCAAGGTGTATCCATCTCCGCTATCGTGCAAAAACGCTATGCCAATTTAGTGCGCAAAGACAGTCAATTTTGGAATGTTTCAGGCTTGCAAGGCCATTTTGACCTAAAGTCTGGCGCAAGTGTCAAAATGGAAAGTCTTTCTGCAGTCATTAATGGTGCCATTGCATTTGACTCTCCAGAAGGCAGTCCACAAGCTGAAGAAGGTCAATCGTTTGTCTTACAAAGTAATGCTGAGGTGGCAAATGCAGCGAAGCAAAACGCAAAATCACCACTGAATTTAACCTTATGGGCTCATGACACTTTTGGCGTCAATCAAGGGCAGCCCGTTGTTTACCGAGGTATTCAAATTGGCGAAGTGTTACAGCGTCACTTAAGTGCTGATAAAGTTGACTTTAATATTGCAATTTATGATGAATATCGCCACCTAGTAAGAGCAGACAGTAAGTTTGTCGCCAATAGCCGTGTTGATGTTCAATTGGGGCTAAATGGATTGCAATTTCAAGGCGCTACGCCGCAAGAATGGCTCGAAGGCGGGCTTCATTTAATTGTCGGAAACAGCCAAGAAAAACTCCCTGATACTTTCCCTCTCTATCGCAGTGACGAAAATGCCAAAGCGGGTATTCTGGGAGTTTCACCACCCACAACTATTACACTTAACGCGACCACTTTACCCGATATCCAAACAGGCTCAGTTGTGCTTTACCGTCAATTTGCTGTTGGGAAAATTATTGCCATTAAACCAACAAAGTTAGGGTTTGCCATCGATGTCAATATTTCCAGTGAATACCGCCATCTACTTACCGAGAACAGTATCTTTTGGGCTGAAGGTGGTGCGAAAGTCGAACTTAACAGCAATGGATTAACCGTCCAAGCAGCGCCTCTCAGCCGTGCAATTAGCGGAGCAATTAGCTTTGATAACGTTGATAGCTCCACCGTAAATAAAGCCCGTCAACATACATTATATCCCAATGAGACCTCCGCAAAAGCCATTGGTAGCGTTGTCACATTAACGACTTTTGACGCATCTAAACTTTCTGAAGGGATGCCAATTCGCTATTTAGGGATTAATATCGGCCAGATTGAGTCCTTAAAACTCTCTGCAGATAAACGCGAAGTTCAAGCAAAGGCAATCCTCTACCCTGATTACGTGAGTACATTTACCAAATTAGGTAGCCGCTTTGCTGTTGTCACACCAGAACTGTCACCTGCTGGCTTAAATAATTTAGACAGTTTACTTCAACCTTATATTAGTGCAGAGCCAGGCCGAAGTAATAAAAATCGTTACCAATTTGAATTACAAGCCGCCAATATTACTGATTCACGCTATCTTGATGGCTTAACCGTCTATCTTGATGCCACTGATGTAGGCTCAGTCCAAGTGGGTACGCCAATTCTCTTTAGGGGCTTAGAAGTCGGCGTTGTGACGGGATTATATTTGGGAGAGCTTTCCGATCGTGTTTATGTTGCGACTCGTATTGGTAAAGAATACCAATATTTGGTTCGTGACAATACCCAATTTTGGCTATCTTCTGGCTTTAATCTTTCCTTTGGTTTAACGGGAGGTGTCGTCAAAAGTGGAACATTTAAACAATTTGTTCGAGGAGGCATTGTGTTTGCAACCCCACCAACAGTGCCACTCTCCCCTAACGCTAAGCCTGAACAGCACTTCATTCTAAAATTAGAGCCACCAAGCGATTATTTGGAATGGGGAACCTCCATTCCAAAAAAATAACGACTACAAAGGTGCTTGTTCCCCCAACAATGCACCTTTTCCTTTTTAAGGATTAAAAAAATATTTTGGAAATAGATTCCATTTATACTATGCTTAATCTCGTTGGGCTGAATTTATACAGCTAAAATCAATCAGTGAGGTGTGATTATGTGTATAGTTAAATTGAAAATATCTTCCTATGAAATCAATGATGCCGTTATGGAGACCCATAAAAGCGATACAGTGAGTATCCCTTGTGATTCTGATACGGATTTTTGTATGCAATTAGACGGTTGGGATGAACACACGAGTATTCCAGCAACGATTGATGAAAAACCCGTGCTGTTATATCGCCACCGTTATGACAAAGAAAATCATCATTGGGTTATGAAGGTTGCTTAGTCGCTTATTGGGCAATAAGGCGATTAATCCAAAGATGATTGGCTTATTATTGATGGGTCAATATGTGGGAAAGCAAACCAATAGGCAAAAAAAGAGGCCTGGTAGATTCCGATTACCGGGCCTTGGGAAATGGCTCTGGCAGAGCCGTGCGCTAAAATTGCCATTGAGACGTAACAAAGTACACCTTAATACTAGCTTTCAATGTACGTTCTTACCACATTAATTATCAATTATTTTACATATTATTAACACAATTTATTGTTTAATATTCTAATATTGAACAATTTGTTTAATAGGTTATGCCTATGTAATTAATCAATAAAACCTTTCAATCAATTACTTCATTGATATATAAGATAAATTTCAATAAGCAACTATTTTAGCTTCCCACTCTTTTCAATGATAAAAACAACTTAAATATACCTACTTACTACCACATAATTTCGCAGCAGCTTCCTTTAACGGTAAAACACGTTCTTCAACACTTTTTGTAGTCTCAATCGGCTTGAGCAATACATCGATTGGTTGGCCTTTAATTTCTTTATTATTCATTTGTGTTGCAGCGATATCATTTAATGGATATTGCATTAATGTGGCTGGATTGATCACCACCAGCGCACCATTAGTGCGACATTCCAACATCACCTCTTCACGTGTAAAGGGCCAATCATCACCAAATTGTTTTTTACTAACTGATGTTAAGGGAGCAGCAACAGCAGTACTAATTGTTCCACCAACTAATAAGAAGCAAATAATGAGTTTAGATTTCATTGAGATGACCTTGTTAAACGAGTGCGATAATAATTCGCTATTATCAAATAAATAAAATGGTTTTGCTACACGGGTTGATACGTGGCAAAAATGGCTACTGCTAAAATCGCCATTGTCCCTAACAATAATTCGACCCAGCTATTAATGATCAAATAATTAACTTGCCCTTTTTGCTTGATCCTTGGCACGATGTAATAACGGTTAATAGATGCAAGCATTATCATTCCCACGACCAATATAATCTTAAACCAAAGTAGTGATTGATATTCAGAGCCTGAATACTCCATTGGCCATTGCGGCAAAATGCTTATCGCACTTATGACGCCAGTGATAACCACTAAAACAACCGCAACGTGCCCATAACAGGAGAATCGCTTCATTGTCTTAATAATTTGCGCATCCATTCCAGCCACAAGTTCACGTTTATTCCGCAAAAATTGAATACAGATTAAAAATGGCCATAAGCCACCAAACCAATAGGCTGAACTAATAAGATGAATAAATTGATTAAAGCGATGAAGCCCGCCAACGATACCATCTTGCATCGCGGCATGCCCAACGAAGGCATGTAAGCCAAGAGTAAGAATAGAAAGAAGTAAAACAAGGTGTAATCGTAACTTAATAGACTTAATAAATAAAACTACCAACAAAATTACAGATAATAATAATTCCCAGCGCCAAATTTGACCGAATGATGTCCCCAGCACGCCCTGCCAGATATCCCAATCTGTTGCATCCTCCCAGCCATCCCCCATTAACCCCGCTTGTGCTAACATCCAGCCCCAAATGGTTACAACAGTAACGACCGCACAAAAGTTGATCCCTTTATTCAAATAACGGCTAATGAGATAACTAAATTGCCCACAACTCAGCAACGCTGCAAATATTGACATTCCACACATCAATATTGCAGCAATAAAATGAATAAAACGGATTAAGGTATAAAACGCGTCCAGTGACATATTATTTCACTGTAAAGCTATAAGTCCCTTTGGTTTTGTGGCCATCAACTGAAACAACACTCCAGTTAACATCGTATTTCCCTGAAGTCAGTTTGCCTTCAACAGGCACGATGACTTTGGTGTCATTACTTGGGTCTAATGTCGCTTTTCCTGTTTTAACGATATTTTTTTCAGGTCCGATGATAGACACTTTCGTAAAGTTAGCTTCAATACCTTCAGAGAAATTTAACGTGATTGATTCAGGCGTTTGCTCAATTGCGGCACCTTCTGCTGGAAGTTGGTCTTTTAAATGTGCGTGGGCAAAAGCTTGTTGGAAAGACATCCCTAAAAATAAGACAGCGATTGCACTTAATTTGCGCCATGAAGATTTAATATGGGTAATTGGCATAGTAACCTCTTAATTTGCAGGTAAATTTAGAATAATTGCCAATCATTATACGGAAAAAAACAGTTTGTGCCGCTTAAAAACGGGATTTAAGCGTCCATCCTGTGAGTATTCACACAAAATGAAAAGAAAAAGGCTTATGAACATTGAAATTAATCACTTTTATCCATAAGCCTACTAAGGTCTTTATACATCAGATAGATTAAATTTTAGCCATAACCTATTTGTAACACAAAATTAGATATGTGTAGCTGCTGACATATTTTTCAAATCTTTATCCAATAAGAATAGTGCTTTACCAGACTCACCCACCATATCCAGTTTATCCAGCACCGATTTAAATAATTTCTCTTCTTCGTGCTGTTCTGCGACATACCATTGCAGGAAGTTAAATGTTGAATAATCTTGTGTAGTCATTGCTAGGTGCGCTAACTTATTAATTTCACGAGTAATTAATTGTTCGTGTTCATAAGTTTGATTGAACACATCAGAAATAGATTTAAAATCAACAGGTGGTGCCGCAATTTGACCTAATAATGGCAGTGCGCCAGTATCGCTAAGGTAATCAAACAAACGCTGCATATGTTCCATTTCTTCTTGAGAATGTGCCTTTAAAAAAGCAGCTGCGCCTTCGTAGCCTTTATCACTACACCAAGCGCTCATTTGCAAATAAAGATTTGCAGAGTAAAACTCAAGGTTTAATTGTTCGTTTAATTTTTTGACCATATCAGTAGTTAACATATTTTTACCTTAATGTTTAAATATTCCTGAGGCTATTATGCACAGTATTACAATAATTAAAACCCTAAAACATTCTTAAAACAAAAAAATCCAATTTACTGATTATTAATAACTTTTGCTAAAAACAATAATAATCAATCTCATTATCTTTCTCTGTTTTTAAAGTCATTACTTAAATATAAAACTATATTAGTTTGATTATATTTTCACGTTCTTTTCGATAAGAATTGAGACTTCTTCTCATTTAATCGCTACAATATTCCTAAATCCCATTAAGTGATAGAGAATTAAAATGAGCCATAATCTTGCTTTATTGCCCAAAGATGAAATGGATAAGGTTAACGTTGACTTATTGGCATCAGGCGTTGCATTCAAAGAACGCTATAATATTGCCATTCTTGCCGACGCTGTGGAGCGGGAACAACCCGAGCATTTAAGGGAATATTTTAGAGAAAGGCTGGTCTATTACCGCCAATTATCACAAAATTTCTCGCGGTTACCATACGAACCCAGAAATCGTTAAGAAAAAAGAGGGGTATCTCCCTCTTTTTCATTATCAGATATTCAATTGCAAATATTTGAAATTGAATAAAACCAAATTAGTTGGATGTGTTATAAGTCACTGTATTATTTTGGCAATCCACTGAAACAGAATAATGGAGATCAGATTTTGCCCCTCTTACCACTAAGGGAACTGTGTAGCCTGTATCTGTTTTAGTTACTTCATTATCATTAACCCAAGCAACGGCTTTTTTACCTAGTGCGGCTTTTTCTTCCGTCCAGCGTGGTAGACGATTATGCATAAAATCACTTTTAACCTGAGCCGCAATTTGTGACTCTGTTAGTGCGCCACAGCTCACAAATGGTGCAGCCTTACCTTCTTCCTTATTAACACTTAACGCAAATGAACTAAAAACAAGAGCGCACGTTCCTAAAGCAATCGCTATTTTTTTATTCGCTTCCATACTCTCCTCCGACACCTAATTATTAGGTGAATATTTTTGATTAGTTTAGCTGCTCATTTAAGCCTATAAGAAGGTATTAAATTTGCGCGTTGTCTGTGAATTATTTTCTAACGACATTAATAAACAGAATGACTTAACTAATATTAATCTATCAGATTCATGTATGGATGTTAATAGTATGTTTACTTATTATTAATTTTCATCATCAAAACGTACATGCACTTGCTCTTTACCTTGATGTTTCTCACGAATTTCTTGTGCAACGAGTGCGATTGCTTCTCCACTACTCATACCATCAGCCATTAATTGGTGAATTTTTTCCACCGCTTCTTGCTGTTCTTCATGATTAAGTGCAGGGATCCCTGATAACATGGTTTAAACCTCATTCATAAAAGACTAAAATTAATCTTTAAGATTTTAACATCTCTTCGATTATTAAGATAAGAATATCTGTTAGTCTGGTTAGAGTCACTTGCGAAAAAATAAACTTATCACCATGATTATTAATAAAATTCAGTTACCATATAGCCCAACAGCGGCAATCGATTATTTTACGCCACTCGCTCACCAACCTTGGGCGATGCTATTGCACTCGGGCAATGCGAAACACTCACACAATCGTTTTGATATTATTGTCGCTGATCCAATAGCAACACTCACAACCTATCAAACACAAACAACAATTACCGAACAGAATCAAGAACCTATTATTTCTGGAGCATCGCCATTCGCCTTGCTTCAAACGCAACTTGATAAGCACCATGCAAACCAAATATTGGATAATACATTGCCATTTAATGGCGGGGCATTGGGTATCTGGAGCTACGACCTTGGCCGCCGTATTGAAAAAATCCCAGAAATCGCGAAAACTGAATTAACATTTCCCGATATGGCAGTCGGCATCTATTTATGGGCGCTGATTGTTGATCACCAAGATAAAACCGTCACATTAATTAGTCATCAAGATGCTGAAGCTCGCCTAACTTGGTTGCAAAACCAAAAAGCACCCCGCAAAAATAAATTTAAGCTCAATACCCCCTGGCAATCCAATATGACCGAGGATGAGTATCAGCAAAATATTGCTCGCATTCATGAATATTTGCGTAGTGGTGATTGTTATCAAATCAATTTAGCACAGCGATTTAAAGCAAAATATAAAGGAGATGAATGGAACGCTTTCCTAGCCTTGCTTGAAACGAATGGCGCCCCATTCTCTTCCTTTATACGTCTACCAGAAAATGCCGTCATTAGCATTTCCCCTGAGCGCTTTATTTTATTGAAAGATGGCGATATCCAAACCCGCCCGATTAAAGGCACACTTCCGCGTTTAGACGATGAACAAGACGACTTGGCTCAAGCGCAAAAGCTGGCTAACTCACCTAAAGATCGCGCTGAGAACTTAATGATTGTTGATTTATTACGTAATGATATCGGACGCGTAGCGAAACCAGGTACCGTTAAAGTGCCTGAATTGTTTATGGTTGAACCCTTCCCTGCCGTTCATCATCTCGTGAGCACAATTACGGCAAGATTAGATAATCCATATCGAGCCACCGACTTACTACAAGCTTGTTTTCCTGGCGGTTCCATTACAGGCGCACCAAAAATTCGAGCAATGGAAATTATTGAAGAATTAGAACCTCATCGACGGCATGGATATTGTGGCGCAATAGGCTATATTAGTTTCTGTGGCAATATGGACACCAATATCACTATCCGAACCTTACTAACCTATAAAAAGCAGATTTACTGCTGGGCAGGCGGTGGTATTGTGGCAGACAGCCAAGCTGACAAAGAATATCAAGAAACTTTTGATAAATTGAGCCTTATTCTACCTCTATTAGGAGCGTTAAATTCGGATGACCGAGCTGAATAACTTTATCAACCGTTTTCAGTTTACTTTACCGACAACCCGTCAGGCACAGCGCCAGACGGGTAAGTCGGCTGCGGTTTTATTACCTATTATTAATAAACCTAATCCAACCCTGCTACTGACCCAGCGCTCACCATTTTTACGTTCTCATGCAGGGGAAGTAGCCTTTCCAGGTGGCGCAAAAGATCCCGAAGATGGCTCATTAATTCATACTGCGCTGCGCGAAACTTTTGAAGAAGTCGCCATCCCACCGGAAAAAGTGAAGGTACTGGGGCAATTAGCACCGTTGCAAAGTTATGGTGGTTATGAGGTCACCCCCATTGTTGGCTTGCTGCCTGCCAATATTCAATATCAAGCAAACCCTAGTGAAGTCGCCTCTATCTTTGAAGTTCCACTTTTTGATGCACTGTCATTGCGACAACATAAATATGTGGATATCAAACGCTCAGGCCGTGAAAATCGAATTTTTTTCTATTGGTATAACGGCCATCTCGTTTGGGGTTTAACTGCATCCATTCTTCATCAATTAGCATTGCAACTAGATTAACTCTTGCAATATAAACCACTGAATAAAATTAATTTTTCAAACAAAAATTTTACATTGACTTTTATCTGCTTCCCTATCATTCCTAATTTTTTTAATGTGGCTGTATAATTTTAAAGCAAAACACAAGCAGATTGTGCTATTTACAATCAATTATTCCTAAGCAACTACCTTATTTCAAAAAATACTTTAAACTTACTGGTTAACACTACTAAATAACAGTAAAGTAGCGCCTTTTAAAATAAAACACTCTATTTTCAACTTTTTTTAAGGAGTCCTGCGTGATAAGCGTTTTCGACATGTTTAAAGTGGGCATTGGCCCGTCAAGCTCTCATACCGTTGGTCCAATGAAAGCTGGTAAAGAATTTGTCGATGATTTAGTGAGCAAGAATCTATTACCTAACGTCACCCGTATCTCTGTTGACGTCTATGGGTCATTATCGCTTACTGGTAAAGGGCACCATACTGATATCGCCATTATTATGGGGCTGGCAGGTAACTTACCTGCCACCGTTGACATTGAATCTATCCCAACTTTTATCAAAACGGTAGAAGACACCGAAAAACTGCCTTTAGCGAATGGAGCTCAATCAGTTGATTTCCCACGCGAAGGTGGCATGAATTTCCGTCAGGATAACCTAGAGCTACACGAAAATGGCATGACTATTCATGCATTTGCAGGAAATGACGAAATTTATACTAAAACCTATTATTCAATTGGTGGCGGCTTTATCGTTGATGAAGAACACTTCGGTGAATCAACGGTTGATAGCAAGCCAGTATCCTATCCATTTAATTCAGCAAGTGAATTGTTGCTAAATTGCAAAAAATCAGGTTTATCAATTTCCAGCCTGATGATGAAAAATGAACTCGACCTTCACTCAAAAAAAGAGATTGACGACTATTTCGCAGATGTATGGCATACCATGCAAGCATGTATTGAACGAGGCTTAAATACAGAAGGTGTGTTACCTGGCCCATTACGCGTATCGCGTCGTGCGCCTGCATTAAACCGTGTGGTCACATCATCAAGCAAGTTATCGAATGACCCAATGAATGTCATTGACCTCATTAATATGTATGCCCTCGCAGTAAATGAGGAAAATGCGGCGGGTGGACGTGTCGTTACTGCCCCAACTAACGGAGCATGTGGGATTGTTCCTGCTGTTTTGGCTTACTACAACCACTGTATTGAGCCAGTTACACCTGAACTTTATCTACGTTATTTCTTAGCGTCTGGCGCTATTGGTATTCTCTATAAAATGAATGCGTCTATTTCAGGTGCGGAAGTGGGTTGCCAAGGTGAAGTTGGTGTTGCTTGTTCGATGGCCGCTGCTGGCCTAGCAGAATTACTCGGCGGTAGCCCAGAGCAAGTGTGTATCGCCGCTGAAATTGGCATGGAACACAACTTAGGTCTTACTTGTGATCCTGTTGCAGGTCAAGTTCAAGTCCCTTGCATCGAACGCAATGCAATAGCCTCCGTTAAAGCAGTCAATGCAGCAAGAATGGCTATCCGTAGAACCAGTGAGCCTCGAGTCTCATTGGATAAAGTGATTGAAACCATGTATGAAACAGGCAAAGACATGAACGCAAAATACCGTGAAACCTCTCGCGGTGGTTTAGCTATCAAAGTGCAATGTGACTGATTAAGCCTGTTTATTCCTACAAAGCGCCCTTTTTTTCATTCGAAGGGCGTTTTTTCTTCCTCTCCCATACAATATTATTCACTTTTATTCACTAAGCCCCCGCATTACCAACAAATTTTTTTAATCAATTCACCATATTAGCCCAACGATTTTCACCTTATTCCATTCAATTTCGACTATGTGTTCAATCTCAAATCAAGACTATTTTATTCTAAAAACCAATTTTGTTAGTTCTCTCTGATTAATATTTATCATACAAAACAGTCTATTTTTCACTCAAAAAATCAATACCAAACACTTTTATATTTGCATTTTGTTACCGATAACAATAATTTACTCTGAAAAATAATTATTACTCAGAGCTAATACATAACAAAAAACAAATAAAAAGATAATAATCGCAAATTATTAAGTGCTTTTAGGTATATTCTTATTTTTCTGACGCGAAACAAGTTTTTAGGTTAAAACAAAATGATATGCTACAAATGTACTTCATACTAATAATTCAAATAGCTGACTCGTGACCGCCATAAGTAAATTGTCATTATTCAGCTAATATTATGATACAGGGGAAATTGATAAAAAGGAGTCTAATTTTAGTGTCCGATTTATCTACAGATAATATTTCGTTTTTATCTATCAATGAGGGAAAAATAGTGAGTATAGCTATTATGATTGGTACCCACGGAGTCGCCGCTGAGCAGCTTCTCCGAACCACCGAAATGTTAATTGGCGAGCAAGACAATGTCTCGTTTATTGACTTTATCCCTGGGGAAAACGCAGACACCCTGTTTGAAAAGTACACTCAAAAGTTAACGGATTTAGATACCTCAAAAGGGGTGCTATTCCTTGTCGATACTTGGGGAGGTAGCCCATTCAACGCTGCTAGCCGTATTGTGAATGAAGATGATAATTACGATATTATCACAGGTGTGAATGTCCCAATGCTGGTTGAAACCTTCATGTGCCGCGATGATGACCCATCTTTGGATGAGCTTATCACTGTTGCATTAGAAACAGGTCGTGGCGGAGTTCGTTCATTCAAATTTAAAGAAGTTGAAGCACAACCTGCACCTGCTGCTGCAAGTACCCCACCTCCGGCTCCTGCCAGAAAAGCGGGACCTGGCGAACATATGGTGATCGCCCTTGCTCGCGTCGATGACCGTTTAATTCATGGCCAAGTTGCAACGCGCTGGACAAAAGAGACCCAAGTCAAACGTATTATCGTCGTTAGTGATGAAGTCGCCAAAGACCAAGTCCGTTCAACACTGTTAAAACAAGTTGCGCCTCCAGGTGTCACTGCTCACGTTGTTGACGTTGCAAAATGTGTCCGCGTCTATAACAACCCGAAATATGCGGGTGAGCGTGTAATGTTATTATTTACTAACCCGACTGACGTAAAACGTATTGTTGAGGAAGGCGTAGAAGTTAAATCCGTCAATATTGGTGGTATGGCCTATCATGAAGGTAAAACCATGGTAACCAATGCCGTTTCTATCAACCAAACTGACATTGATGCCTTTAATTATTTGAATGACAAAAATATTGAGTTAGAAGTTCGTAAAGTTTCATCTGACAGTAAAGTCTTCATGATGGACTTAATCAATAAGCTCAAAAAATAATGTGTTATCAAACTTTTAATTTTGCTTTTTAAACCATTACTCAAACAGATTTTAAAACTTGTTGGTTACAGGAGATTAAACAATGGAACTTACCGTTGTTCAAATAGTACTGGTTTTCATCGTAGCATGTATCGCTGGTATGGGGTCAATTCTCGATGAATTCCAGTTTCACCGCCCTCTCGTTGCCTGTACGCTTATCGGTATCGTTCTGGGAGACATGAAAACGGGTATCATCATCGGTGGTACGCTAGAGATGATCGCGTTAGGTTGGATGAATATCGGTGCGGCTGTAGCCCCTGATGCGGCTTTAGCCTCCATCATCTCAACTATCTTAGTTATCGCAGGTGGTCAAAGCATTGGTGCAGGTATTGCCTTAGCAATTCCACTGGCCGCTGCGGGACAAGTATTAACTATCATCGTTCGTACTATCACCGTTGCTTTCCAGCACGCGGCTGACCGCGCTGCAATCAGTGGCAACCTAACATCACTAAGCATTATCCACGTCAGCGCATTAGTGCTGCAAGCGATGCGTGTTGCAATCCCTGCGCTGATTGTTGCTGTTTCCGTTGGTACGTCTGAGGTTCAACACTTATTAAGCTCCATTCCTGAAGTTGTGACCAGCGGTTTGAACATTGCAGGTGGTATGATCGTCGTGGTCGGTTATGCAATGGTTATCAATATGATGCGTGCTGGCTACTTAATGCCATTCTTCTATTTAGGCTTTGTCACTGCCGCATTTACAAACTTCAACCTTGTTGCCCTTGGGGTTATCGGTGTGGTTATGGCTGTTCTGTATATCCAGCTCAGTCCAAAATATAACAAATCGCAAGTTGTTGTCACACAAGGCAATAGCAACAATAACCTTGATAACGAATTAGACTAGGAGGAGCACAAACATGGTTGATACAACTCAGTCTACAGAGAAGAAACTGACACAGAGCGATATTCGCGGCGTGTTCCTGCGTTCCAACTTATTCCAAGGTTCTTGGAACTTTGAACGGATGCAAGCCCTTGGTTTTTGTTTCTCAATGGTGCCTGTTATCCGTCGTCTTTATCCAGAAAATAATGACGATAGAAAACAAGCGATTAAACGTCACCTTGAGTTCTTTAATACCCACCCATATGTTGCTGCTCCTGTTCTTGGTGTGACCATGGCGATGGAAGAGCAACGTGCCAATGGTGCTGATATTGATGATGGTGCAATAAACGGTATCAAAGTTGGTTTGATGGGGCCTTTAGCGGGTGTTGGTGACCCTATATTCTGGGGAACTGTTCGCCCTGTGTTCGCAGCATTAGGTGCGGGTATCGCGATGACAGGTAGCTTACTTGGCCCTGTCCTATTCTTCGTTTTGTTTAACCTAGTTCGTTTATTAACTCGTTACTATGGTGTTGCATACGGATATAAGAAAGGGATTGATATCGTTCAAGATATGGGTGGTGGCTTCCTGCAAAAACTGACGGAGGGAGCATCGATACTCGGTTTATTCGTTATGGGGGCCCTTGTGAACAAATGGACCCATGTGAATATCCCGCTCGAGGTTTCGCGCATTAAAAACCAAACCACGGGTGTTGAAGATATTACAACCGTCCAGATGATCCTTGACCAATTAATGCCAGGCTTAGTCCCTCTTCTGCTTACATTTGGGTGTATGTGGTTATTACGCCGTAAAGTCAATGCGCTGTGGATTATTATTGGCTTCTTCGGTTTGGGTATTTTAGGTGCTTGGCTGAAATTCTTGGCGCCATAATTTTCTCATAATATTTTACTCGGGAGGTTGCGGCCTCCCTTTTTTAATTTTAAGCTTTGCCATATGTTTACTTAGTCAAGGGCGCACCAATGACTTTAAATGATGTTATTCTCGCCATTATCATTTTGATCATGCTTGTATATGCTATTTATGATGAATTTATTCAGCATTTGCTAAAAGGGAAAACGCTATTAAAAATTAACTTAAAACGAAAACATCGCGTTGATGCCATTATTTTTATTGTCTTAATCTGTATTGTAATTTATACAAATATTGTTCGACATGGTAATTTATTAACCACTTATTTATTAATGATTACTATATTTATGTCAGTCTACTTGGCGTTTATTAGAACACCTAAGCTATTCTTTAAACAAACTGGTTTTTATTTTGCCAATACCTTTATTTCCTACGATAGAATAAAAGCAATGAACTTATCTGAAGATGGTATTCTTATAATAGGTTTAGAGCAAAAGAAAATTCACATTCAAGTTTCACATCTTGATGATTTACAAAGAATTTATGAATTCCTTATAAATCATAAGTAATCATTATGTATATTCATAAGAATACTAAGGTTAATTAAAAATATAATTAACCTTTTTTTTCTTATTAACTCAATTGATAATAATTCTCACTACCGTTTAATATCCACAATTAATTAAGTGTTGCCTTTAAAATAAAATGTGGTATCTTTCTTTCCACGTCATTGGGGAGTAGCCTGTTCTGGATATATATATATTCCAGAAAGTCCGTATCAACATACTCGTTTGATTTCAAACGTGGTGCGGACACCATAATCTGGTTGGCAAGACCATAGACACATAAATACACCTTAGGTTGGGGGTAGTTTATGTGTATATGGAAACACCCAACCGAGGTTATGTTATGAGTTTTTACGCTACCCTTGTCTTAGCCCTCGCGCTATCAATGGACGCATTTGCAGTTGCTATTTGCAAAGGTGCCGTCCTGCATAAACCCCGTTTTAGAGAGATCCTCCGTACTGGTTTCATTTTTGGCTTCATAGAAGCTATCACTCCTATCATTGGTTGGGGAATTGGTATTCTTGCTAGCCAGTACGTTATCCGCTGGGATCACTGGATTGCATTCGCGTTATTATTTGTTTTAGGTGCTCGCATGATTTGGCAGAGTCTTAAAACAAAAGATGAAGAATGCTGTTCAAAACCTTCAAGCCACAGCTCTACTAGCCTTATTTTTTCAGCGATTGCAACGAGCTTAGATGCCATGGCAATCGGCTTAGGCTTAGCTTTCTTGCAGGTAGATATTGTCCACACTGCGATGACCATTGGCTTAATGACCATGATTATGGCAACTATCGGTATGATGATTGGCCGTTATGTAGGCCCATTATTAGGAAAAAAAGCAGAGATTGTCGGCGGGTTAGTGTTAATTGGGATCGGGTTCAATATCTTATTTGAACACCTCGAATTATTTATGTACGCACCATAATAATTTATTGCCCCCTACACTTCTCTTAGGGGGCTTTACCAACATTAGTCCGCTTGGTATTGATACACTCGAATTAAAAAGTCTGCTGTATAATCTTTCACTTTCGCTTGCTTCAGATGTTGCTTCACTTCTTCAGATGCTCGCCACGCAAACGGTGTCATCGCTAACAACTCATAAGCTTCGCTACCAGTCAGCACCATTTTATAATTTAATTGGCTCTCATCCAGTAATTTAAAATTCGGCAAATTTTCGTCTTTAGCGGGGTGCAATTTAACTTCATCGTAGATAAGGGCTTTTAATTCTTGCAGATGTTCCGCTGCTGGCGTGACAGTGACTAAAATACCATTATCGATTAATACTCGACTTAATTCTTCCGCTTTACAAGGCGCGTAAATACGGACAACCGCTCCTAAGCTTGACTCAGGAAAAGGTAAACGGTGGCTAGTGCCTACACAGAAATTAACTAATTTATAGCGTTTGGCCGCATAACGAATTGCTACCTTTGATACATCCAACCCAAAAACTTGGGTGCTCCCAAATTTATTTTGCAGTATTTGCCCAAAATAGTCAGTGTAATACCCTTCACCACAGCCGATATCCAATACCGATAAATGGCTTGAAGGTAAATATTGGACCAATTTTTTAGCCACTTGATCTCGCATTGGCTGATAATGCCCTGCATCAAGGAATTGACGCCGCGCTTGCATCATTTCTGTGCTATCACCTGGATCTTTCGAGCGCTTATGTTGCACAGGTAGTAAATTAACATACCCTTCTTTAGCACAATCAAATTGGTGATTGGCTTCGCAACGATAACTATTGTGAGTTTGTAAGAGAGGCGTAAAACAAAGTGGGCATTGATAATTCATAAAGGTCACTGATCGCAAAATAATAGCCAGTATACCATATAAGCAACGATGCAGCGCCATGGAAAATATCCCATGGCACCGTGACGTTAGCGAATTTTATAACTGATTATTTCGCTGATTTGCTTTTTTCAGCACGCTTTTCTTTAACAACTTGCTTCTCAGCTTTCGCGTTCAAATGAGACGATTTAGCCACTTGATGTGATTGCGCAATAGGTGAAACAGGCTCAGATTTGACGGTTGTGTTTGCTAATGCTGCACCAGAAATAGCAAATGATAATCCAGTTGCGATTGCGACTAATTTTTTCATTTTTTCTACCTTTAAATTTGATCTAGGACTTACGTTAAAATACAAAGATATTTGTCACAGCTTATTGGTTCTATATTGCTTTGCTGGTTTCTTCAGTTTTACTTTTATCCTCTTTTTTCTCGGCTTTTAATTTATTAGCATGGTGGGTTTTCGCAGTATGCTGAACTTTAGCAGCATGAGTAACAGGCTCAGTTTTTACTGCCGTATTCGTATTCGCCAGTGCGGCACCAGAAACAGCAATAGACATAACCGTTGCAATTGCTAATAACGTTTTCATTTTTGTACCTTAGAATTTTAAAGCAAGGATGTTCTTGCAACACTAATAAATCACAAATGAACATTCCCCCACAATAGGACAAATTTAAAGATTTATAAATTTTTTATAGGTTATTTTGGTAAATAAATATTTTCAGTTTGTTGATTGTTTATTTACTTTATTTTTAGCTGCTCACCATTATTTAAAATAAAAAATACAAATAAAAACAATCAATTAAAAAAATCTCTTATTTGATTTCAATTTTTTTATTTAAATAATCCATTTAAAATCAATTAATTTGTTGTCCTCTTTTTTTATTTTTTAGCTTAATTTTAACTGTTAATACTTTATAACTTGCTTTCCCCCTTTGTTTTTGGTTTTAATCAAATGATGTGTAATGACATTATTTAGGTAAAAAAATGCAAATTCGATTAGCAACACCAAAAGAAGCCAAACGGTTATGGTTTATTCGTAATCAAGCCATTCGCCATGGCTGTAAAACAAGCTATGAAACACAAACGATTTACAATTGGACACCTGATGAAATGCCACTAAGCTACATAAAAATGGTTGAGAACAATCCCTTTTTTGTTGCTGTAAATGAACACGATGACGCTGTATCAACTGGCTTTTTAAATTTAGAATCAAATAGTATTGATGCGATATTCACGCTGCCAGAGTATATGGGATATGGTGCAGCAGGCTTAATATTGGATGCAATAAAGGCCGAAGCGAAAAAACGAAAAATAAAAACCCTAACCTTAGACTCATCACCGAATGCAGAGCGTTTTTACCAAAAACACGGTTTTACGTCTATTTGCCATGATAATTATTATTCTGCACTCGCTCAGGTTAATTTAGCCTGTATACGAATGAAAATAGAGTTATAAGATAAAAGAAAAAGCCGTTAGCGTGTTAACGGCTTTATTCATTGCAAGTTATCTGATTAGTTCACTAAAAATCTGCAAATTCAGGGATTGGCTTACGTCCATGGGATTCAAGAAAATCCAACACTCGACGGGGAGTCACATTTAAAATTTGTGATTGAGGGAAATCAATCGATTCCAACATTTCCACTACGCGATCAAAACGCCCTAAATAGCCTGCAAAATGGGAATCAGAACCCAACGCAACCCACCCCCCTGCTTCTTTCACTGCTTTTGCAATCTCGAGACAATTTTGTTGACTGCCCGCTCTCGAGTGCAAAAAAGATGAATTATTCATTTCTAGCGCAACATTACACTCTTTAGCTGCTTGGGCAACGGCTTTGATATCAATAGGATATTTGGGATTACCGGGATGTGTAATAATGTGTACTTTTCCACTGCGAATAGTGGCAATCATTGCTTCGGTATTATCTGCAAGACTTTGTGGTTCAAGAACAGGTTCATGAAAACCTGCTAAAATAATGTCTAAGTGGCGAGCAATTTTTTCATTACAGTCTGTTTCACCTAGCTTATTTTTAATATTGGCCTCAATGCCATACAGTAAGCCAACGCCATCAACAATCCGCGGTAAAATGGGCATATTACCAAAATGCCATTCGTGTGGTGCATCCTGCATTTCAGGGCCATGATCGGTGATTGCAAATAGCTTTACACCACGGCTCGCCGCCTCAGCAAAATATTCATTAACGGTACTGTATGCGTGGGTGCTGGCAATGGTATGGGCGTGTAAATCAACTTGATACATAAATAATATCCTTCTCATTCTACTATTCGCCTTCTGAGTCTATCCGCTCAGAAAAGGTTCAACCAAGCTAACATATCAACGTAAAGGTTTCGATAGTCATTCACTTAAACAGCACTTTATCAACACATTGTAATATATTGCATATAATCCTAAATTATTTTTAGGATAAAAAACCCGCAATCAATGCGGGTTAAAATATGTTGAATAAAAAATTAATTTAATCCACTAAGACGCGTTTATTGGTAGCCCCCCAAAGGATGGACATTTCTGTAAATAGTGCACCGCTGATGTCTTCAACTTCTTCAGCCGTAACTTCTTCATTACCTTGTTTACCAAAGAAAACCACTTCATCACCTGGGCGGACTTGTTTTATATCAGTCACATCTACCATCACAGTATTCATTGAAGTTTTTCCTAATACGGGTACTTTCTGGCCATTGATAAGCACATGCCCTGTATTACTAAATACACGACGATAACCATCTGCATAACCAACAGGAATATTCGCTAAAATAGAATCACGTTTCAGTGTAAAGGTACGGTCATATCCAACCGTATTGCCTTTCGGATAATGATTTACTGAAGCAATGTTTGATTTCAATGTCATCACACGTTTGTAGTCGTTGGTTGCAACGGTATCACCATAAAAAATACCACCAACACGCACCATATCTAACCATGATTCAGGTACAGTAATTGTTGCATAAGTATTCGCAACATGCAGTGTGACATCTTCGCGTTTTAACCCCGTTATATTCAATACTTGCTGAGATTCTTTATTAAATTTAGCGAGATCTTTACGAATTTGTGCCTCATCTTCTTCTGGGTAATGGGACATAATGCCGACAATTTTTAAATTTGGTAATTGTGAAATTAGCTTCGCTTCATTAAGGCCCGAGGGCGTACTCACCTCTAACCCGTTACGCGACATACCTGCAGAGTTTAACGCAAGATGGATGGGGATGACTTTATTTTGCTGTTTCGCAATAGCATTTAAGCGCTGCGCCATTTCTAAATTACCGACCAACTCTTCCGTTTGATACTGTGTTGCTTGCTCCATTTCTTTTTCAGTTGCGCTTCTAACGCGCATTAAACGGCCTTTGAAACCAAGGTCTCTCACGGTTTTTAATTCTTGGTTATTAGTCACGCCAATACATTGCACATTATTGGCAATCATCACTGGCGTCACTAATGATAAATCATGGCCATAAGCATCCCCTTTGAGAACGGCGCACATGGCGGATTTATCCCCTAATAACGCTTGAACTTTTTTGATATTAAAATCCAATGCACTTTGTGAAATTTCAATCCATGAATTATTTACAACAACAGGCTGCACATGCGCAGCTGGCATTGCAATAGACGTGTTATTTGGATTAGTAGGCTGCTGACAAGCGGTTGCTGCAACAAAAAGAGGGAGTAATGCCAGATATTTTAAACGAAATGCCACAAGATTTTCCTTAACTGTTGTCATGTTACCCCAACTCATTATTTTGATGATTGTGGGATATAAAAATATACATGAAATGTATAACTTCTTTGGATGATAGCAATTTAAGGAAATTGAACAAGTAATAATTCACTTTAATTGCATAAAAAACCAAATTATCTTGCGGGATCATTTCGTATTGATAATATAAAGGCATCCATTAAATATCAGATGCCTAAACACTGTTATTCCCTGATTAATCCCTATTTAGGCATTAATCCCCTTCATACCCTCAACAGAATATCGGGATCCCACTGGTTGAAAATGCTCAAGGACTTGTTTAATTTGATGTAAATCCTCTGAGGTTAAACAAATATCAACTGCGCCAAAGTTGTCTTCAAGATGTTTTACTTTATTAGTCCCCGGTATTGGCACAATGTTATCTCCTTGAGCCAGTAACCACGCCAGTGAAATCTGTGCAGGTGAACATGATTTTTGCTCCGCCATCTGAATAATAAAATCAGATAATGTGCTGTTAGCTTTGAGGTTTTCAGATGTAAAACGTGGTAATCCCTTTCGAAAATCGCCACTTTCAAACGAACTCTGATCATTAAAACGACCCGTTAAGAAACCACGCCCTAAAGGGGAATACGGCACAAAACCAATACCCAGTTCTTTGCAAGTTGGCAAAATTTCAGCTTCAACATCACGCGTCCAAAGGGAATATTCTGTTTGGACTGCGCTAACGGGAAACACAGCATGAGCCTGTTTAAGCGTAGCCGCGCTCACTTCTGATAACCCTATATGGGCTATTTTCCCCTCAGCAACCAATTCAGCCAATGTTTCCATTGTCGTTTCTATTGATGCCTTTGGATCTAAGCGATGAATATAATACAAATCAATACAATCGACACCTAATCGGCGTAGTGAACTTTCACAAGCACTGCGAATATATTGGGCACTATTATCGATTCTACGCTCATATTCCCCTGAGCGGCGTACGATACCACACTTTGTTGCAACCTTGATATCCACATCGGTCTGTTTAAGAAAATCCCCAATCAATTCTTCGTTATGAAAATTGCCATATGTATCGGCAGTATCTAGCATTGTGCAACCAAGTTCAGCCGCCTTATGTAGTACATCCATCGCCGCTTGGTCATCTTGAGGTCCATAGAACTCACTCATTCCCATGCAACCTAGCCCAATTGCCGAAACTTCGAGCCCATTTCCTAAAATACGTTTATTCATCATCTGCCCCTTGGTTTATTTAGCGTATTTCAGTATATTTTCCTAAAATAACGATTCATATGAGCAATATTAACAATCAATTTTCCAAAAATGGAAAATGGATGAGAAAAAATAGATGAACTGGGATGATGCCAAAATATTTTTAGCTATTGCACGAGAAGGCACACTAAGTGCTGCATCCAAGGTATTAAAACTGGGTATTGCAACGACATCACGGCGCTTAGAACGACTCGAAGAAGCATTAGGCGTTCGATTATTCACCCGCGATCAGCTTGGTTATAAGCTTACGGATGAAGGAAGTGCGTTAATTTCACAGGCAGAGGCTTTAGAGCAAGCAGGCTTCGCGTTTAGCTATGCTGCGCACAAAAAGAGTGAAAGCGTTATGGGGCATGTTTGCTTAGCAACCGCACAAGGCTTAGCTGACCACCTTATTATCCCTGCTCTACCATCGCTAACTGACGTTAACCCTAATCTAACCCTCGAAATTGTCACAAGCGTTTCAACCGTTAATTTGCATAGACGAGATGCCGATATTGCTCTACGTATGGTTAGACCTGAGAGTGGAAATTTGCGGATCCGCAAATTAGGTATCCTTGGCTTCGGTCTTTATGCCTCAGAAAGCTATTTACAACGCAGGCAAAACCCAGATAGGCCTAACACCTTAGAACATGATGATTTTATAGGTTGGTCTGAAACACAACAGCACCTTAATTCCGCGCAGTGGCTAGAAAGAACGCTCAGAGGAAGACCTTGCCGGTTGACTACGACCACAATGTCAGCTCAATTTAGTGCTGTAAAAACTGGTCTCGGACTTGCGGTTTTACCGCATTTTATTGCAAGAAAAATGGGTTTAATTTGCCTACAGGATGATATTGGCTGCGACCAATCAATTTGGTTAGCCATTCATTCTGACCTCGCCCATTCACGACGAGTACGTGTTGTCGCCGATTTCTTGACCGCATTAGTTTCTGATAATCAAGAAAAATTGATGTCATAAAAAAGCCCATTTTTACATGGGCTTAAGTCGTTATTTTGCTAGTCAGTGCCAGCTGATTCTTATTGCGGGATTATTCCCACTCGATTACAAACAACCCAATATATTCTTTAATTTACAATAAGTTGAAAATATAAATCGTAGCGATACCACGAGAAATACCATCGTCAGTTTAGCTAACTGAACATGGCTTGTTCTGCCGGAGCTTGCGCTCTTTGTCAGCGATCTCGCCCGGCCGCGATCAACTCGACCTCCACTTCTTCAGTAATGAAAAATAGCTATTCGTTATGGTGTTTCAACGCCATGTCTTCTCCTCAACACTGCCAGCTTTTGGCATCCGTGCAGCCCTATTCGTATATACGAAGCTACCACTGCACTCACACTGACAGATGCCACCTTGACACACTATAAAAGGTCTCGCGAACGATACTAACAACGTATATACTAAATTAGTATTTATCTTCACGAAATGAGATGCGCTATGTCGAAAGAAGCTGTTTTCACTATGAAACTAGAACCTGAGTTGCGTGCCGAGTTTATGGCTGAAGCCGCCAGTGAGGATCGGCCAGCATCTCAAATAATGCGCGAGCTGATGCGGGGCTACATCGCTCAGCGCCGCCAAATTGAAGATCGCTCCCCCTCAATGCACTCCGATCTAGGCCAGTCGAATAGGCGCAAATAGATGTGCATGAACAGAAAACAATAAGAGAGTATCAATGGGGAAACCATCTGTTATGGATAAACACCAACTCAGTGAGCGTATTATCTGCACCAAGTTCATCACACCTGCCATCGTGCAGACGAGATGGCAGCAGTATCAATTTCGTGAAGAAGTAGCCCTCACCGATGACCGCGTCAAGTACGTAATCGACGGCAACAATGTGCGTGTGGAGGTTGAGCGCTCGCAGTATCTAAATGCTGATAGCAAGCTCATCACCGAGGACTACCGCGTTCTGCCGAAAGACGACACCAAGAAAATACTACAGGCTGAATTCGGCACCATGACCGAATTCCTGAGTCGCTGGAATACTGCCGAACGAAAACAGGCCGTGTTCGAAAAACTCGCCGAACAGGGCGTGCAAGAGCAGAAACAAGCGCTCTACGACCAGAAAGAATTGAAACATGCTGGATCCCACATCGGCCCCATGAATTGAGAAAAACTAGATGAATCTCAGCAGTACCATCAAATCCATTCAAGACATCATGCGCAAGGACGACGGTGTCGACGGTGACGCCCAACGTCTTGCCCAGCTAACCTGGATGCTCTTCCTCAAAGTATTCGATCAACGCGAAGAAGAGTGGGAAAATGACAACCAGCAATATCAATCACCACTGCCTGAGCGCTACCGCTGGCGTAATTGGGCTGCTTATATTGTCGACGCTGACGGAAAAAAGAAGCCACAGATCGCAGGGAGCGACTTGATACCCTTCGTTAATAACGAACTCTTCCCTGCGCTGAAAGAACAAATCGACGCCAGGAAGAGCCCGCAGCATAAGGTACTCAAACAGGTTTTTGAAGACGCCAACAACTTCATGAAATCTGGCCCACAAATGCTGGCCGTAATCGAGAAGCTGGAAGACGCCATCAACTTCCACGATTTCAAAACCCGTGCCAACCTGGGCGATGTTTACGAACAGATGCTAAACGACTTGCGCGGTGCGGGCAATGCCGGTGAGTTCTACACCCCACGGGCTATCACCGCCTTCATGGCTGATCGCGTTAACCCACGTCTGGATAAACGTGAAAGCGTTATGGACCCCGCCTGCGGCACCGGCGGCTTCTTGACCGCTGCCATTGACTATTTCCGCCATCAGCTCACCACCAAGTCCAGCGCCGAAGACAAGCGCGCCATTGAAGACTTGATCCACGGCATCGAGAAAAAACAACTACCCCATCTGCTGTGTACCACCAACATGTTGCTGCACGGCATCGACGTGCCCAGCCAGATCGAGCACAAAAATACATTAGGCATCGGCTGGAACGAATGGAGCGCCAACGATAAGGTCGATTGCATCATCACCAACCCGCCGTTTGGTGGTTTTGAAGATAACGGCGTAGGTAGCGACTACCCAGCCGACCTTCGCACCCGCGAAACTGCCGATATGTTCATGGCACTCATTATCAAAAAGCTACTGAAAGAAAATGGTCGCGCCGCTGTGGTACTGCCCGATGGTTTTCTGTTTGGCGAAGGCATCAAAGGCACACTGAAAAAACTGCTGCTGCGCGACTGCAAACTGCACACCATCATCCGCCTGCCCAAAGGCGTGTTTGCACCCTACACAACCATCAAAACTAACCTGCTCTTTTTCACCAAAGGCAGCACCGTGGATGACGGCACCGAGTACTTCCACACCGACACCATCTGGTTCTACGAGCACCCCTACCCACCAGGCTACAAAAGCTATTCTAAAACCAAGCCCATCCGACTGGAAGAATTCAAGCCCGAGCAAGAATGGTGGGGTGATGAAGCCAACGACTTCGCCGACCGCGTGGAAAATGAATTCGCCTGGAAGATGGATTTTAAAACCAAGCGCAAACAAGCCGAAGCTGCCGCACAACCGCACTGGCAACACGCCGAAGACCTGAACAACCAGGCCGTCGCGCTGGAAATCGAAGCGAATAACTTGCGCAAGAATTTGGTTGGCAGCACCAACGTCACCCGCCACGAAAAAATCTACGCGAAAATTGCCGAGCTGCGCCTGCAAGCGCGAGATGCGCAGGCTACAGGCGATCGCCTCTACTGGCCGATATTCAATCTTGACCTGAGAAACCACAACGCACCAGAAGAAGAAATCCGCGACCCGGACCTGCTTCTGGATAAATATAAAAAATTGCTGGATGAAATCGAAGAAACCGAGAACCAACTCAAGAGCGAACTGGCTGCCGTGCTGGCGCATCACTTTGTGGGTGAGGACGCCTGATGGACGCAAAGAAGTTTTTGGCAGCGTTTGGACATATTGCCAATGCGCCTGGGGGTATTGCTAAGCTGCGCGAACTAGTAATTCAGCTGGCCATTTCAGGCCAGCTTGTAGAGTACATCAAAACAGAGGGATCGATTTCTCTGGTTATTGATGCTGCGGACGCGTTGCGTCGTGCGTATACAGAAGAAATTAAGCTGCGTGCCACAAAAGTGCATTCGCCATTAGATTCGAGTCCATTTCAGATCCCCGATCATTGGCAGTGGATTCGTTTAGAACAAATCTGTCTATATATTCAGCGAGGTAAAAGTCCAAAGTACGCTGAGAAGAGCTCAACGCACGTCATTTCACAAAAGTGCGTGCAGTGGTCAGGATTTGATTTATCATCTGCACGTTTTCTTGCGGACGACTCTGTCGATTCATATAGCAAAGAGCGCTTTCTTTGCGAAGGTGATTTACTTTGGAATTCGACTGGAACTGGAACAGTCGGCCGTGTAACGATTTACCGTGCGAATGAGGGCATCAAGGCTGTAGCTGATTCTCACGTAACGGTTGTGCGGCTAGCCAATTGTTCCCCACGCTATCTGTGGTGTGTGATTGCATCTCCATGGGTGCAATCGCGTATTGAGCCGTCGCACCCAGATTCTCTAGTATCTGGTACTACGCAACAAGTGGAATTGAATACCAGCACTGTGCGAGCACTGCCCATTCCGCTGCCACCAATAGAAGAACAATCCCGCATCGTCGCCAAAGTCGATGAGCTGATGGCCTTGTGCGACAAGCTGGAAGTGCAACAGCAAGCCCGCCGCAAATTACAAAACAACCTGCGCCAATCCACCCTGCAAGCCCTCGCCAGCGCCACCAATCCGCACGAACTACAAACCGCTTGGGCACGCCTGGCCGATAACTTCGCGAGGCTGTTTCATACGCCAGAGGATGTAGCCGACTTACGGCAAGTGATCCTAGACTTGGCATTCACCGGGAATATCTCAGAGCAAACGGAGAAAGTAACATCAGAGCTTGTTGAATCACTGCATTTGCGCAAAGTACAGCTATCTGCTGAAAAGAGGATTAAACGAGAGACCCCTGTTATTGACTTTCCAAGCATCGCAGAGATGCTTGGCAGCATTCCTGACCAATGGGCTTGGATACGCCTTAACGACATCGCTAGTGTGGTGCGCGGTGGTTCGCCGAGACCAGCAGGTGATCCTAAGTTTTACGGCGGATCCATACCATTTCTCAAAGTTGCTGATGTCACGGCGGCAAAAGGAATGTTTGTAGAACGCTTCACTTCTACCATCACCGAAGCTGGCCTAAATAAGACTCGGGAAATCTCAACAAGAACAGTTCTTTTGACCAATAGTGGCGCCACATTGGGTGTACCTGCGATTTGTGAATTCAGAACAACATTCAATGACGGAATCGCTGCGTTTATTGAACTGAACGATGCTGTCTGTGATGAGTATCTTTACCTTTTCCTAAAGTCAAAAACGAAGTGGCTTCAAGACATAGCTTCGCGAGGCCAAGGGCAGCCAAATCTAAATACCGAGATTATTAGGTCAATGTGGTTCCCCTTGGCTCCGATATGCGAACAGCAGAGCATTGCTACTCGCGTTTCAGAGCTAATGCAATTCTGCGATACATTGGAAACGAATCTACAGAACGCGGCCACTGCGGGTGAACAACTTACGATTGCAGCTGTTTCTAGTCTTACCGGCATCACCATCGAACAAAAAGAGGAGCCTATGAAAACACCGCAAACTGAATTGATTGCCCCGTTGCGCTTAGGTGCAACACCTGACGTTAAAGCCCAAGCACCGCTAGCCACAATTCTGGCCAGGCACAACGGCGAGATGAGCGCCAAGGACTTGTGGCAACGCTTCGGCGGCGAGATCGATACCTTTTACGCTCAACTGAAAACAGAAGTCGCGCACGGCTGGATTCAGGAACCCATTCCCGCCGAAGTGCGTGAGAAACCAATTGATACGGAGAGCGTTTGATATGCAATTGCTACGCATATGTATTCCAGCCTTTCGCAATCTGCGTGATCTCGACATCGCTTTTACAACGCACTTGCAAGCAGCGGTAAGTGCGCCTTCGGATGCCCCCCTCAAGCCCATCCGCAGCCATGCCCTGATCGGCCAGAATGGTACTGGCAAATCCAACCTGATCGAAGCACTCATCACCATATTCCGTGATGTCGATTTGGACCGCGAAGCAGCCTTCGATTACACGCTTGAATACAGCATTCGCAGCCATTCGGTACGGATTGAAGCCAATACCGCCAAACAGAAGCGTCCCTTTGTGTCGGTGGACAAAAAAACCGAATCGCAAGGTTATCTGCTGAAAAACCGCGAGCTGCTACCCACGCATATCTTTGCTTATTACTCAGGCCGTAACGAACGCATTGAGTCCTTGTTTCAAGAACATCAGCGTCGGTTTAACCAGCGCCAGGAAATTACTACCGATGAAGTGCTGTCCGAACAGCTGTTGGAAAGTTTTACCGGCTCTGAAGCGGATATCCGCGCAGTGGAAGAAGCCAAGCGTCGCCGTGACGCTCGGCTGAAATACGCCGGCGACGACCGCCTGCGCCGCCTGTTCTACTGCCGTGGTGGGCATAGCCAATTGGTACTGCTGGCCTGTTTACTATCCGATGACACTGTGTTTCAGAAGGTGCTGAAGAATTTACACATCGAATCTCTGGAATCTGCGCTGTTCGTGCTGAAAGAGCCTCACCGCTTGCGCGAAAAGCGCCGTGGCGGCAGGTTCGACGAACAGGAGTTGATCGAGGGCGACCCGCGCTTCTGGTATGCACGTGGCAATGTGGTCAGTGAGTTTCTAGACAAACTCTGGCAAGTAGCCTGGGCACCTATTGAGCAGGAAGCGACCAAACAAATCGACTTCCGTGGCCGTAGCGAAAAGCAGAAGCAACTGTATTTGTTCGTGCCGAGCCAAGACAAGCTCAAGCAACTGGGAAAGCTGGTCGGCAGCACCGATAGCTTCTTCCGCTACGCCGAGGGCGCTTACATCGGCGACCTGATCGACGAGGTACGCATTACGGTCAAAAAACGTGATGAGCACGGCGGCAAGGTGAGCTTCACCCAACTCTCCGAAGGCGAGCTACAGATGCTCACCGTGCTAGGCCTAATGCGTATCACCCGTGAGGACCACTGCCTTTTCCTGCTCGATGAGCCGGATACCCACTTGAACCCCATTTGGAAGCTGCGTTACTTCGATGATATCGAAGGCGTGCTGGCCTCTGACAAAGAGGCACTAGTACAAGGCGAGTCGCAAATTCTGATCACCACCCACGATCCGATGATGATCGGTAGCCTCAAGCGCGAGCAGGTGCATATTCTGCGACGTGACAAGGGGCGCTCTGTCGTAGATACGCCGGATGAACACCCGCAAGGTATGGGAGTCACCGGGCTGCTCAAGAGCAACTTGTTTGGGCTCTCGTCCACGCTGGATATTGAAACCGAGCGACGCTTATTCCACCGCAATGAGCTGTTCGTCAAGTCACCACGCTCCCCAGAGGAAGATGCAGAACTATCAAGACTTTCCACTGAATTAGCTGATTTGGGTTTTTCTACTGCCGATTTTCGCGATCCAGATTATGCACTTTTCGTACGCAAAATGGCGCAGTACCGTCGCTTCCGCAAACCCGTTCTAACACCAGAGGAAAAGGCAGAGCAAGATGCCATTGCCGATTCGATCATTGATGAAATTTTGCGTGAGGAAGACGAACGATGATCTGGATCGATCTTGAGCACAAGCGCCCCACCGATACCGACATTCCGAATTGGGTGCCGTGGACACAAGAGCGGTGGGATGCCTGGTTGGCGAAATCAGCTCTACTAGTGGCCGATTTGGCTACTCTAGATGCGGAGGGAGAGCGTGATAAACGCAACGCACTGATTGACGCCAATAGTGCTCACTGGGGAGTCTTGAAGGAATGGCTGCTGGCCTTGTCGGCTGGTAAATGTTGGTTCTCAGAGGTACGCGAGCTATACTCGCATTACGACGTGGAGCATTTTCGCCCCAAGAAGGAAGCTAAGGCTCTGGATGCCAACCTGCGTGATGGTTATTGGTGGCTAGCTTTCGATTACATGAATTTTCGCGCCTGTGGCAATGTTGGTAATCGTAAAAAGGGGGGGTGGTTTCCACTCAAGGATGGTTCTCTTTGTTCCACTTATTCAGCTCCCTGTGAAGAATCCGAAACACGCTATCTGCTCGACCCGATTGATGACGATGACGTTGCTCTTATCGCCTTCGACGAAGAGGGCAAGGTCATCCCCATGCCAGGTTCTTCTGAGTGGGAACAGGAGCGTGTCAACGAGACGGTAAAGCGACTTAAACTCAATGAACATGCACCGTTAGCAGAAGCACGTCGCAAGGTATGGCAGCAAGTGGAGCGACTGGTTGACGATTTCGCTAAGGCCAAAGCCCGCTGCAGTGCTGGTAATAACCCGGCCGCCAAGGAGAAACTAACCGAGATTAGAGCGCGTGCCCGTGAAATGACCAACCCTACAGCAGAGCTATCTGCGGTCGCTCGTTGGTGCTTGTTAATACGCAACGATCCACAACTTTCCAGATTAGTGGGGTGAAGCATAGACATGCTCAGTTCCAAGCACCTACGGCTACTTTCTGTTTCACAAAACCCAAGACGACCGCACCAGCATCGAACGCCAATTTGCTGCCACCACCCGTCTGTATCCCCAAACTGGTATCGGTGTTTTTAAATTATTTATATGTTATAGCATTTGAAGTGGTCAACAAAAATTGTGGTCAGCATTACTGTTTTTGATATTGTGAATAAAAGAGGTCGTATGGAAAAGTGCTATATGTGTGATTCTGAAGGAACAACAAAGGAGCATGTGCCTCCGAAATGTATATTTCCTGAAACAAAAGACATTCCTGATGGAATTAATTATAAAAAAAATCTTATAACTGTACGTTCTTGTGAAAAGCATAATACGGAAAAATCAAAAGATGATATGTATTTATTGTTTTTCTTAGCTGCAAATATTATTTCAAATGAACTTGCTCAGAATCAATTCGACACGAAAATTAGGAGAGCGATAAATCGGTCACCTCATGTCTTTGCAGAATTTGCAAAAAAAAGTACGCCTGTTACTCTAAAAACTGAAAATGGAGAAGAAATTCATACTACCGCTATAGAAATTGATCGTGAGCGATTTGATTCTGCGATTAAACATATTTCCCATGCTTTGTATTACCATAAATTTAGAGAAACATTTATTGGTGATATTCAAGTTATTACTAGTGGTTTGGTAGATTTATCAGATAAAGATAGTGTTGAGCTAAACGATAAAATTCAAAATTTTGGTCAAATGGTCGATAACCTTCTAAATCATGTACCTACTGAAGGTGATAACCCTGAAGTTTTTGATTATAAGTTATTAAAAACTGATGAGCTTCAACAAGTAATCATTCAGATGAATTTTTATTGTGGTTTTAAGGTTGTTTCTATAATGAGGTACTCCTAACTAGGATTACATGATAACACATAGAAATTAACATTTTAAGTACTGTTTTTACACCTTATAGCTTTCAATCAATCCAAATCATCAATAATGTAAGAAAATTATTAAACTAATACACCCAAAGGCGGCTTATTGCCGCCTTGGAGTCGAATATCATAATGTTAACAACACTTCCTGAAGCTTAGCCTGTGCTTCCTGAAAATCCTGTTTTGTTGCATCTCCAGTTTCTGCCTGGTAATAAAGCACCGTAAACATGTTGGCAACCGCTTCGGCAACTTGTGAGATCTCGCGTGCAGCATCTTGATTTATAAACTCTAGCGCTGCCAGTTCGCTCGCTACGTGATGAATTGTTCTTTGAACTTCTGTATTATGTGGAGCTGTCATATATCACCTCATATCTAGGTGGTTTGTGAAAATGCAGGTCAGTGCACCATCACTGGCCTGCGTGCTTTAAAAACACTAGCTAATAAGCCCTGCGGCTATTGAAAATGGGCTATCTTCCGATTTTCCATCAAACACATTACTCGCTAGTTCACTACAAAACTGCTCATGTTTAGCTTTAATTTCACGATTTTTAATGAAATTAGCTATTTCTTCTGTTGCATCTACTTTTTCTTCCGCGAACACAACATCAATCGGCTCATAAGAAACTTTTGCATTTAAATCCGCATTCTGGTCAAGTAAATCGAATGCGACCAAGAAGCTACTCTGTTTCATGTTCAATGCCTCTTATTTATCTGATTTGTTACGATTAACAAAGTCGTTAACCTCATCATTATCAGTAGTTGATTGATTCATGCTGTGTTTATCACTTCCTGACAAAGCATTATCGGAAAACTCGGTCCTATCAGCATTTGTCCCTGCCATATCATCACGAATTGATGAATCTGCATCCTTAGTACGGTTTTGGGTGCTTACAGAAGGTCTATCCGTGCTATCAAAACCAGCGGCTTTGCTGAAAGGTGAATCGCCTGAATCAGTACTAGACCCACCACTTCTATTTTGTGTTGTCTCACTACCTCCACTTGGCATGGCTCCATCAGCCATGCTGCTTTGTGCTTGCTCAAAAGCAGCCTTTATCGCACTGATACCACTAGTCGCATTAGCAGCACCGCTTGCTATCGCACCACCTGCTATTTTCACCCCCGCAGCACCCATACTTGCTGCTGTCATCACTGTTCCCATTGCAGCTCCTGCACCGAATGAACCAATCCCCATTGTTCCGATATTACCGCCAGAAACTAAACCTGAAATCATCGGTGGAACCTTGTTCACTAAAAACAGTAAGCAAAGAGAAATAACTAACATCACGGCTAATTCCTGACTTGCCATGTTCTCACTGATTTTATTGTGATAATCCAGCAAAAATTGCTTACCAATAGCGACGATAAGCACCATAGACAATAGCTGTGCAGCAATACCAAGAATTGATTTGTAATAGTTAATTGCCATGTCAGAAGTCCATCTGGAGCCGCCAAAACCAAGGAAAAACACGCCTGCGTATAGTAAAATCCAACTAGCAGCTAACAGTAATAATAAATTCACTGAGATAATGGCTAATACAACCAGTACTGCCAATGCCATTAGCTCCATCATTAAAGCTGTGGCAAACTCCTTCCAGCTTAATTCTGAAGTTGCCTCAACAGTCCTGTCATATAATTCAAAGCCCATATCTAAAATGCTGGAAGGTCCTAATTTACTGCTACTTAGCCCTCCCGCCTCGGCACCCAACTGTTGTAATGAATCCACTATTGAACCTGCTATATTCATTCCGTGCGTTGCATTCGAGAGTAGCCACCAATAGAAACCAGTGAAAATAGTAAAACGAACCAATTCAGCAAAGAACTCACCAATATCCGCTTTACGTAGCGCCATCATGCCAAATGTCCACACCATCGAAATGGTTACTAATGTCCAAAATAACCGACTGGCAGCGCCTTCTATTGTTGGAGCCCAGGTTGAAGCTGCACTATGAAAACGATTAAGAACATCATTCATCACACCGCTACTACTTAGTTCTTGTGCTAATGCACTATCAGGAAATAACCCTAATATAATTAAGAAACAACATGAGATAGTGACTTTCATAATTTATTCCCTTAAAAGTTGTCTTCTGGACTTGATTTAAATTCCCACTCTCTCATTCCCTTCGATTTTCTTATGGAGTTACATTCACCAATAAATATTTCCTGTAAACTCTTATCTTTAATTTCCGATAAAGACTTTTCATAATTATCCTCATGACACGTTATTTTATTAGCCTCTATTATTGTCCTTTCACACCCAGTTAAAAAAACACAAAATAAAGTCAACACGATAAAAAATAAATTATTCATATTTATTACCTCAATAATTATCGGTTGGGCTTGGTTGATAATTCCATGTCCGTAATTGCTTTTCTCTTGCTGCACCGCGAGCCTCATCATCCAGTTCAGAGGATAGTCTAGCCGCAGCGGCATTCTGCTGAGTAATTAATAAACTACGAATTTGTAATAACTGGTTTGCCTGATTACTCGCCAGTTGGTTTGCATAACCAATTGCCGCTAATTGTCCATTCGCTCCTTGGGCTGCTTGTTGTAAACGTTGTAATTGCCTTGCATCTGCTTGTATATTTTTTTGCTGCTGATCTAATCCACGAAATAGCGCATCATTCGCAGATTTCTGCGATTCAAAAGCCAATATGCGATTTTCTTCCATTGCTTTTTTTTCTGATGGCATACATCCGCCTGTACCATTAAAGCAAGGAGATCCCCGATAATATGAAACATCCTGGAATTTACTCAGGTATGCATCTAAGCTTCCTAATTGATTCTGATAGTGCTGAAGTGTATCTGTTGCTTGTAATAAATTATCAATCGTAGTTTGAGCTTGATCCCAGATATAAGCCGTAGGTGCTAATGTATTTTGTAATTGATTTTCATATTGTTGTAGTTGAGTTTGATACTGTTCAATTTGCTTCGCTGTTTGGGCTACAGCTTCCATAGCAGACATAATGTTCTGGCTTAAATTCGTACCATCAAGTACGGGAATGCCTGCTGACATAGCAATTGGAGACTGTATGTAAGTCACAGTTGTAATTGAAGCGACAAACATAATTTTAGCCGCTAAAATTTTTATTTTTTGCATAGGTATACCTCTTTATAAAAGATAATTAACATTAAGATGCTGCTTTTAATTACTGGATATTTATTTTTTAAGTCTGAAGTAAATTTTAGCCGCTAAAATTTACTATTATTTTCGCATTACAATATCTTTCATTATTCTTCCTATTTCATTTTGATTAGATTCTATTTTGTTTAATACTGCTCTTATGGTTACACTGCTAATGTTTTTTGTTTTGATATTATTTGTTAGCCATAATTTTAATAGCCCTCCTAACCGACCTAAATCACTATTTATTTTTGCTAGCTCTCTAACACATTCATAATCAACTATTCCTGTTATTCGATAGCCTTGACCTACTTCCCGTAAATATTTAGCAACACTCATACCTGCTTTTCTAGCTTGAGATTCAATATTCTCTTTTTCACTTCGTAACAATAAACTTTTATAGGCGTGCTATTCTTCCGTGTTTCGTTTAATTCTTTATTCATCATCACCTCATTAATAGCGGTAGCTTATAACCTCGTAGAGCAGGATTTATTGTTGAGCACCGAAAAGTGCGAATAAAATCGAGTGAAGAGCGACTAACAACTTGTTGGTAGTCCTACTTCACCTATCCTGCCCTAACTTCAGAGTTCATTACTTCACTTCATGCTCATACAATAAATCGCTATTTTTTCGCTATACTTAAATTAACTGCTTTATATCGCCACATTCCTACCATCATTTAATAATTTAGTGATAAAACAGCGATTAAATAGTGTCGTAATAGTGCTAAAATAGCGTTTCAATAGCGTTTGAGTTGTGTTCTGGTAGTGTTAAAACATCATTTTATTGATTCGCCCTTCGGGCGAACCAAACGCCAGGAAAGAAGCTTTATTTCTCAGGCAGAGCTTTGTGCCTTTCTTGGCGTTCAAACCATCGGCGTATGCCGATTGAATTTAGGTGTTATGTCCGCATAAAGCGGGCAATACACCTTTTGTAAATCCTGAATAATTTTAAAGATCCTGCCAAAACCCCAAAATATCGGGCCTTTGTGAGTTCAACTCGGGCCTTTATAAGTTATACTCAGGCCCCAGTGAGTTTCAACTGGGCCCCTGTGAGGCGTTTAACTCGATTTACCGAGCTAATATCAACACCTATCTCACGTAATCTCTCAATATCATCTTTAATTCTGCTTCGATAATTACTCATTGTTTTCGCATTCACATCATTACCACTAACTGCAACTAGCAGCGTGTCAAGATACCAACCTCCAGGGGGATTATTTTTATGTGTCAGCACATGACGAGCCACCGCTTGGCTAATGCCATGTTTCAGTCGTGCAATTAATTCAGGTCGATAATATAAAGACAAATCACGCTCCAGTAACATAACCAGTGCGATGCCTAATCTAACTTTCCATAATCTACGAGTTCCTCTTGTAAGCGGGTTGTATCTAGTCATTGGTGATGAAATAACATGGTCAATTAAACCACCAATAATACTTTCTCCTATTTGCTCCAACTCAGGCGTCACAATTTCGATTGTTGCAGCCTTAAGCTCAAGAAGTAATTTATTTAATCTTCCCCCGCTATATTGATGGTCTGATAGCATTTTTCTAAGTTTTGCTGGATCGACCAATAACTCTATACCGCCATCGTTTATGTCTCGCCTACGTTCTGCCACAAAAAGCATACTTTCAACAATGTCAGCGTGACGTTGACCGAGTCTTCCTGTCACTCTGCACTTGCCAAACGAAGTCTCAATCCACTGTCCTTTACGCTCTAAAGGCTTTTTACTCGGCTGATAAATAACCACTCTCGCCTGTAAAACCGTGCTTGTTGGAACAACCACATTACCAGTTATCGTCATCATTCATCACCACGGCTTTGTTTCTGGTTACGTTCTGGCGTTTCTTTTTTGTCAGAGTCACTGGCAATAGCACACCGCCCTCATGACGTTGAAACCAGCGTTCAGTAAAAGGTTCACCATAATTTGCTTTACTGATACCAAAGCGAACAAAATAGTTTCTTTGGCTAAGCTCTATGCCCCACTCAGTCGCCTCTTCAGGCGTCATAGCTGATAGATATGATTGCCAACGGATATTATCGACTAATACAGAGGAACCTCGGCTGGCTTGTTGCTGGTCTCCTGTACGCATCATGGCAGCTCCTTTGCTTGAATGGTGCAGGAAGATGATTGAGCAATTTGTCTCGGTTGATATCGCTTCCATTTTTGCAATTACTTGCGCCATTGGACCACTGGCATTTTCTTCCTCAATATGAAAGCGCCTTAAAGTATCCAAAATTAATAAACGCCTATTTTTTGCAATATTACGTAAATCATCAAACCATTCAGAAGACATAACATTTGGGGATTTGCCAATTAAAGGTTCAATCATGAGTGCATTTGCCACGGATTGCTGTTGCTTATAAGTAAGACTTGCACCTAAAGCATATAGTCTGTGATATATCGCTATTGTTGGATCTTCAGCAGGTAAATACGCTACATTACCTGTCATTAGCTCCCCCATTCCTAATAAATCAGGCCCACCGGCTATCTGAACAGCTAATTGCAAAGCCAGCATAGACTTTCCTACACCTCCTGGGGCAACTATTGCCCCTACAGTCCCAGCGACCATATTGGGTAAAACATAGTCAAATAAAGGTGGTTCGTTTGTAAATGCAGACATTATTTCAATCGCCATGATAACTCCCTGCATAAATCTCCTGGTCTAGCCGCTTTTAACAATGATCTGCGTCTTTCTTCTATCCAGTTTTCAACTTCAGCCAAATCCCAGGCAACGCTCCGACTTGTCAGCACAATACGACGAGGAAACTCCCCTCGTTGCTCCAGGTTGTAGATGGTTCGGTCTGATAATGGGATCATTTTCAACAATGTCTTACGGTTGATCAGCGTTTTATTTTTCACTGATATGCTCATTACTTGCTCCTCCTAAACATTATTTGCTAGATAATGTCAGGCTTTGCTAGTACATTAATCATATCCATTGGACAAAAAAGTTGAATTTATTAAATGGAACTAGAATTTGATATCCAAAAACGATTAGGTAAGTTCTACATTCCAATATGGGCTGGCTGTGATAAATCCGTAGCGGCTGCCATTACGATGTTTAGGGAACAATGGCATTCATATTCTCAAGTTTCCAAAAGCCATAATATAGCCAGACTAATCAAAGAATTAGTTGACCCAGCTGTATCTGAATACTTGAATCGTCTTCCAGACAACTATCTACAATATAGTCCAATAGCGTCAGCTAAGCTAACTTACAGCGATTTAATCAAAATGAGAGGTTTTCGTTACTGCTCTGATTGTATTGGCGATTATCTTAGGCCTTTTGTTGAACATTCTACGTATACAGAGCCAGATAAATTATTTATAGCTACTCAAGAAACATTAAAAAGCTTATTTTCCCACTGCAAAGGAAAACGCCCAAAAAGGTCAAGGCTCGCACCTAATATCTACTTTAATACTGAAAGAGGCAAAGGATTATGTCACCTTTGTGGCAACCCAACTGAGTTTTCTTCATTTATTACCAATTGGAATAATGATGGTTTTATTGAAGATACTGAAGAAAAATATGGAGTAAAGAAAGTGCCAGATTTTAGCCATAAATATTGCTCTCACCATAAGCCACAATTACAAGATGGCTCTTGGAACCCAGCCTATAAACAAGCAATGCGCTCTTCTAAACAATTTGAATTGGAAGTTTTAAGATTATGTCGCCAAATAGCTAAACCAGAGCGTTTAAACGCTATGTCAGGTGATAACCTCATTGATGAATATTTTTATTATTATCTTAGCGATAAAACAATAGATTACGCTCAATCACTTACATGTTTTGAGCATATCCAAAATACATTTTCTGAATCAATTACCGTTGATGAAAAAACATGTGAGAAAATAATTAGTATTGTTGATAATATGACAAATGCAGGAGTTTCTTTAGGGCCTGATGACATAGATAAGATACGCAATATTGCCAGGGAAATGGTCAATTCACGTTTATCAGATAATAAAAAACGCATGTTAGTTTTACGCAAGAAAGGTTTTAATCAACGAGAGATAGCTGAAATAATCAGCTCACTGAGCGGTAAAAAATTATCACACCAAGCGGTATCTAAGGCCATGCAGTCTGTGTGTAAGGATTTTTTGTTAGAAGGCTCTCTAGATATAGAGTCTGAATAAATTTTATACTCAATTTATTGGAGTAATTAATGAAAAATTGTCTTGTAGAATACAACGTCAATGTCCCAGTAAAAAATGTAGCGCAATTATCCTTTTCTATAGATAACTGCTCTGTTACAACTGAAAATGATGCTGAGTCTACTACATTTAAAATCTCTATACTATGTCAACTAAAAAACTATCAATCTATTACTGACTCAACTATTCTTGTACGAGCTAAATATTTAAGTATCCTAGGAATAATATCATTCTTAATTGATGAACCCCTAGATGTATTTGGTCACTCTTCTCATAAAAAAATAATTGATAGTCCTCCAAACCTGAATTTAGATGCTATTTATATTAAAGAAAACACTGATCACACTCAAACTTTAAGTGAGTTAATGAATAAAATCATAGACTCAACGACACATGAAAAAGAATTTATTTTTTCTTTGTTAGATCGTTGGCGTAAAGCTAGATATTTAGAAAAAGAAACAGAGGAAAATCTTATTTTTAATGATGAAGCCACATTATCATACTTTCATGTCCTTGAATTACTTGGAAATACATCATCTAGTGAAATAAAAAATGATTCTAAAATTTTAACTGAAGAGTTTCTTAGAAAATATAATGATATGATTCTTTCATTACCTTCCTCAACAATAGAGAATGAAGTCACCCTAAAAACAAAATTGATCTCATCTATATTAGATAAGGATATTTCAGTATACTCTAAAATAACCTATTTATTAAAAAAATACGAACTTTTTGATGAACGTACATCTTACTGGATTAAAAATTTAATTGAATCTAGAAATTCTGTAGCCCATGGAAGAAGAGTTTATTATAGTAAAGCTATTTATCCAGTACAGCCATTTTTTCCATTAATATCTAATGACATTTACCCATTATATTTTTTACGTATTTTCATAGCCAAAGTAATTGCAAATTATCTAGGAATAAAATCATTTGAAAGTGATTGGATTCAAGTACATGCATTTCTAAATCCTGGTGAATATGCTACTAAAACTTTTCTTTCATCAAAACAATTCGAACAACCACATTCATTATCAGGCTTAAATTCATCTATTGTATTTGGAGGGCTTAATGAGTTAGTGTTATCTAAAAAGATAAAAATATCTAACTGTATTGAATTTTACAAATTCTACCTAAAATCCAAGATTGACATGGAAAAATTTGTTTACTTAAATTCTCATGCATTAAGCTTATTATTAGATTTACCAATTGATGATAATGTGGCTCAGTGTATCTTTACTACATTTAAATTGATTAACTCTAGTGGCCATAAATATCATACCAATTTCCGTGATTTATTTTATGACCTTGATTTCCATAACTTTAAAGCAAACAAGCTTGAAGATCTCATTAGCTCAAGAGATTTATGCTAATAATAAGTGTACCGCTGATTATATACATATAAAACATGTATATAATCAAGATATGATAATCATAGGTCTAATTACACTATTAAACGTACTTTAGACCGTCCACTCATCAATCATATCAGCCCAATCCTGCAACATAGCGGTGCGTTGTTCACGATACTCTGCCTTATTGTACACTGCCCTAACTCCTTTCTGTTCATGCGCCAGGCATTTCTCTATCCAATCTGTGTTATAGCCTGCTTCATGCAATAATGTACTCGCTGTTCTGCGTAAATCGTGAGGCCCAAATTTAGCAAGGTCATGCCCGTCTTTTTGTGCTGCTTTATAGGTGAGATCCAGCACCCGATTCATTGTTGCACTACTCATTGGCGCATCTGAATCATAGCGCGATGGTAGAATAAAATCAGAACCGCCTGCAAAGGTTTTTAAGGCAACTAAAATATCCATTACCTGACGCGATAAGAAAACCAAATGCGGATTACGACGTTTCATTAGCTCTTTTGGGATTGTCCAAATTGCTTCACTGAAATTAATTTCACTCCAGGTGGCATTCGTTAACTCACTTTTACGTACCATAGTTAACAATAGCAGTTTTACAGCTACCCGAATTGAGGGCGTTGTCCCAACCTTCTCAAGATAGCGATACATCAAACCAATTTCACCTGGTGTTAACGAGCGATCTCTGGGTTCAAATTTAGCAATACTTGCAGGTCTCACTAAATCTGCTGGATTTTCTACCTTCTGGCCTCGTTCAATCGCCCAGCGATAAACCTAAAGTACGATTTCTCGTGCATGAACCGCAGTCGCTGGTGCACCACGTTCAACAATAGTGTCAGTGATCGCCCGTAAGTCTTCGTGTGTGATTTCATTTAACTTTTGGTTGCCAAATTTGCCCTTGAGTTCCCTGGTATAAACTGATCCCCGCATATCCCGTGTAGAATCTGCCATTTGATAGCCACGAAGCCACTTTTCAGCCCATGCACCAAATGTTTCCGCACCTTTAATTCTCGCTTTATCTCTGGCTTTTTCTCTAGCCGGGGACTTACCATCAGCCACCATTCTTTTGGCTTCCCCTAGCCGCTCTCTGGCTTCAGCTAAAGTGATTCCGCCAATACCATAACGACCAAAAGTCACCGTTTCCTGTCTGCCATTAATAGCGTAGTTATAACGAAAAGAGACAGAGCCAGCAGGCGTTACAGCGACATACAGCCCATCTCTATCATTCACTTTATAGAGTTTTTCTTTCGGTTTTAAATTTCTCAGTTTGGTATCAGTCAGCATTCATTTTCATCCTTTTTTAACGTTTTGATACCATGCAAAAACAACCGTAGGAAACTATGATTCAATTCCTTTAAAAACAAACAATTACTTCTTTTTAATACCATGAGAGGATCAAAAACTATTGCATGGTATCAGTCAGTGTTCATGGCATCTGCATGCGATAATACCAACTTTGATACCCCATTCAACTTGTGCTTGACGCTGCTAATCAGTGCCAGATACGGCGAGCCATAAAAACAAAAAAGCCCACTTTTACATGGGCTTAGATAGTTATTTTGCTAGTCAGTGCCAGCTGATTCTTATTGCGGGATTATTCCCACTCAATCGTCGCAGGTGGCTTGCCGCTGATATCATAAACCACGCGGGAAATACCATTAACCTCATTGATGATGCGGTTAGAAACGCGGCCTAAGAAATCATATGGTAAGTGTGCCCAATGAGCAGTCATAAAGTCGATGGTTTCAACTGCACGCAGTGAAACAACCCAGTCATATTTACGGCCATCGCCCATAACGCCAACAGAGCGAACAGGTAAGAACACAGTGAATGCTTGGCTAACTTTATGATATAATTCAGCTTTATGTAGCTCTTCGATAAAGATAGCATCTGCACGGCGCAGTAAGTCACAGTACTCTTTCTTCACTTCACCTAATACACGAACCCCTAAACCTGGGCCTGGGAATGGGTGACGATATAACATGTCATAAGGTAGGCCTAACTCTAAGCCAATTTTACGCACTTCGTCTTTGAACAGCTCTTTTAACGGCTCCACTAAGCCAAGTTTCATGTCATCTGGCAATCCACCCACATTGTGGTGAGATTTAATGACGTGTGCTTTACCAGTTGCAGATGCTGCTGACTCAATAACGTCTGGGTAGATAGTCCCTTGTGCTAACCACTTGATATTTGGTAGTTTAGATGACTCTTCATCGAAAACTTCAATAAACACATGACCAATTTTCTTACGTTTCGCTTCAGGATCGCTGATCCCCGCTAAGGCATTTAAGAAACGATCTTCAGCTTTAGCATGGATAATGTTCAGGTCAAATTTACCTGCAAACATTTCCATCACTTGGTCTGCTTCGTTTAAACGTAATAAGCCGTTATCAACAAACACGCACGTTAAGCGTTTACCAATAGCGCGGTTTAACAGTAAAGCGGTAACTGAAGAATCAACACCACCTGACAATGCCAGCAATACGTGGTCATCACCAATTTGTTCTTTTAAACGCGCAACGGTATCTTCAATGATCGCAGCAGGTGTCCATAATGCTTCACATTGACAAATATCTTTGACGAAACGGGATAAAATATTTAAACCTTGATGAGTGTGAGTTACTTCTGGGTGGAACTGTACACCGTAGAATTTTTTCTCTTCGTTTGCCATGATGGCATACGGGCAGCTTGGTGTGCTTGCAATCGTTTTGAAGTCCGCAGGGATAGCCGTTACTTTGTCGCCATGGCTCATCCACACGTCTAAAACAGGTTTGCCCGCTTCATTGAGAGAGTCTTTGATATCGCGGAATAATTCACATTGTTCAGTGATTTCAACGTTTGCGTAACCAAACTCACGTTCACCTGAAACTTCAACAGCACCACCCAGTTGCATTGACATGGTTTGCATGCCATAGCAAATTCCTAATACAGGTACGCCTGCGTTGAAGACGTAGTCGGGTGCTCGTGGGCTATCATTCTCAGTCGTACTTTCTGGGCCACCAGAAAGAATAATACCATTTGGATTAAATTCTCGAATTTGCTCTTCTGTAACGTCCCACGCCCAGAGTTCACAATAAACGCCAATTTCACGGATACGGCGGGCAATCAGCTGTGTATATTGCGAACCGAAGTCAAGGATAAGGATGCGATGCTTATGGATATTTGTTGTCATTTGAGGAGAATTCCAAAAATTCAAGTCAAAAATAAAAATTGGTGATGTGCAATACATCAACACACCACCCTGTAAAGTTATCGGTTATTGTCCCAAACGATAGTTTGGTGATTCTTTGGTGATAGTCACATCATGTACGTGGCTCTCTTGAATACCCGCGCCACTGATGCGGACAAATTCCGCTTTTGTTCTCAGTGCGTCAATGGTACCACAACCCGTCAGCCCCATACAGGAACGTAAACCACCCATTTGCTGGTGAATGATTTCTTTCAGGCGACCTTTATAGGCAACACGGCCTTCGATGCCTTCTGGTACTAATTTGTCTGCTGCGTTATCAGATTGGAAATAACGGTCTGAAGAGCCTTTAGACATTGCCCCTAATGAGCCCATACCACGGTATGCTTTGTAAGTACGGCCTTGGAATAGGATAGTTTCACCCGGAGATTCTTCAGTCCCTGCGAACATCGAACCCACCATCACACACGCGGCACCCGCTGCAATCGCTTTGGAGATATCACCAGAGAAACGAATACCACCATCAGCAATAACTGGAATACCCGTGCCTTCAAGAGCTTCTGCAGCTTCAGCGATTGCAGTAATTTGTGGTACACCAACACCCGTTACGATACGCGTAGTACAAATAGAGCCAGGGCCAATACCGACTTTCACTGCGCTCACGCCTGCATCTGCTAACGCTTTTGCGCCTTCAGCTGTTGCAACGTTACCACCAATGATTTGTAAGTCAGGGTATTTTTGGCGAGTTTCACGAATGCGTTGTAATACACCTTCAGAGTGGCCGTGTGAAGAGTCTATCAGTAAGACGTCTACACCAGCTGCAACCAGCGCATCAATGCGCTCTTCATTGCCACCGCCAGCACCAACCGCAGCACCAACACGTAAACGACCTTGCTCGTCTTTACATGCGTTTGGTTTACGTTCTGCTTTCTGGAAGTCTTTAACGGTGATCATCCCTAACAGATGGAAGTTATCGTCGATGACTAAGGCTTTTTCTACGCGTTTTTCATGCATTTTTTGTAATACGATTTCGCGTGCTTCACCTTCTTTGACGGTAACTAAACGCTCTTTTGGCGTCATAACCGCGGTAACCGGTTGGTCTAAATCTGTCACGAAACGCACATCACGGCCTGTAATGATACCGACTAATGAATTGTCTTTCGCCACCACTGGGTAACCTGCGAAACCATTACGTTCAGCCATTTCTTGCACTTCGCGGATAGTGGTATCTGGGGTAACGGTGACAGGGTCAGTGACAACACCACTTTCATGTTTTTTCACGCGGCGAACTTCTTCCGCTTGACGCTCGATAGACATGTTCTTGTGGATAAAGCCAATCCCACCTTCTTGAGCCAAGGCGATTGCAAGGTCAGATTCAGTGACGGTGTCCATTGCTGCAGAAAGCATTGGAATGTTCAGGCGGATGTTTGCAGTCAGTTGAGTAGAGAGATCAGCTGTATTTGGTAATACTGTTGAGTGTGCAGGAACGAGTAATACGTCGTCGAAAGTTAGTGCTTCTTTTTTAATGCGTAACATAGGCAATATCCCACCAGGCAGCGTTATGGAAAGGTATAAAATATTGCCGCGGCATTATACACACCGTAATCGGTTGCTTCCAGCCTTTTTTTGAAAAATTACTTGATAACTCCGATAGCTAGGTTAGTATTTAGCGATTAAGTCCTTGTTTTAAAATTTGATCTGGCTCACATGTCGACTTCACAAAATAGTGCAATTTTTTCTGTTAGTAAGCTTAACCTTGCCGTGCGCGAACTTCTTGATCAGCAAATGGGGCGGATATGGTTAACTGCAGAAATTTCAAATTTTTCCCAGCCTAGTTCAGGTCATTGGTATCTGACGCTGAAAGATGACCGTGCACAAGTTCGTGCGGCGATGTTCCGTGGGCAAAATGCACGGGTAACCTTCCGTCCTCAAAATGGGCAACAGGTTTTAGTGCGCGCCACCGTCACGCTATATGAACCCCGCGGCGACTACCAGTTAATTATTGAGAGCATGCAACCTGCGGGCGAAGGGTTATTGCAACAACGTTTCGAGTTGCTAAAACAAACGCTAAGCGCGCAAGGTTTATTTGATACACGGCATAAAAAACCGTTACCCAGTCCAGCAAAATCTGTGGGGATTATCACCTCTGCAACGGGTGCGGCTTTGCACGATATTTTAAATATTCTTCGCCGTCGTGACCCTTCACTACCGATTGTTATCTACCCCACGGCGGTTCAAGGGGATCTCGCCCCTGCTCAAATCGCACGTATGATTGAATTAGCAAATTTACGCCGTGAATGTGATGTATTGATTGTTGGCCGCGGTGGCGGTTCATTAGAAGACTTATGGGCGTTTAATGAGGAAATCGTCGCAAGAGCGATATTTTCGAGCCAATTACCCATCATCAGCGCTGTAGGCCATGAAACTGACGTCACCATTGCAGATTATGTGGCGGATGTGAGAGCACCGACACCATCCGCTGCCGCGGAACTGGTCAGTCGTAACCAACAAGAAATGCTCCGCCAGATAAAATCAGCACAACAACACCTTGAAATGGCGATGGACTATTACATCGCAGGGCAACAGCAACGCTTTGCTAAGCTTCATCACCGTTTACAACAGCAACACCCGCAATTACGTTTAGCAAGACAACATAATCAGTTGAATTTATTACAGCAAAAACTTGCACAGTCAATGACTCGTCAATTGCAAACTGCCACACTTAAATTTGATAGAGCCAATCGTCGTCTGCAACAAAACGATTTACGACCACAATTGCAAAAACAACAGCGCCACTTACAACAAGTGCAATACCATTTACAAAATATGATGACGCAATTAGTGAACAGTTACAGGCAACGTTTTGCAGTAGCGTGCTCAAAAATGGAAGCTGTTAGCCCATTAGCAACACTGGCTCGTGGCTTTAGCATTAGCGAAGCACCTGATGGCGCAGTTTTGAAAAAAACCACCCAAGTTAAACTGGGACAACAGCTACGTACGCGCTTAAATGATGGCTGGGTAGAAAGTGAAATTACCCATATTGAAAAAGTAAAAGCAAGGCGCGCCACAAGAAAAACAAATTAACTGTTTTATGGGTTTCATCTTTTTAATTTAATGAAACCCATATTTTAACCCTAATTAGAAACGAATTTGCCCACCCAACATATAAGTACGCCCTCTTGCCGTCGCATTGTGTTTACCACGTTCCTCCATAATTGCTGTCGAATTTGAACGGTTTAGTGCATCAGAATAATTTTTATTTGTTACGTTATTTATTGTCATCATCAATTTGACGTTCTTGTTGATTTCATAATCGGTGTATAAATCAATCACGGTTGGCTGCTTTTCATATTTATCTTTTAAAGCATTCCCTTCATTATCTACAATAGATTCAACACCAATACGTTTGGATGGCCCAGTCCATGTAACCGTCGTTCCCAATGTTAACTTTTCATCCAATAAACGGACACCTGTATCTAAGGTTAGATAATAATCAGGTAGTTCCGTAAAATCTCCTGCACTAAAATCTGCGGTTTTCGCAATGGACGTAGGCTGGTCTCCAGTCTCTTTTGTATAAGAAAGCATTGAATAGAATACACCTGCATCATAGTTTGCTTGCAGTTCATAACCACGCAAATTAACGTCTTTTATTTCATTCGAATAGATATAGCTTTTTTGAGTAATATTCGGAAATTCGTTGTCCCAAACATCATCGTTCATCAAACACCATTCTAATTCAACCGCATTTGTTGGCTTACACAATAAATATGGCTTGCTCGTAATGTAATTTTTAATTTTTGTATTAAACCACAACGCTTTCAGATTAAATTGGTCGCCTTCAACAAATAAATCAGGTTTTAAACTGTTAAACCCAACCTGCCACGTATTTGCTCTTTCACCTTTTAAAAATGGGTTCATACTTTGTCCGCCATTTTGCGAATAAAAAACTTCCTGTGAATTTGGTGCCCTCATTGAATGTGCATAACTCACAAAAGGCTGGAATTCAGGTATGATTTCAGCAGAAAGTAATACTCCAGGGTTAAAACCACTCTCTTTTAAGTTAATATTAGCTTCTTCCTGAGGGAAACATTTCTCAGTTTCATCGCAAGCGGGTTTATAACCTTTTAAACGGTAGTGCATATAATTCAAATCAAATACCGCCGTATAAATATCGTATTTCGCTTCTAGTTGTGTATAACCGCTGGATAAATCCAGTGTGCCTTCTGGGGAAAAAGGGTTATATTTTAATGTGTCATCATCAATAACTGAGCTTACTGTCTTTTGGTATTTCGTTTTCGATAATTTAGAACCGATTTTCCATTGAAAATCGACATCTCCATAAGAAAATCGGCTCGTATTTGAGATATTAAGGCCATCTGCAATATTTTTAGACCCGCCCTCTCTCAAAGCCCACCCAAGGGAATCCCCTTCAAACTTTTGGTTGCTATTACTGTGGTTTGCCAACACCTCAATATCCACTAGTTCATTTAATGGCGTATATTTATATTTAAGGTAATAATCTTCACTATCAATTTTACGGCGAGTTAATTTATTTTGTAAAAAACGGCCGCTAAACTCTAATTCATGTGTATCATTGGGTTTATATTTTAATTTGGTTAATTGTGATTGAGGCTTTTGTTTGAACGTTGAATCCGTTGCAAAATCATCACTGTCATATCCCGCACCATTTTTATAACTTCCGGGAATATTGTGACCGCTGATGGCAATTAAACCACCAAAATATCCTTCCCCATCATTTAATAATGTTTTTCCTGCAACGGAAACCATACCGTTATAGCCAAGCCCGTTATCTCCCCAACTTCCTTTGCTACGTAGTCCATATAAATTATCTTTAAAAATTACATCATCAATACCAAGAGTACGAAAGTTTGCGCTACCAGCTAAAGCATTCACACTATTACTGCCATTTAATTGCCCTTTTTCTACATCAACTTCAACAATAAAATTAGGGTCAATTAACGCGCCGAAATCATTATTGGGCTGTTGCCCATGCGTGTATTGGCTAGGCGAAATACCGTAGTAACTTTGTGTGACACCATCCACCATCATATTAACGCGACCAAAACCGCTCAGGCCTCGAATATTTACGTTAATTGTGCCTTGGCTACCATCCATTTGGGTGTACGTCCCTGGCATAGTACGGATAATTTTATCCATACCTTGTAACTTATTTTCAGTTCCAACAGCACTGTAAGCACCTGGTTTTTCCAGTGCTTTAACCAAAGGCGTTTGTTTTTGCGCACCTGAGACTTTTAATTGGCTAAATTTAACAACCTTTTCTTTGCCTTGATTTTCTTGCTGTGTATTTTCAGCGAAAGCAATCCCCTGAGCACCAGTAAAAACCATACTCGCACTCAATATTATTATTTTATTTTTCATTTAACCCATTCCTGTAAACGCAATATTTCTATTCACGCCCACAGTGCATTCCAATATAAAAAAGATAAATTCAATACCCATAATTGAATTATCAAAAAATGTTTCCCCCTAAATATATTCACACATTTAGGGGGTTATTATTAGATTGAATAAATTATTTTAAATAAGGAAAGTATTTAGCTTTATCTTCTAGCATTAAAAGAAAACTGTAATCCAGAGCAATATCATCAAGTGCATTAAAACGCCCAGATTTCCCACCGTGCCCTGCGTTCATATTAGTTTCCAATAATAATAAAGAATTACCTTGTTTCATATCGCGTAATTTTGCCACCCATTTAGCGGGTTCCCAATATTGAACTTGAGAATCATGCAGGCCTGTGGTGACCAACATATGTGGATAACGCTGTGCTTTAATATTGTCATAAGGACTATAGGATTTTATGCGCCAATAAGCCTCTTCATTTTCAGGGTTTCCCCATTCATCATATTCCCCAGTGGTCAATGGAATAGAAGGGTCAAGCATTGTCGTCACAACATCCACAAATGGAACCGCAGAAACCACGCCTTCATATAACTCAGGCGCCATATTCACAATCGCCCCCATTAATAAACCACCTGCACTCCCCCCCATTGCATAAATATGCCCTTTTTTTCCATAACCTTGGTCAATAAGCGCATTGGTCGCATCGATAAAGTCAGTGAAGGTATTCATTTTATGAATAGTCTTTCCTTGCAAATACCATTTTTTACCCAGTTCACCACCACCACGAATATGTGCGATAGCATAGACAAAACCGCGATCTAACAGAGACAATCTTGATGAACTAAATGAAGGGTCCAAACCATAGCCATACGCCCCATAGCCATAGATAAGTAATGGGTTTTTGCCTTGTTTAAAGAGGTCTTTGCGATAAACCAGTGAAACGGGGACTTTTACGCCATCGTTAGCCGTTATCCATAAACGTTCACTTTGGTAATTTGCCTTATCAAAATTTTTGATATCCTCTTGTTTTAGTAACTGTTTTTCTTGCGTTTGCATATTGATTTCATACACAGAAGACGGCGTAGTCATCGATGAATAGCCATAACGCAATTTGTTAGTATTAGGTTCTGGATTATTTGATATCCATGCCATGTACGCAGGGTCGTCAAACGTCACATAATTTTCTTGCTGAGTTTGCCAATCAATTTGGCGAATATTCACCAAACCATTCGCCCGTTCTTCAAGCACTAACCAGTTATTAAAGAGTTCAAATCCTTCTAAATCAACATCATCGCGAGGAGCAATCAACGTCGACCACGCCGAAAAATCATCATGTTTTTCTGCATTGTTATTAGTGTACAAACCAAATAATGGGTTTTGATGGTTTGAACGAATATAGAATTTCCCATTGAAATGATCAGGGTAGTATTCCACACCCGTTTGGCGAGGTTTAAAGGTTTCAATCGCTTTATCAGGTTGGTTAGCATCGATAATCCGATATTCGGATGTCTCAGTACTGGTAATGCCAATAAAAATGATCTCTTTCGAAGTCGATTTGCTTAAACTCACGTAAAACGTATCATCGTTTTCTTCATAAAGCAGTTTGTCTTGCGCTTGTTTTGTGCCTAACTTATGGCTAACCACTTGATATGGTAATAACGTTTGCTTGTCTTTATTCACATAGAATAAAGTTTGGTTATCATTCGCCCAAACAATATTGCCTGATGTATTCATCAACACATCATTTTGCCACTGGCTTTCATTAATTTTACGAAATGAAACCGCGAATTCATTACGCCCTTGTCTATCCTCTGCAATTGCCATTATTGTGTTATCGGGTGAAATTGTTAACGCCCCCATACGATAATATTCTGTACCTTCCGCACGTTGGTTACCATCGACTAAAACAGTCCATTCACCTTGGCTATTTACAGGGCGTCTTTCATAAATTGCATAATTTTTTCCAGCAACAACACGAGTGCGATAAGTATAGCCATTAAAATCGTACGGAACTGACTCGTCATCTTGTTTCATCCGTGAGAATAACTCGTCATAAATTACTTTTTTTAATGACTCACCTGATTTAAGCTCTTGCTGTGTATAGGCATTTTCTTGGGTGAGATAGTCAATGACCTCTGGCGCTTTACGCTCGTCATCCCTTAACCAATAATAGTTATCGACACGGGTATCTCCGTGGATTGTCATCGTATGTGGCTGCTTTTTGGCCATCGGTGCTGTCATTCGTTCCTCCGCAAACACTGCGCTTGTCTGTAATCCCAATAATGCAATAAGACAAAATTTAACGGCTCCTGATAAGCCTGACAATCTATTTAAGTGCGTTCGCATTTTTTACCCTGATTATTTATTTTCAATCGTAAAATCAATCGGCAATTCCACCGTCACTTTGCCTTGAGTTAACATATCGGCAGGGGGTACTGGCAAGGGCTCAGCTCGAGTGAGTACCCGTTGCGCTTCTCTATCTAATGAGTTTGTACCTGAGCTTCTGACTAATGCACTATTCACGATATATCCCTGTGCATCTACCTCAAATTTAATCACGGGCCTTCCAACGCGATTACGCCGTCTAGCATCTTCAGGATAGCGTTTAAATTTATTCAGTTGCCCAAGAACTAGCGCTTCCCATTGGCGTTGCTCATCATCTGATTGAGCATGGCTGTTAAATGCAGCCGCAACGCGATCTGTTTGTTGCTTTGCCGCCGCATCGCTTGTCACTGGGGCAGCACTGGCTTTTGAGTTATCACTTTCCAACTCGCTAATTCGCTTATTTTTCACGTCCTTGCGTTCTTTTTTAGGTACTGGCTCAGTTTTCGTTTTTTCCACCTTTGTCACCAACACTTCAGCCTCTTCGTTAATTGGCACTGAAGGAGTGACAACATCATCCATAACCGATTCTTGTGCTTGGCTTGCTATCGCGAGCTCTTGAGTTTCACCGATATTAGTTTCAGTTAACTGTTTAGCTTGTGATTCAATGGAAATTTCCATAACCACTGAAGGTGGCGGTAATAAATATTGCCAATCATTTTCCGTAACTTTAAAAAAAAGGAGAATAACCGCAACATGCAGAATAACAGCCAAAGCAAAAGCGCCACTGGTTTTCGTCGTTCTACCGTATTCTAAAGTGATCGTCGACATTTTAATCTTTCATGTAACAACAAAGAACGCAAATGATAATCAATAACAAATGCAAATAAAAACCATTTATTACAAATAGTGCTAATTCATTCACATTATTAATATTTATTTAGCTTAATTAGCCTGACTATTAATCACTTGTTGGGGTATACCAGACGTAATCAGCATGTAAATTATCAATCTCACTGCCTTTTTCAGAGATAATTAATACCTTAAATTCAGTTTCTGGTGATAAATCTTGTAAGTGAAGAGGCACGCCAATCGCACGAGTTGCATGATATCCACCCGCAAACAGTAATGCAGGTTGTGGTGCGTTAATTAAAGCGTTAGCCATTGCGCGGTCACGCATTTGTTGGATAACCGTCATTTTGGTGACTTGTTCAGCTGTCAATTCACCACCATGTGAAGATTCAATCGTTTTACTAATAATCTCTTGTACAACGGGTTGAGTTGAATGTGCTCCCGTCAATTTAGGCGGATTTGCATAAGCCTTTGTAATCACATCTTTATCTAAGTTTGCGGCTAACACAGGATAAGGTTGCACTAATACATGTTTAATCAGCTCGCCGTACTGCTCCCATGGCCAACCCGTATTCCATTTGATCGCTGTTTGTAGCCGCTCATCACGAATATAAGCATTTCCCTGCAATTCCGTTTTTGCTCTATTGAATTCTTTTTGTTGCGATGGTGTCATCATCTCTAGTAAAACCGCACCTTGCGGCCTGACCTGCTGCATTTCTTGGACTAACCACTGCTCTATTTGATGGTGATAACGGTTGTCATGCTTTTCGCCCACAATCACATGGGAAGATTGAGCGAGTTGTTGCACCAGTTGTTCTGGGGTGATTGATTTCCCCGAAGATAAATCAATCAATTGATTTTTTTCTACGAGTTTATGATCGAGTTGAAGTGTTTTTTGCGGGGATTTCTGAACACACCCTACCAGTAACACTAGGCCTGCCAGTAATGTGATTGTTTTTCCAATAAAGCGTTTTGATATCATTATTTTATTTTCCAGTATGCAGATGAAGCACACAAAATACAGATAATGATAATCATTTTCAATTAAAAAAGGGCCTCATATAAATACGAAAGCCCTTTTATGCTTAATTTAAATACAAACCGACTGCCATATTAGAGTGGGTTAGTTTGTGCCTCAACAACCGCCAGCGCCACCATGTTCACGATACGACGAACAGAGGCAATTGGCGTTAAAATATGCACAGGTTTCGCTACACCCATTAATACTGGACCGACAGTCACACCATCAGAACTGGTCACACGCAGTAAGTTATAACTAATACGTGCAGCTTCCATCGTAGGCATAATTAATAAGTTAGCAGACCCTTTTAATGGGCTATCTGGCATCACATCTTTACGAATGGACTCAACCAACGCTGCATCTGCATGCATTTCACCATCAATTTCAAGGTGCGGATCACGTGCTTTGATCATAGCTAAGGTATCGCGCATTTTTTGTGCAGAAGGACAATCGGAAGAACCAAAACTTGAGCGTGATAATAAAGCCACTTTTGGCTCAATACCAAAGCGACGTACCGTATCTGCAGCCATCAAGGTAATTTCGGTCAACTCTTCAGGGGTTGGGTCTTCATTGACGTAAGTATCGGCAATAAAAGTGTTACCGGTTGGCAGCAATAAGGCGTTCATTGCACCTGCCGTATGGACGCCTTCGCGGAAACCAAATAGATCTTTTACTACTTCATAGTGTTCGCCATAACTGCCTACTGTACCGCAAATCATACCGTCAGCTTCACCACGTAACACCATGATACCGCCAATTAACGTAGGGTTATTGATTACGGCACGGCGAGCCATTTCTTGCGACACCCCACGACGCTTCATGATTTGGTAATATTCTTGCCAGTATTCTTTATAGCGCGGGTCATTTTCATTGTTGACCACTTCAAAATCTTTGCCTAATTCAATATGTAGGCCCAGTTTCTGAATACGCATTTCAATAACACTTGGGCGACCCACTAAAATTGGGAATGCCAAACCTAATGAAACCAGCTCCTGCGTTGCATGCAATACGCGCTCTTCTTCCCCTTCCGCTAAAACAATGCGTTTTTTCGCTGTTTTCGCTTGAGAAAAAATCGGTTTCATAAATAAATTTGTTTTATAAACAAATTGGTTTAATTTTTCGATATAGGCATCGAAATCTGCAATTGGGCGAGTGGCCACACCTGAATCCATCGCAGCTTTCGCCACCGCGGGGGCAATCTTAACAATCAGACGTGGGTCAAATGGTTTAGGAATGATGTATTCTGGGCCGAAAAATAAGTCTTGATTGCCATATGCTGAAGCAACTTCTTCACTTTGTTCTGCAAGTGCCAAATCGGCGATAGCATAAACACAAGCCAGTTTCATTTCTTCGTTAATAGTCGTTGCCCCAACGTCCAGCGCACCGCGGAAAATGAATGGGAAACATAATACGTTATTAACTTGATTTGGGTAATCAGAGCGGCCTGTACAGATAATGGCATCTGGGCGAACTTCTTTCGCCAGTGGTGGTAAAATTTCAGGTTCTGGGTTCGCCAGCGCTAAAATGAGAGGGTCTTTCGCCATCGTTTTCACCATTTCTGGTGTCAATAAGCGTGGGCCTGAGCAGCCTAAGAAAATATCCGCATTTGGAATAGCGTCAGCTAAAGTACGTTGACCATTATCTTCAATCGCATAAGCGGCCTTCGTAACATCCATGCGTTCATCACGGCCTTTATAAATCACACCTTTTGAATCACAAACTGTGATATTTTCACGTTTAAGGCCTAATGCAACCAACAGATTCATACATGCGATTGATGCAGCACCTGCACCCGAGACCACTAAGCGAACATCGCCAATCTCTTTTTTCACAATACGCAGGCCGTTAATTACCGCTGCTGTACAAATAATCGCCGTACCATGCTGGTCATCGTGGAACACAGGAATTTTCATGCGCTCACGTAATTTTTGCTCAATATAAAAGCACTCTGGCGCTTTGATATCTTCTAAGTTGATCCCACCAAAGGTCGGTTCAAGTGAGGCAATAATATCAACCAATTTATCAGGATCAGTTTCATCGACTTCAATATCAAAGACATCAACGCCAGAAAACTTTTTGAATAGAACCCCTTTCCCTTCCATAACGGGCTTACCCGCTAAGGCGCCAATATTCCCTAAGCCAAGAACAGCTGTTCCGTTTGATACCACTCCCACCAAATTACCTTTCGCTGTATAACGATAGGCTTTAAGTGGATCATCAGCAATTTCAAGGCATGGCACAGCAACGCCAGGAGAATACGCTAAGGCAAGGTCACGCTGGGTCGTTAAAGGTTTTGTAGGGGTAACCGTGATTTTCCCTGGATGTGGAAACTCATGAAAATCAAGAGCACTTTGTTTTAATTTATCATCCATCGTCAAGTCCTTTCAAAATAGGTAAGGTAAGAGCGATAACAGTATAAACACATCTCGCTAGCAAATCATGATCATGCTGGCAATTTCCAGAAAAATCTTTTGATAAGCAGGAATTTGCAACAGCAGACTGGATAAAACATCTGCATTTAAACGTATCATTTAGCTTTTTTCTCAGACGACATGGTGAGGTGAACCTCTAGCCTATTTAATTAAATAAAAAACATACTATGAATATAATCATTATAAATTGATAATGTATATGTCACTTAACTTTTTACTTAATTAATACATTAATTATATATTAATTAATTCCGCCCTTATTATTCATTAAGTATCATTTAAATTATTCAAATTACCGATATTAATTTTCCAAAATTAATGTATTATCAAAAATCAGTAAAAGTTATCTTAATTTCATATTTAAATTGCGCTTTACATATTTTATCTCAGCAGTGTCAAATAATATTACACATATTAAACTCATAGCCATTAGCATATTAAATAATAAAAATGGTTATATTAACGTCAAAATAGTGATTATTTCTATCACACCTATCCAAATAGTTCGTAACGTTTCAGACATAACAAAGGAACCCTCTATGTCTAATTACACAGTAATGATTGTTGATGAGCACCCTATTATACGCTTTGGATTGCGTCAGCTCATCAATACCGATGAACACTTCGTTGTAATGGCAGAAAGCTGTAATTGTACCGAAGCATTAAGTATTGCAACACATCTACAGCCCGATCTTATCGTGATAGATACCAATATGCATGGCAATAAAACCTTTGAAACCATTCGGATGCTCCGCAAACAATGCTTAAATAGCTATCTATTAGTTTTATCCGCATCTACAATTAAAACCGATATATACGGTGCTATTGATGCAGGAGCACAAGGTTATTTATTAAAAAGTAGTGAACTTGATATGCTATATTACAGCATGAAAAAGGCCTCTGCAGGGCAACATGTATTCAGTGAAAAAATTTATCAACATTTAATGACTCGCCATCAATCTAATGACCCACTATCCACATTAACACGAAGGGAATGTGAAATTCTGCATGAGCTTGCCGCGGGGTTAAAAAACAGAGAAATTTCTAAGTTACTTTTTATTTCTGAAGAAACCGTTAAAGTACACATTCGAAATATTCTAAAAAAACTGCGCGTGCGTTCTCGACTCGAAGCCAGCTTAATTTACATGCGTTCAAAATAACCAATATGAATTATTCAACCACTCATTTATATAATAAGTATTGGTTATAATGATTATATAAGACATTCATTATAACCAACGTAATAAATACCTACTTTTATTTATATTGTTGGGGGTAGACCCATAATGCATTTTCCCGCATTATGTAAGATAAATCATTTGCTTTAGAGGAAAACTGTATGTCTAAAACCCCTTCTTCTCCTTATATCATGTACGGAATTAAAAACTGTGACACCATCAAAAAAGCACGTCGCTACTTAGAAGACAACGGGGTCAACTATCAATTCCATGACTATCGGGTTGATGGCCTAGACGATGCCTTACTTTCTGTATTGATGGAACACATTGATTGGGAGGTTTTAGTCAATAAACGAGGCACAACATGGCGTAAACTCAGTGATGAGCAAAAAAATGCAGTGGTTGACGCAACAAGTGCAAAACAAGCATTACTTGCTGAGCCAGCAATGATTAAACGCCCTGTTTTAGTTTCAGCAGATAATCGCTATCTGGTCGGTTTTAGTGCCGATGAGTACCAAACTTTTACTCAGTAGTTAGGTGGTATAAATGGATTGTCCTGTTATTCAATTAGCAAAAGAGCTTATTTCACGCCCCTCGATTAGCCCTGATGACCAAGGCTGCCAAGCATTACTCACCGAAAGGCTACAAAAAATTGGTTTTACCGTTGAACCAATGCCCTTTGGTCATACACTCAATTTTTGGGCTCACCGCGGTACTGGAACAACACTCGCGTTTGCAGGTCACACTGATGTTGTTCCCGCGGGAAATAGCGAAAACTGGCAAACGCCACCATTCACTCCAACAATTATTAACCAACATCTATATGGTCGTGGCGCAGCAGATATGAAAGGTTCTGTTGCCGCTATGATTGTAGCTGCTGAGCGTTTTGTCGAAAAACACCCGACTCACCAAGGTCGTTTAGCCTTTCTGATTACCTCTGATGAAGAAGCTGACGCCCATGATGGCACAGTTAAAGTTGTTGAGGCGCTGATCCAGCGTAACGAAACCGTTGATTACTGCTTGGTGGGTGAGCCCTCTAGCCAATCAACGCTAGGCGACATCATCAAAAATGGGCGCCGTGGCTCTATTACCGCTGATTTAACTATTCTTGGCACACAGGGTCACGTTGCTTATCCACACCTCGCCGATAACCCTGTCCATCGTGCAGCAGCCTTTTTACAAGCGCTAACGACAACAACATGGGATAACGGTAATGCATTTTTCCCTGCAACTACCATGCAAATTGCCAATATTCATGCGGGTACAGGGGCGAGTAATGTCATTCCTGGTGAATTATTTATTCAATTTAACTTCCGTTTTAGTACAGAGCTAACAGACACTGTAATTCGTGACAGGGTCACAGAAATGCTTTCGCACTATGGACTAGAATATAAAATTGAATGGTCGTTATCTGGTCAGCCATTTTTAACGGATAGTGGCAAGTTAGTTTCGGCAACCTTACAAGCAATTCAAGAATTAACAGGCCGTACTACGGAATTATCCACCAGCGGTGGTACCTCTGATGGTCGATTTATCGCACAAATGGGGACACAAGTCATAGAGCTGGGGCCTTTAAATGCCACCATCCATAAGGTTGATGAATGCGTTAGTGTCGATGACCTACAGCAGTTGGCTTTGATTTATGAACGGATAATGGAGTTACTCATTCTATGATCACCATTGAAATGCTCACTGGCCGCTCAACGGATCACTTGGTCACTCTGGGGGGGCCTCACCGTTTGCAATTTAATGCAACCAAAGCCTTTCTTGCAATGCAGCAAGCCGCAGCAAAAGCAGGCTTTAAATTACAATCAGCCAGTGCGTTTCGTGATTTTTCACGGCAACAACTGATATGGAATGAGAAGTTTTCAGGTAAACGCCCTGTGCTGGATGCCAACAGCCAACCCCTGGATATTACCCAACTTTCTGAAGGTCAACTTTGTGAGGCCATTTTGCACTGGTCTGCACTACCTGGTGCAAGTCGTCACCATTGGGGAACTGAGATTGATGTTTATGACCCCTTACGCATTCCAGCTGGGCAAACGTTGCAATTAGAGCCTTGGGAGTACGACGCAGGTGGTTACCTTGCACCGCTAAATGATTGGTTGTCAGACAATATGGCCACCTTTGATTTTTACCGTCCTTTCACTGCAAGGGATTCAGGTGTTGCCTATGAACCTTGGCATATTAGCTATTGGCCGCTTTCACACGAAGCGGAACAATTGTTAACACCCGAGGTCATCAAAAATGTTCTGGAAAAAGAAGATATTCTTGGAAAAAATTGGTTAATCAATAACCTAGGCTATATTTTTAACCACTATATTAAAATTCCAGAGTAACGTTTAACCCTTCTTTTTAATTCAATGCAACCCCATAAGCTAGATATTGACTTATGGGGTTGTTTTATCACGCGTTTGTATGGCCTCGTCAACGACAGGTAACCGATACATAAAATAAAGCAACCAACAAAGTAATCCAAACAAGCCTATTTTCAACCACAAATAGCTCACAACCCAAATCGATAATGAAAAAGTGAGTAAAATCAAAATAATCGCTTTAGGCTTAGCACCTTTAGGCAGTCCTCTATACTTCTGCCAATGACGTAAATAACCACCAAACCAAGAGCGATACAATAACCACTGATGAAAACGCGGCGAGGAGCGTGAAAAGCACCATGCAGCGAATAATAAAAATGGCGTTGTTGGTAAAATAGGCAATACTACGCCTGCAAATGCAAGCGCCACCGCCAGCCAACCCAAAATAATAAGAAGGATTTTTTTCAAATTTGCCTGCGCTCCCTTGCAAACTCATGTAAACGTAAAAACCCTGATAAATATGTGGTAACTCACAGTAATATCAATGATATACTGTAATCGCAAATGGGTTTAGTGAAAAGTCGCTTTTCCCTGTTTAAACCCATCAGTGAAATCGTTGAGTTATATCGTGTCACTCTCATTAGTGATATAAACACAATATAACTGGCTCGACGAAAAAGCAAAAATGATAAATGGTGATAAAAAATGCAATGGCTAGCAGACTACTGGTGGATAATTCCGCTTCTCTTGGTTGGACTGATTTGGAACTCCGTCAAAGAAATGATGAAGCTTGACCCTAAAAAGTTTCTTGATGATAAACCAGAGGTTCCTCCCCACAAAGATAATAACCACCTGTGGGATGATGAAGATGATTGGCCTAAGGACAAAAAGTAATCACCTTTTGAACAATCTCAGATAACAGCGCTGGCTGGTATTGCCTGACAAAAACACCAACCTGCTTTCGCACACAATCCAACCACTGTTTTTTGCCTGTTAGCTTGAATTCTTCGCATATTTGAGACAGTGGCTTATCCTGTTCGAAATAATGTCTTAAAAGAGGGGCTGGATCAGAATATTGAGCCAAAAAGCGCAAAATAGCACTTTGACTGGCTGCAACTGGCCGCTTAAACTCACTAAAACCAATAAGTTCAACCCAATCTTCTTGATTAAGCTGTTGTTCATCCGTTGAACAAAGGGGGAAATCCGCTAAATCTCTTCGCCAGTAAAGATCCCGTTGAAGCAAGATTTTACCGTATTCGCATAATTGCTTAGCGCTTGAGGAAAGCGGTAAAATCGCCATCGCTGTATAACACCCGCTACTCGCTTCTTTCTGTGACCCAATACGAAGTAAACTAAACCCTGCTTTTTGCCAAAATGCATATAAATCAGGCGTTAGGCCAAAACTAACAGAAAGAAAATCAATATCTTGTATGATACAATCCTGCTTTTGTTGTTCAACTAATGTCAGACCAATTTGCTGGCGACGATAATGTGCATCGACAGCAATGCGCATCACCCTTCGCGACTTCCACTGTGCTGCCTGCGGAAAATAACTATGCGCCGCTAACGATTGAGCGACTAGATTCCCTCGAGGACGACGTAAACCCGCCCAAACTTGCCAACTTAATTCTTCATCTAATAACCCCTCATCCACCATCCATAGCGCAGCTAAATAGTGTTCATCCATTTGTTGGCTAGAGGCGGCCATGAAATGCTGTTTGTTTGCATCTAATAAACGACGTAAATCTAATGGTGATGTTCGATAATGAGCACTCATTAACAAACCATAAAATGCGGTTAATTTACGCTCATTTCTTGCCAATTCGTCCTGGCTAATTGATTGATATTCAATAATCGAATGCGAAGTCAAAGTTGAATTTGAAGTTGAATTTGGCTCTTGCAATAACAGTGCTTGATTTAACCATTTTTCTAACGGGTCATGCCGTGCAAAACGAATCGGCTCATCGAGATTTAAAGGCGTAAAATTGGGTAAGCTTGCACAAAACTTCAACACAAAACCGCGCCCTGTACCTTCATAGCCATCAACCGTGGTCGTTAATAACACACGAGGAAAATAATCAACTAATTGGCATAATATATAGTTCGGGATAGCAGCGGCCTCATCGATAACCAACCAATCTGCTGTTATTTTATGACCCGCTTGACAATAAGCGAGTAAAGCATCTGGCGCCCAAAAATGCAGTGGTTTAACAGCATGTTGTGCTAGCACTTCAGTGGAGACTTTAGCGGGTGCACAGCACCAACATTCCCCTAGCCATTGTTGTATTAGCTGACCTGCGACCGTTGATTTCCCACGGCCTCTTGGCGCAATAATCCCCCAAACCCCTGTTGACGCTGATAATAGTTGATTTAAGGCCTGCTGCTGCTGCGCTGTTAATTGCCCAGTTGGTGGTAACCAAACAGGGCTATTGCTCAGTAATTTTACGCGTACTGTATTGCCTTGCTGGTAAAAGATGACATCATCGGAGGCGCACATAGCACGTTGCAAATGGCGCACAAAATTGGGTGTTGAGATCATGCCATGCTGTTCATTCCAACGCAGACTATCAATGTCTAGGTGATTAGGCCATGTCTCTTGCGCTACCGTGCAAAAAACCAGCAAACTGCCCGCCTTTAGTGAGCCTGCTAGCATCGCAAGTGCTTCACTATGAATACCCTTGCGTGCATCAAAAATACCATGCAAGAATTCACGTCCTAACAATAAGTGAGCATTCTCTGGTAACACACTGTTAGATAAATCAGAGGAAAGTGTCAGCCAATCCCCTGTTAAGGTGGTTTGTAGTTCAACTAACCGCTGAGTAATCCATTCATCGTCGCCAGATAAAACCAATAAGCGGCGAAAACCAAACATACGCAGCTGCTCAACGCAGGCAGACAGCAAATCATTCATGAGGTGATTAAGATTTCCCAATTAATAATGATAATATCCCTGCAGCAATCAAAGGCCCAACAGGCACACCTCTAAATAAGGCAACACCAATCACGGTGCCAACAAGCAACCCAGCGACAGTCGAGGGTTGGTTTGACATTAACGCGACCCCGCGGCTCCCTAACCAAGAAACCGCGACACCAATGACGATTGCCAGAATGGATTTCCAATTTAAAAATGAGCCCAAGACTTCACTCGCGCTGATTTTACCACTCGCAATCGGAGCCATTACCCCAATAGTTAAAATCAAGATCCCGATGGTTAATCCATACTTTTCAATCCAAGGAAAATAATTATTTAGTGGTGTTATTCGTACAACCAATAAAAATAACATGGCAAGTGTTACTGTCATATTATGGCTAATTATTCCTAACCCAGCTAAGACCAAAAGAATGATTAATGTGGGGTCAACGTGACTCATAGATTTTTCCCTGTAGAACTGGCAATTTTTTGTAAGTAGCAAAATAACTTATTTTAAAACATGTTATTGGGTCATTAGTTAAGAAGCAAATAATTACATCAACTCTTTTTATTATTAGCCATATTCACTATTAAATCTGTGTTTTTATTCACCTAAACATGAAGTTTCAAATACGCATGAGTAACAATGGGGATTTTGATACAAATAAGCATCAAAAACCCAAGAGCGGGATATGATTAAAACTCGCGTCATGCTCCTTTTAATGAATCTCCACCTTCCAGTATAATCCATGGCAAACAAGCAAAATGAAAAAATAAACCATGACTGCACTGGAATTTAACCTCTCGATTGAAAACTTAAGTTAAATTCTTGGAATATTCATCACTCTTTATTTTTTTATCTGCCTTTTTTTTTGATTTTCCTCACTATAAACACCAACTCGTAGAGGGTTTTCCTGAAGTTTGCATCACATGTCTTATCCCCCCAGAAACGCATCAATTATTGCGTATAATGCCCCAGAGCAATCAATACACAAAAACTTATAACCTAGCATTATTTATCATTTTAATGTTTTACATGCTTGTGCGACATTCAGCACAATTTCAACTCTAGGATTGAAAACATGACCCAAGCATTACCCCTTTATTCAAATGCACGTTTTATTGCGATCCGCTTACTTCCAGGTGACGACGTTTTATTAACCTTAAGAAAACAGATTGCCCTACATGGGTTCCAAGCCGCCTTTATTGCAGGCTGTGTAGGGAGCCTTACGAATGTTGCATTACGCTTTGCTGGCCAAGAAGATGCCGATCATATCCGTGGAAAATTTGAAATTGTTTCATTAATTGGCACCTTAGAAGCCAATGGTGAACACCTGCATTTATCCGTTTCTGATGAAAAAGGCCACATGCGAGGCGGTCATATGATGCCTGGTTGTAGTGTTAGAACAACATTGGAATTAGTCATTGGTGAACTTGAAAATATTGCCTTTACACGGGAACCCTGCTCCCTTTCTAGTTATGAAGAACTTGTTGTTATTTCACGCTAATTTTTCTATTTTATTTTGCAAGGAATCATTTTTTTATGAGTAAATCATCGTTTGTTTCCAGCCGCACCCTAACGCTAATTGTTTTTTCAATTGCGATCAATATGGTTGTAGGCCAATTAAGCTCCATGTTAAAGCTGCCTATTTTTCTTGATTCTATCGGAACATTAATTTGCGCCTTACTCGCAGGGCCTTGGGCTGCTCTCACTAGCGGATTATTGACCAACTTATTATGGGGGCTTCTAAGTGGTCCAATCGCAGCGGCTTTTGCCCCCGTTGCAATGATGATAGGTTTAAGTGCAGGCCTTTTAGCACGTGCTGGCGGTTTTCGCACATTACCAAGAGTGATTTTATCAGGTGTTGCGATCACCTTCGCGTTAATGATTGTTGCCGTGCCAATTCGAACGTATTTATTTGGCGGCACAACAGGCAGTGGCGCCGATTTCTTTGTTGCCTATTTCCATGCTGTGGGTGATAACTTACTTGAATCCGTTGCTATCACCGTTTTAGGGGCAAATATTGCCGATAAGATCATCTCAGCACTCGTTGCATGGTTATTAGTTCGACAATTACCTGAACGTGTGCAACGCAACTACCCAAATATGGCGAAGGTGCGCTAAATGCACCCGTTCACCTCACTGACGTTGTGGCTTTGGCTCAGTGCCAGTGCATTGTTATTACCGCTAGACTGGCCATTGATTCTGCTGGGGTGTAGTACATTTCTTGCTTTACTATCATGGCGCCCAGCTCGCTCTCGCTGGAAAATTGTTGCATGGTTTATGATCCCAATGGCATTAGGTTTATGGCTAATACATGGAGGGTGGTTCGCACAATTGCTGACAGGTGAAACACTGAAAAATAGTCGACCTGAGTTTGCTTTAGCCTTATGGTTTAAGTTGTTAACAATTATCAGTTGTTCACAAATTTGGCTGCAATATGTACCAACTGAGCGGTTTATCCGTGCTTTATTTGCTAGCAGACTACCTGCTAGCTTTTCTTACCTTCTTGCTGGGCCATTATTACTTGTCGAACAACTTAAGCAACAACTGAATATTATCCGTGAAGCACAATTAGCAAGAGGTGTTCCACTTGACGGTAATTTTTGGCAACGGTGCACTTCATTACCCGCTATTTTGTTCCCCTTAGCCAGCAATACATTAAGCGAGCTAAGTATTCGTGGCGCAGCTCTGGATATGCATGCGTTTCGCTATAGCACCAAACGCACAACGTTGAATCCACCTGCGGATAGCTACTGGCAAGTTATATTACGTTACAGCCTGTTATTATTGATATTTATTGAAGGTGGGTTAGCTCTGTGGTGGTAAATTTACAGCAAATGCAATTTATTCCCCAAGGTGCACAGCACTCGTTACTGGGGCCCATTGATCTCCAGCTTAATGCAGGCCAATGGCTTTGCGTATTGGGAGGAAATGGTAGTGGAAAAAGCACATTAGCACAGCTTCTTGCTGGTTGGCATGGGGATTTATTACACGGTGAATTAACAGGGATAGCAAACGTCTTACAACAACCGCTGGTAAATAACGCATTAGTTCAAGCGTCTGTTACACGTCAACTTATTCAGCAATCCCCTCAGTTGCAGCTTTCTGGCTGCACATTTACCGTCGAACAAGAAATCGCCTTTGGCCCCGAGAACTTAGGCTTGTCACCCGATGAAATCGCTCAGCGTATCGAACATGCTATCGCATTCACTTTTTGTGAGCCACTCAGGCATCGGCATCCTGCGACCTTATCTGGTGGCGAAGCACAACGTGTTGTTTTGGCAAGTGCCCTGGCGATGCGTCCCAAATTATTGTTGTTAGATGAAGCTTTTAGTCGATTGACCCCCAGTGCGACGCAGCGCCTATTGTCTCAATTGAAACACTATTCAATTCACACCAATTGCTGCATCATATTATTTGAGCGTAATTTATTACCCGCTATCAATTACTGTGAAGACTACCTTTTACTCAGTAGCGGTAAGGCATTTTCAGAAGCAGGAAGAATGCTCTCCAGTGGTTCTTTAAACACAATTTTTCCGAGCTCAATTGCCACGATTAATATGCCCGATGCATGGCGTGCGATTGGGGAGTTAATTAACCTCGGCGAATGGCAAAGTTCAATCCCTCGTGATGAAACACAATTAATTGATGCGTTTAAGGTGTTATATGCTACAACTCAATAACGTCAGTTACCGCTGGCCAAGTTCAAATATCAATAATATTTCTGATTTATCATTCAATGTACAGGCAAGTGAATGGGTTGCGCTTGTCGGTGATAATGGCGCAGGGAAATCAACACTTTTGCGACTTTTAGCAGGGTTATTATCCCCTAACCAAGGTGATTTACTGCTACATAACCAGCCCCTCGCACAATTAACGACCCCTCAACGCGCTAACCAAGTCGGTATCTTATTTCAAGAGGCGGAAAAGCAAATTTTTCACAGTACAGTAAAAGCCGAAGTCGCATTTGGATTAAAACGAAAAAAGCTGCCAAAAGAGGTCATTACTGAACGTGTACAAAATGCATTGGAAGCTTGCCACTTAACTGATGTTGCGGACAAACACCCACTCGACCTGCATGCAGGGCAACGCAGAATGGTTGCAGTCGCCTGTTTAGAAGCCGTCTCGCCATCGCTAATCTTACTCGACGAGCCGAGCCGTGACTTCGATGCGTTATGGATGCAGCGGTTTGAAAATTGGTTGGATTTACAACGTATTAAAGGCACTACTATTGTGACTATTAGCCATGATTTTGACTTTGTGGCGCGCCATTTCAAGCGGGTACTACATTTATCCCATGGAAAACTGATTGCAGATGGCTCACCAATAGAGGTGCTCAATCATAATGCATTACAAGTTGAGTCTGAGCTCCCTGCTCCAACCTTGATTTCATTGAGCCAAACGTTGGCATTATCAACCGCATCCGTCACACCTAAAGCATGGGTTAAAAATTTTCTTCATCTTGAAGAGATAAAAAAATAGCCTGCTAAGCAGGCTAAAGTCATTCTATTTTATAGGAAATAATTAATCTAATTGAACCCCGATGCGACGCGCAACTTCTTCATAAGCTTCGATCAAACCACCAAGGCTTTGGCGAAAACGGTCTTTATCCATTTTGTTTAGTGTTTCTTTATCCCACAAACGGCTACCATCAGGGGAAAACTCATCACCCAGAACCACTTGGCCGTTAAATAAACCAAACTCCAATTTAAAATCAACTAGAATCAAACCTGCATCTGCAAAAATCTTGCTTAATACATCATTAGCTTTGTAGCTAAGCTCACGCATTTTAGCGAGATTTTCTTTGCTCACCCAGCCAAACGTTTCGCAGTAAGATTCGTTAACCATTGGATCGTGTTTAGCATCATCTTTTAAGAACAGGTCAAATAATGGCGGGTTTAATACCATCCCTTCTTCAACACCTAAACGCTTCACTAATGAGCCCGCAGCACGGTTACGGATCACGCACTCAACAGGCACCATGTCTAATTTTTTGACCAGAGCTTCGGTGTCGGACAGTAACGCTTCCATTTGTGTTGGAATACCCGCTTCTTCTAACTTACTCATAATGAAGTGGTTAAACTTGTTATTAACCATGCCTTTACGGTCAAATTGCTCGATACGCTCACCATCGAGTGCTGATGTATCATTACGGAATTCCAGAACTAACAGATCAGGATCCTCAGTGGTATAGACAGTTTTTGCCTTGCCACGATACAACTCAGCTTTCTTTTGCATCTTACACACTCCAGAGATGTGATTGAACTATAGAGAAAAACAATAGGTGAATAGATTTTGTGACGCTGTTTTGCAGAACACAAAATTAACGGAAAATGGAAAACAGATAAAAATGCCTTTTCTCAGTTAATTTTTTGCTCTGTTTCAGTCAGTTAACCATCAAACCGTATCGTTAATCTAACTTACTGATATTCAATATTTTATCTTTCAATGCCTATTATGATAATAAAATTTCACGCTTGACGCAAACGATTACTTAACGATAAACACTGATTTTTTGTCCATTTGTTTTTCGCTCATGAGGTATTCGTTTTTAATTTACCAATAACTAATTAGCCAACTATATAGTTGATAATAAAAGGAAGAGTATTGATAAATGAACTGATTAATGATCAGCTTTATTATTTGGACTGGTTCAATGGTGATTGGCTGATAACAACTAATTTATGCGGATGAATATCCTTGTCTTTCCCCCAGTACACGTCCATCCAGTTAAGGTAAAAATCCTCCATATTGGCAATACGAGCAAGGGGCCTCTCTTCTTCGCCATTAGATGCGTAGACAAAGTAATGATTAAAAAATGCCCAGTTAATCATATTCTCCCAAAAGCGTTGCCCATCTTCAGTTTGTTCTTCATCCGTCACCATAATATTGTACGTATTGAGCAAATAAATGAAAAACCTTTCAGGTAAATCCTTGATAGTCATTTTATGATTAGGCGCAAAAGTTCGCCACACTTTAACCTGAGTATACGTGGTTTTCCCTATTACGATGTCCCGTCGAAACCGCAGTTCAACCAAGTACACCGTTTCAGGCTTCTCGCCTTCTGCAATTAAGCGGTATTGATCCTTCTCTCGGGATTTCACTAAACGATAACCGTTAGGTAAAACAAAACCAGGGAGTGCAAATTCACTCACTCCTTCCGCTAAAAAATGTGAGGTGTCTTCTACATTTCGGCGGGTGATGCGTAATTTTTGGTTAAATTCTGTGCCTGAAATTTGCCTTGGCATAATATCGTTGCTACCGTTTTTTGTGGGTTTCGCCTCTGCGGTGTTATTGATATTAAATAAGGTATATCCGAAAAATTTCTGATGATAAATCAATCAAAATATACGTGACGAGTATCGATTATTTCTTTTCCCACAAAAAAACCGTGGCTAATAACGCCACGGCTTCTATTTTTTAACCATCAAAACTGAGTGATTATTTTTTTGCTGGGGCTTTACTGAACGCCGCTTTTAATGCTGCAACCATTTCGTCATTTTGTTTCTGCGTTAATGCAACGCCTTTTGTCGAAATAAACTGCAACGTACTACGGTTGTTTAAGTCGCCCACTTGCACTTTATAGTCTGCTTCAGGCACAGTTGGGTCATCAATGCCCAACGCTTGCCACTCAGAACTGCTTAAACCTTTATAAGTCACCATTACTGAACCTGTTGAACGCGTGCGGTCACCCACTTTCATCCCCACGCTTTCTAAAGTGTGTGGTAAGCGTTCCCATACAGCATCAAACGGTGCACGGACAACAATCAGCGGTAAGCCAGTATCATCACTGCCAGTTTGCACATCAATGATGCCATAGGCGTTTTGCAGGCTATTTTTATTTGAGGTATCACGTAACGCATACAAGTTGTCAGTTAATTCATTTAATAACAATTTGTTATAACGTTGAATTTCAACAACATCCGTAATAGTTTCATCACCTTGACGCATACCTAAGTTAGTCACCGTCAAGACTATCATGCCATTTTCAGGTTTAACTGACACTTTATGACGACTTTCCATCGGAATGTTTTCGTCAGCACGCGTCCATTTTATCCAATCAGTTTCAATGGAGTGAGTACCGTCATCTTTCGATGAAACTGGAATGTTACGTTGCTCTAAAATCATCGTAACTTGTGACCATAAAGCACTATTTTCAGGTGTGTTTTCTAGCAACAAACGGCTTGCATCAGCGCTATTTTCCGTACGCGAACCAGCTAATTGCGAAATCGTCAGTACTGGTGGACGAATATCTAACGCTTTCCCAACTGGACCTGTTGAGGTCGTTTTTGGAATGTCGTATTCACCATTTTGTGCAGGCAATGTAATCCCTTGCGGCACATTTAATACTTTCAATGGCGCGGCGTTAAGGTATTCCTCATCACCACTGACCTGACGTTTATAGCGCTGATCGCTGGAGCAGGCTGCCAGTAACACCACAAGTGACAGGCCAGCAACCTTCATAACCTTCGATTTTTGCAATAATGTTGCCATTAAAATTCCCTAAATTTTACAGTAACCCAGCGAGTTTTAAAGCGTCCTCAACTTTTTGCTGGCCTGCCGCAGTTAACGGTGTCATTGGTAACCGTAATGTTCCATCGGCAATCAGACCTAAGCGATGACAACCCCATTTCGCTGGAATTGGATTCGGTTCAACAAATAACTGTTGGTGTAAGCCCATCAGTTTTTTATTTAATTCACGCGCCTCAGTATATTTGCCTGCAAGCGCTAAGTCACACATTTTTACCATCTGAGCCGCAGCAACGTTCGATGTCACTGAAATAACGCCCTTTCCGCCCAGTTGCATGAAATCAAGTGCGGTCGCATCGTCACCCGTTAATAGCACAAAATTATCATCAACCAGCTCTTTGATTTGATGAACACGTGCTAAGTTCCCTGTCGCTTCTTTAATTGCGACAATATTCGCCAATTTTGCTAAACGACCCACAGTTTCTGGCAGCATATCGCAACCTGTACGTGATGGTACATTATAGAGAATTTGTGGCAAGCTCGTGTTTTCTGAAATTGCTTTAAAGTGTTGATATAACCCTTCCTGTGAAGGCCTATTATAATAAGGTGTTACAGTCAGGCAAGCAACCACACCACTGTTTTCAAAATCATTTGTGAGTGAAATAGCTTCTGCAGTCGCATTTGCGCCCGCTCCTGCAATAATCGGGATACGACCATCAGCAAGCTCTAATGTTGCTTTCACAACATCCACGTGTTCTTTATGCGTTAAGGTTGCTGATTCACCAGTAGTACCAACAGAAACGATAGCCGTTGTGCCGCTTTCCACATGGTAATCAACCAATTTTTTTAAGCTAGCTTTATCTAAACGCCCCGCTGAATCCATTGGTGTGATAACTGCGACAATACTTCCTGTTAAAAATTCTTTGTAGTTTGCGTTTCCATTAGCCATAGCGATACCCCTTAAATAATTGAACCTCCATGTTACGTTTTCATTTCCAAGAAGAAAACCACCCAACAGCAAGATTTTAATGAATTTTGTTAATGCCAACAGAGTTAACTTAAATAGAAGTAATAATTCACTGACTTTTCTCGCAAGAGTGAATGACGCCTCTTGGCAGATGTCACTTTTTATGGTTTCCTTACTCCCAGTGGCCGTCAGTTTTTATAGTCTCGTTTTAAGGCTATATTCTAATCAAATGTTTAACTGACATAATCAAAAAAATAAGGAATAGACTTTGCCTAAGACTGAACAGCAATTTCTTGTCATTACTGCGCTGGGAACAGATCGTCCGGGCATCGTGAACACCATTACACGTATTGTCAGTGAGTGTGACTGTAATATTGAAGATAGTCGCTTAGCGATGTTTGGCAAGGAGTTCACCTTCATTATGATGTTATCTGGCAGTTGGAATGCAATTACCCTCCTTGAGGCAACCTTGCCTCCTAAGGGAGCTGAACTCGACTTGCTGATTGTCATGAAGCGAACTCAGAGTGTTCAAATAACTTATTATCCATCCACAGTTACTGTGAATGTCGTTGTCGATGATGCACCTCGAATTGTCGAGCAATTCACAAATTTATTTACAACTTCGCAATGTAATATCGCAGAACTTGTTTCTAAGACTCAACCAGCCAATAATAATATGCCTGCTCAACTGGAAATTCAGATTACTGCACATGACCCGTTGGACGATAATGGCATAATTATAAAGAATAAATTTCAACAACTATGTACAATGCTAAATGCCACAGGCAATATCAGTATTGTTAACAACCCCAATATGCAGAGTTAACGGAGATATATGTAATGAACCCATTGAAAGCCGGTGATAAGGCGCCACAATTTAGCCTTCCTGACCAAGATGGTGAGATCATCAATCTTTCTGATTACCAGGGTCAGCGCGTATTAGTTTACTTTTACCCAAAAGCGATGACTCCCGGCTGTACAGTTCAAGCGTGCGGCTTGCGTGATGAGATGGATACACTCAAAGCAAAAGGCGTCGAAGTGTTAGGGATTAGCACTGACAAACCAGAGAAACTGTCGCGTTTCGCTGAAAAAGAAATGTTGAATTTCACACTGTTATCCGATGAAGACCACCAAGTGTGCGAGCAATTTGGGGTTTGGGGCGAAAAACAATTTATGGGGAAAACCTACGATGGAATTCACCGTATTAGTTTCTTAGTCGACCCAACAGGGAAAATCGAGCACGTTTTTGATGATTTCAAAACCACTAACCACCATGAAATCGTTCTCGCGTACATCAACGCAAACGCATAATACTTTATAATTCAATAGTGCTGTATATCCCATACAGCACTATGATTGATTTCTTATTTAGCCTCTTCTACTGGCTCTTCTGGCCAAACATGGATTACTGCTTTAATTAAAGTCGCCAACGGGATTGCAAAGAAAACCCCCCAAAAGCCCCACAATCCGCCAAATACCACCACAGATAAAATAATCACCAATGGGTGTAAGTTAACAGCCTCTGAAAACAGTAATGGCACTACAACGTTGCTATCCAGCCCTTGAATGACCAAATAAACTAACATCAGATACCAAAATTCACTGCCAATCCCATATTGGAATAACGCGACAATAACCACAGGAATGGTGGCAGCGACTGCACCAATATAGGGTATGAGTACCGCGACACCGACTAGCACCGATAACAATACCGCATAGCGCAAGTCGAAATAGGCAAAACATAAATAGGTTGCGACACCGACAATCACCATTTCCGTCACTTTACCGCGTAGGTAATTGGTGATTTGCTCGTTCATTTCGACCCAAACTTTCCCGACTAATAACCGGTTTTTAGGTAGCAATTTTAAGAAACTTCGACTAATACGTTCTTTATCTTTTAGTAGAAAAAAGGTCATTAATGGCACTAACACTAAATACACCGCAAGGGAAAAAATGCCAATTAGTGATGCTACCGAAGCCTTAACCACGGAATCAGCAATCCCAGACATACGGCTACGTAAGTTATCAGCCATCATATCTATGATCCCAACATCGACTAATGCAGGGTATTGCTCAGGGAGTTTTTGAGCAAACTCATTGAAGCGGTTAACCATATTGGGGAGATCGGCTATCAAATTAATACCTTGCTGCCATGCCGTTGGCGCAATAATTAAAATAACCATGGCACTTATTCCTGCAAACAAGGTCAAAATAATACTCACGGCAACTGCGCGGGATAACCCTGCGCGCTGTAGTATATTTGTTGGCCATTCAAGTAAATACGCCAAGGCAATTGCCACCAGCAATGGAGCCAGTATACTGCTGAAAAAGAAGATGATCACAAAACCTGAGACCAACAATGTAAACAGTGCCACGGCTTGTGGATCGGCAAAACGCCGACGGTACCATTGTAAAAACAATTCCAGCATGTGTTGCTCCCGAGGAATTAATGCGAAGGACAGTTCCTAAATTAACGAAAATTATACCGAATAACAGATTTTACGATAGCTTTTGCTATCATGTGTTTTAAACTTTTCGAGTTATTTGATGCCTTGTGTTTATGTACTCGAAATAAAGTTGGCACTTACCCTAAATTTTAAACGTTGTATGGGATACTCACGTTTCATGAAAAAAAAATTGAAATACCCATTATTGGCTTTCATGATCGCTGCACTCGTCAATGGTGCGGTTTTGCCTGCTTATAGTGCAATTGAAGATACCTTACCTGACATCGGTACCACTGCGGGTGGCACGCTTAGCATTAACCAAGAAATTATTATGGGTGATGCCATTACCCGGCAAATTCGCGCCAGCACACCACTAATTTACGATCCCTTGTTAACTCAGTATGTTAACAAGATTGGCATGCGTTTAGTGAAGAATGCTGACTCAGTTAAAACCCCGTTTAAGTTTTATTTAGTCAATAACCCAAATATTAACGCCTATGCTTATTTTGGCGGCAATGTGGTGCTGCACTCCGCTTTATTCCGTTATAGCCAAAATGAAAGCCAGCTCGCTTCTGTTATGGCTCACGAAATTTCTCACGTCACGCAAAGACACCTTGCGCGAATGATGGAAGACCAAAAAAGCACCACGCCGTTAGCCATTGCAGGGACAATTGGCTCACTCCTTTTAGTCATGGCCAATCCACAAGCGGGTTTTGCTGCACTAACAGGTACGATGGCGGGTGTGCAACAAGGTAGGATTAGTTTCACACAAGCGAATGAGCAAGAAGCAGATCGTATTGGCCTGCAAACATTGCGCCGTTCGGGTTTTGATCCTCATGCAATGGCGGATTTTATGCAAACCATGGCAGATCAAACGCGCTATATGTCTAAACCGCCTGAAATCTTGTTAACGCACCCCCTTCCCGACAGCCGTTTAGCGGATGCACGTAACCGTTCAAGTCAGTTACCCAAAGCCAGTGTGCCTTCATCATTAGATTTTATGTTAGCCCGTGTCCGTATTTTAGCCATGTATGGCACAGAGCAAAAGCATGCCCTTGACCAGATCATCGAAAATTACGAGAAAGGTTCGCAAAACGAACAGCTTGCTGCGCAATATGGTAAAGCCCTGATCCTTTCACAGGATAAAAAATACGCAGATGCAGGTAAAATTCTCACTGAATTATTAAATAAACAGCCCGATAATCCGTGGTTTATCGATAGCATGACAGATGTTGATATCGAGCAAAATCAAGCAACTAAAGCCATCACTCGCCTGCAAGGTGCACTCAAAAAATCACCGAAAAACACGGTGTTTATTGTTAACTTAGCGAACGCGTTAATCAACAACCATCAGTATAAAGAAGCGACCACGTTACTGAACAAATACACTTTTGATTATCCTGATGACCCAATTGGTTGGGATTTGTTGGCTGAAGCATCAGCAAAACAAGGCAATCGCCCCGAAGAACTCGCGGCTTATGCAGAAGGCCTCGCACTACGCGGTGGTTATGACACAGCAATCAATTATTTAAGTGATGCCAGCCGCCAAAGCCGTTTAGGCAGTTATGAACAACAACGCTACGATGCACGTATCGATGCATTGAGAAAACTACAATTACGTGATGAAAATGCAAAACCGTAAGGACTCAAAATGACGGATTCAATTAAGATTTACCATAACCCGCGTTGCTCTAAAAGCCGTGAAACCTTAGCGCTTTTAGAAGAAAAAGGGATCGCACCAACGGTGGTTGAATATTTAAAAACAGCACCGACTGCTGCTGAGATTAAAAAATTATTGAAAATGCTAGGTTTTAAAGATGCTCGTCAATTAATGCGCACAAAAGAAGACTTATACAAAGAGTTGAATTTGAGTGATGACAGCTTAACGCAAGATCAACTCATTAAAGCGATGCATGAGAACCCTAAATTGATTGAACGCCCTATTGTGGTTAATGGTGATAAAGCCCGTTTAGGTCGTCCACCTGAGCAAGTGTTGGAGATTTTGTAAAAATCCCTCTTAATAAGCAAAAACCAGTCTCACTGAAAAATTAAGACTGGTTTTTTGTTATTTCTGACCTTTATATTCCATATAGCTCAGTATGGTTAAAAAAAAGCAGTGGAGAAGCCCACTATATTTGAAATTATTATAGCTTCAATAAAATCACTTTTACCATAAGAAGATTTACCAACCTTATAGAGTATATTTAATTGGTTAATTAATTGGCTTATGACTATAACGCCAAAAAATAACAAATAAACTTAAATAAAAATAGATAAAGTACAACAAAATTTTCATTTGTTCATTATCTCCTTTTAAGTTGTCATCTATATTTTTCTTCGTTAATTCTGATGATATAGCACCCGTAGCACTACCAATAATATTAGGGTACTTAGATTGTTTTGGAGGAGCAGATATGGATGGCATATGTGTTAAAATCGTTCTTTCAGCCCACTAGACCATATATTCATTTTTTATCTAATAAAATAAAACCTACATATTTCCTTTCGTTTATGATTGAGTTTCCTAACTTTATTTTATCGTAAAGAAAAATCTAAAACACTCTTTTTTTATAGTCAACTAACCATATCTTTTATATTTATTATTTTAAATACCTTTGCCATTCAAGTTTAAGGCTATATTAATAATTAAGGCAGTAATAATACTATAGATTTAGAATATCTTTAACAAACGGAATGGTGAGTTTGCGTTGGGCAACAATCGAGGCGTGATCTAACTTGTTGAGAATATCAAACAACGTACCCATTTTTCTGTCGAGGCGTTTAAGCACAAAACGGCATACATCTTCAGGCAATTCAAAACCCCGCATGCGAGCACGTAATTGTAAGGCGTAGATTTTATCTTCATCACTTAATGGATGTAGTTTGTAAATCTGCCCCCAGTCGAGACGGGAAGCTAAATCAGGCAGTTTAAGGTCAATTTGACGAGGTGGACGATCACTGGTGATCAACAAGCAGGTACGGCCAATTTCGAGAATACGATTATATAAATTGAACATCGCCATTTCCCATTCCTCATCCCCAGCTATGCATTGAATATTATCAATACACACCAGTGATAGGTTTTCCATACCTTCAAGGACATCAGGCACAAAATAGGCACGTTTATCTAAAGGAACATACCCAACAGCAACGCCTTGCTCTGAAAGCTCTGCGCACGCAGCATGGAGTAAATGGCTTTTTCCGCCACCTTCACGTGACCAATAATAAATATAGCTACCATGTGCTTGATTGATTGCAGATTTTATAGCAGACAGCAACGCTTCATTTTCCCCTGCATAAAAGCTGGCAAAGGTTTCATCATCGGGTAGATAAAGTGGTAGTGAAAGCTGTGATGGTGTGTTCAGAATCGCCTCTGGCTGTACAAATCAATTTTCGCTAAACAGTTTACCACAAAAAACGCGGGTAGATGAACAAGATCCCTTTCAATTGCCGCTGCTTTAACCACAGCAGCAATTGTCATAAATTAAAAAATGTGATTACTTATCGTTATTTAGCTCTTTAACTTCACTGTTTACAAACTGTTTTTCAGGACGAACAAAGGTAATAAAACGGAACAGTAATGCCATAAAGATCCCGACAATAGTCGCTAATGCCATCCCTTTTAGTTCAGCTTGGCCAATGTGAATAACCGCGCCACTCACCCCGATAATCAAGATCACAGAGGTTAAAATTAAGTTTTGAGGCTTATTATAATCAACCTTCGAATCAATCAGAACGCGAATACCTGACGCACCAATAACTCCGTACAGTAATAATGAAACGCCCCCCATCACAGGTACAGGCACTAATTGGATTGCAGCGGCTAATTTACCAATGCACGATAACAAAATAGCGATAATCGCTGCCCCACCGATGACCCAAGTACTGTAAACCTTGGTAATTGCCATCACACCGATATTTTCACCATACGTGGTGTTTGGCGTTGAACCAAAGAAACCAGATAACACGGTTGAAAAACCGTTAGCAAACATCGAGCGGTGTAAACCTGGGGATTTCATTAAATCCCGTTCAACGATATTGGCCGTAACCACTAAGTGGCCTACGTGTTCTGCGATAACGACTAACGCCGCAGGTAAAATAGTGAGGATAGCAAACCACTCAAAACGTGGAGTATAGAATGTTGGGATTGCAAACCAAGGCGCTTCAATCACTGGGGTAAAATCCACAATCCCCATAAAGTATGACAACGCATAACCCGTTAAAAAACCGATTAAAATAGGGATAATCGATAAGAAACCACGGAACATGACCGCACATAAAATAGTCACCGATAACGTGGTTAATGAAATGATTAAAGTGTTAGTATCAACCGCCGCGCCATCTTTTGGCAGTAAACCTGCCATACCTGCCGCCGTTTGGGCGAGTTCTAAGCCGATAACAGCAACAATTGCTCCCATCGCCGCTGGCGGGAACATCACATTGATCCAGCTCCTTCCTGCCACTTTGACGATTAACGCCACAAGGCAAAACAACACACCACAAATAATAAAACCACCCAATGCCAGTTCATAACCCAATGGCAATAGAATTAACACTGGTGAAATAAAGGCAAAACTTGAGCCTAAATAAGCAGGGATCTGACCTTTACAGATAAACAAGTAGATTAATGTACCAATTCCGTTAAACAGCAAGATAGTTGCTGGGTTTACACCAAACAGAATAGGTACGACAACGGTTGCGCCAAACATCGCAAAAAGATGCTGAAAACTCAGTGGAATAGTTTGTAGTAATGGTGGTCTTTCTTCAACACCAATAGTGCGACGTGTCATTTGAGCTTATCCCCTTTTAGCTATGATTTATGCAAGTGGCCGAAGACTTGCAAACATTGATTTCATTTAATAAATCAAAAAAAAGCCGACTTCTCAGTCGGCTCATTTTTATTTAGTACCAAATATCTTATCGCCCGCATCACCGAGGCCTGGAACAATGTAACCTTCTTCATTGAGATGCTGGTCAATGGAAGCGGTATACAGTTCAACATCTGGGTGGACTTTTTCTAATGCTTTGATCCCTTCAGGTGCAGCAACTAAGACTAAAACCTTAATTGACTTACACCCTTCTTTTTTCAGTAAATCGATAGTCGCGATCATCGAACCGCCCGTTGCCAACATAGGGTCAACAACTAACGCCATACGCTCATTGATATCTGAAGTCAATTTTTGGAAATAAGGGACAGGCTGCAGTGTTTCTTCATCACGGTACACACCAACCACACTGATACGTGCGCTAGGAATGCTTTCCAATACACCATTCATCATACCAATACCTGCGCGGAGGATTGGGACTACAGTGATTTTCTTACCTTTAATTTGTTCTATTTCGACAGGACCACACCAACCATCAATAGTCACTTTTTCAGTTTCTAGGTCAGCGGTTGCTTCATAAGTCAGTAGGCTACCAACCTCTGAGGCCAGTTCACGAAAGCGTTTGGTGCTTATATCATGATCTCGCATCAGGCCAAGTTTATGTTTAACGAGAGGGTGTTTTACCTCAACGATCTTCATGGGTTTCTCCTACTATTTTAGACGCTGGCGGACAAAAAAATCGCGGGATTATAACTCTTTTAACCATGAATGCCACTAGATTACGTTTGATTTTGGTCAAAACAGCAACGATTAGGCAAACTTTTTTAAAATAGTATACCCCATATCGGTTAAGTTGCATGTTGATGATCTCCTGAATTTATTTTTTTGCCAATATTTAAATATTGGGCATATTTAACCTTGTGAACAGGCTCACTTTCTGCCATTTTCAGCCATAATAATTTTCATTCACAAAGCTATCGCAAACGTTTGCTTAGCCTGTTAGAATACTGCCCATGATGTTATTTTTCTCAAAAATGTAATTGCCTTGGGGGCCGTAGTGACTGATAAAACCTCTCTCAGCTATAAAGATGCCGGTGTCGATATTGATGCAGGTAACGCACTGGTTGAACGTATTAAAGGTGTCGTAAAAGAAACGCGTCGTCCCGAAGTGATGGGGGGTCTTGGTGGGTTCGGTGCATTATGTTCCCTGCCACAAAAATACCGCGAGCCCGTACTTGTTTCAGGTACCGACGGCGTTGGGACAAAATTACGTCTGGCAATGGATTTAAAACGCCATGATTCAATCGGGATTGACCTTGTTGCCATGTGCGTTAATGACCTTATCGTTCAAGGCGCTGAGCCATTATTCTTCCTTGATTACTACGCGACAGGTAAATTAGACGTTGATACCGCTGCCAGCGTCATCACGGGAATTGCCGATGGCTGTAAACAATCTGGCTGCGCATTAGTGGGTGGTGAAACCGCTGAAATGCCAGGTATGTACCATGGTGAAGACTATGACGTTGCAGGCTTTTGCGTTGGTGTGGTTGAGCGCTCTGAAATCATTGATGGTAGCAAAGTCAGCGCAGGTGATGCGCTAATCGCCCTCGCCTCAAGTGGCCCTCACTCAAACGGCTATTCATTAGTGCGTAAAATTTTAGAAGTCAGCAAAACGAACCCCGAAACTGAACAATTAGATGGCAAATCATTGGCTGACCATTTATTAGAACCTACACGTATTTATGTGAAAAACGTGTTAGAGCTGATTGCGAAGAATGACATTCATGCGATCGCACACATTACAGGTGGCGGTTTCTGGGAAAATATCCCACGCGTTCTACCGGATAATACCCAAGCGATTATTGATGGTAGTAGCTGGCAATGGCCTTCAGTTTTTAGTTGGCTACAAAACGCGGGTGATGTCAGTACCCATGAAATGTACCGCACCTTTAACTGCGGTGTTGGCATCATCATTGCCCTGCCACAAAGTGAAGTCAATACCGCATTAGCGTTATTAACATCACTAGGTGAAAACGCATGGCAAATTGGTTCAATCGGCCAATTACCTGCGGGTGAAGAGCAGGTTGTGATCCGCTAATGAAAAAAATCGTTGTCCTCATTTCTGGCAGTGGCAGTAACTTACAATCGATCATTGAAGGTTGCCAGTCAGGCACAATAAAGGGTCGCATTGTGGCCGTAGTGAGCAACCAAAACACGGCTTATGGACTAGTGCGGGCACAGCAGGCAGGGATCCCTGCCGCTTGCCTTGATGCAAAAGCGTATAGCAATCGCCAAGCCTATGATGCCGCTTTATTAGCGCTTATTGAACAATACCAACCAGACTTGGTAGTCTTAGCTGGGTTTATGCGTATTTTATCCCCTGATTTTGTCACTCATTTCACAGGGAAATTACTCAATATTCACCCTTCTTTATTGCCTAAATACCCTGGGCTACATACTCATCGTAAGGCTTTGGAAAATGGTGATAAAGAACATGGTACTTCCGTTCATTTTGTCACTGAGGAATTAGACGGTGGCCCTGTGATATTACAGGCTAAAGTTCCTATTTTCCCTGAAGATACAGAAGCAGACCTCATTGAACGAGTAAAAACGCAAGAACATACTATTTACCCTCTGGTTGTACAATGGTTTAGTGATAACCGCTTGACCATGGTTGAAGGTAAAGCCGTATTAGATGGTAAAGTGCTCCCTCAACAGGGTTATGCTAATGAGTAGTTTATTTTCTGTATAAATAACGATTCAAAGGGTGGAATTTCCACCCTTTTTGTTGCACTAAAATTGGCGAATATACAATCTGTCAATTGATTGTTTTTTCAGCGATTAACCACTTAGTTCTGCATAAAGTGAACTATTCTTCAACAAGGGGATGATCTCTCTGTGTTATGTCATTATTTTATCCCAAATAAGTGGTATCCTTATTTAAGCAAAAAATGTTTTTTCATAACCAATAGAGGTGTTTTATGACTACCGGGCAAGTTCATCCGTTTAGGTTGCGCCCACTTGAACGTGAAGATTTAGCGTTTATTCATCAACTTGATAACAACGCCAGTGTGATGCGCTACTGGTTTGAAGAGCCTTACGAGGCCTTTGTTGAGCTAAGTGATCTTTACGACAAACATATTCATGACCAATCCGAACGCCGTTTTATCGTGGAAAATGATAGCGAAAAAGTCGGGTTAGTTGAATTGGTTGAAATTGATTATGTTCACCGCCGTTCTGAGTTCCAAATTATCATTGCACCGCACCACCAAGGCCATGGCTATGCGAGCCGTGCAGCAAGGCTGGCAATGGACTATGCTTTCTCTGTATTAAATTTGTATAAGCTTTATCTCATTGTAGATAAAGAAAATGTCAAAGCGATCCACATTTATAATAAACTTGGCTTCCATACTGAAGGTGAATTGATTGATGAGTTTTTCGTGAATGGTCGCTACCATACGGCTATCCGTATGTGCGTTTTCCAACAGCAATATTTTGCAATGAAACAGCAATCAGAGAACCCTGAAAGCGTCATCGCACAAGATAAAGCAATTAAGCATCACATTTAGTTAACTGGCTGATACAATCGCCATTAAGTAACAAGCGTCTAATACGGAGTCAGAATGTCCCAAGAACGTCTCTATCATGAAAAAGAGCTAAGCTGGCTGTCTTTTAACGAGCGCGTTTTGCAAGAAGCCGCCGATAAGCGTAACCCGTTAATTGAGCGAATGCGTTTTTTGGGCATTTATTCCAATAACTTAGACGAGTTCTATAAAGTGCGCTTCGCCGACGTGAAGCGCCGTATTTTAATTAATGAAGAACGTGGCTCTGCCAGTGGCTCTCGCCATTTACTTAAGCGCATTCAAGCAAAAGTCGCCAAACAAGAACAAGAGTTTGACGTTTTATATAATGATTTATTGCTTGAAATGGCCCGTAACCAAATCTTCCTGATTAATGAGCGACAGATTTCCCCACGCCAACAAATTTGGTTGCGCCAATATTTTCGCCAAAATCTGCGCCAACATATTACACCGATTTTAATCAACCCAGACACAGATTTAGTTGAATTTTTAAAAGATGACTATACCTATCTTGCGGTTGAGATAATTAATGGCAATGACATTCAATATGCACTGCTAGAAATTCCATCGGATAAAGTCCCGCGTTTTGTTAATCTCCCGCCTGAGATGCCAAAGCGTCGTAAATCCATGATTTTAATTGATAACATTCTTCGTTATACGTTAGACGAAATTTTCAAAGGCTTTTTCGATTACGACGAACTTAACGCGTATTCCATGAAAATGACTCGTGACGCCGAGTATGATATCGCTACCGAAATGGAGTCCAGCTTGCTGGAAATCATGTCGTCGACGTTAAAACAGCGCTTAACCGCAGAGCCTGTGCGTTTTGTTTATCAACGGGATATGCCTGATGAAATGGTCGCCTTGTTGCGGGAAAAACTGGGATTATCCAACGATGACTCCGTCATTGCGGGTGGCCGTTATCATAACTTCAAAGACTTTATTAATTTCCCCAATGAAGGAAATAAAAATCTATTAAACAAACCATTGCCTCGCTTGCGCCACCGCTGGTTTGATAATTTCCGTAACGGTTTTGATGCCATTCGGGAACGCGATGTGTTGCTGTATTACCCGTATTATACCTTTGAGCATACCTTGGAGTTATTGCGCCAAGCCTCATTCGACCCAAATGTGATATCCATTAAAATCAATATTTATCGTGTCGCAAAAGATTCACGCATCATCGATTCCGTGATCCACGCGGCACACAACGGCAAAAAAGTCACTGTGGTCGTTGAATTACAAGCACGTTTTGATGAAGCAGCGAACATCCATTGGGCTAAACGATTAACAGAAGCGGGTGTGCATGTTATTTTCTCCGCGCCAGGTCTGAAAATTCATGCCAAGTTATTTATCATCTCCCGTATGGAAGAAGGCCAAATTGTCCGTTATGCCCACATTGGGACTGGAAACTTTAACGAAAAAACGGCACGGTTGTATACCGACTATTCCTTACTAACGGCTAACGAGCAAATCACCAATGAAGTGCGCCGCGTATTTAGCTTTATTGAAAACCCATATCGCCCTGTCACCTTCGATAATTTGATGGTTTCACCACAAAATACACGGACAAAGTTAACTGCGTTAATTGACCAAGAAATTACCAACGCTCTGGAAGGTCTACCAAGTGGAATTACATTAAAAATTAATAACTTGGTTGATAAAGAACTGACTGATAAGCTCTATGACGCCTCTAATGCAGGGGTGAAAATTCGTTTATTAGTTCGTGGGATGTGTTCGCTAGTGGCTGGCCAAGCGGGTTACAGTGAAAACATTCAAGTCACCAGCATTGTTGACCGCTTTTTGGAGCATGACCGCGTCTATGTGTTTGCCAACGCAGGAGACGAAAAAGTCTTTATTTCTTCAGCTGATTGGATGACTCGAAATATTGACTACCGAATTGAAGTCGCGGTTCAATTAGTCGATCCCCTTTTAAAACAACGGGTTTTGGATATTCTGGAATTACAATTCAGTGATACTGTAAAAGCGCGTTATGTTGACAAAGATTTAAGTAATCATTATGTTCCCCGCGGCAACAAGCGAAAAATTCGTTCTCAGCTTGCCATTTATGAATATTTGAAATCACTTGAAACGCCAGATACCCGAGCTTGATACTATGCCAATAACAACATCATCAGCACCAAGACCCCAAGAAATTGCGGCCATTGACCTAGGTTCAAATAGCTTTCATATGGTGATTGCGCGCGTTGTCAATGGTGCGCTTCAAGTACTTACCCGCCTAAAAAAACGTGTTCACCTTGCTGATGGACTGAGCGATACCAATGAATTAAGTGAAGAAGCGATGGAACGCGGGCTTTCTTGTTTAGCACTATTCGCCGAACGCCTGCAAGGCTTTTCCCCCGATAACGTCTGCATTGTGGGCACCCATTCCTTACGTGTCGCCACCAATGTGAAAGATTTTTTGCAACGCGCAAAAGAGATCATACCCTATCCTATTGAAATTATTTCAGGGCAAGAAGAAGCCCGTTTAATTTTTATGGGTGTCGAACATACCCAGCCAGAAAAAGGCCGTAAACTGGTTTTAGACATTGGTGGTGGTTCGACCGAAATTGTTATCGGTGAAAAATTTGAACCCTTATTGATTGAAAGCCGCCGAATGGGCTGTGTCAGCTTTGCAAAAAACTATTTTCATAATGAAACTATCACACCTGAATTTTTTAACCGTGCTTACCTTGCGGCTTGTTTAAAATTAGAAAGCACTGCCATTCTATTTAAAAAATACACATGGGATGTCGCAATGGGGGCGTCGGGGACCATTAAAGCAGCACACGGGGTTTTAGTGGAACTTGGTTACAAAGACGGCATGATTACCCGTGAACGCCTTACTGAAATAAAAAATATGGCGTTGAAATATAAAACTTTTTCTTCTCTGGATATTCCTGGACTGTCCAATGAACGCAAACAGGTGTTTGTTCCTGGCTTAGCGATTTTACTGGCGGTTTTTGACTCATTAGAGATTAAAGAATTGCGATTATCGGATGGCGCACTGCGCGAAGGGGTTTTATATGAAATGGAGGGCCGTTTTCGCCACCAAGATATTCGCCAACGTACTGCTTTAAGCCTTGCTGAGCACTACAATATTGATAGAGAACAAGCAAAACGGGTGTTGAAAACCATGGAAGAACTTTATTACCAATGGGGTCAACAAAATCCTAAACAAATCAATCCACAATTAGAGTCTATTTTAATTTGGGCAGTGATGCTTCATGAAGTTGGATTAAGCATTAACCATAGTGGCATGCATCGCCACTCCGCTTATATTTTGCAAAATACCAATTTGCCTGGCTTTAACCAAGAACAACAACTGTTGTTAGCTACGCTAGTGAGAAATCATCGCCGAGCCATAAAATACGATGATATTCCTAAGTTTAACCTATTTAAACGCAAACAGTTTATGCCGTTAATTCAAATTTTGCGGCTCGCTATTTTATTAAATAATCAACGTCAATCCACCACCATTCCATCATCTTTGCGCATCGAAACAGACGATGGATATTGGACACTTTATTTACCTGCAGAATATCTTGAGCAAAATGCCTTGATGTTATTGGATTTAGAAAAAGAAAGTGCTTATTGGGAAGATGTTCCTGGTTGGTCATTAAGTATATGCGCGGAGAATAAATAACTTTCAGCCATTATTGTGGTGATTTCTTCTTGTTTTTTTCACGCTAAACGCGGAAATCACTGCCTGTTTGGTGCGACTATTTGATATATTATTCAAATGGGCGACAATAATGATAATAAATTTCGTCCGCTCACAGACGAATTAATAAAACGCGCTTCGGCGCGGCTATTGTTTTAAGGATTAAAATGTCACAATCTGCTTTCTCAAACGATGTGGGGCCAATAGTTAACCCGCACTCACAAAAGCTGGCACACATTCGCCAGCAGATCCTGACGCTTTTTTTAGATGACGAGGAATTCGTCCACGCACTTGTTGAAAATGATCAACACGTCAGTATTGATGACAAAGCAATTAGTGAAAAAATCAGTACTGTTAAAGAATTACTTCTCGATTTACACACCGCGGATATCGCCGATATTTTAGAAATGTTACCCTACGATGAACGTCTCGCTTTATGGCGTTTAGTCGATAATAACGAGCGCGGTGAAGTACTCGTCGAGGCCTCTGTCTCTGTATGGGACAGCCTGATTAAAGACATGTCGGATAGAGAACTACTACGCGCGGTCGCTAGCTTACATGTGGATGAGCAAGCCTACATTGCCGAACATCTTCCGCGCGACACCATGCGCCGCCTGTTAACCTATTTAGAACCAAGCCTACGCAGCCGTATTCGCGAAGTTTTACAATACGCAAAAGACAGTGTCGGCCAAATGATGGATTTCGAATTCGTCACCGTTCGTCCAAACGTAGCCTTAAAAACAGTACAACGTTACTTACGCCAACGCGGCAAAATTCCAGAAGCCACCGATAAAATTTTCGTAGTAGATAACAACAATTATCTGCAAGGGGAATTACCTCTAACCACCATTTTGACACAATCACCCGATAAAATCGTCGCCGACGTCATGAAAACGGATACGGTTACCTTCCTGCCTGATGAAAAAGGGGAAGACGCAGCGAGCGCGTTCGAACGGTATGACTTAATTTCTGCTGCCGTTGTGGACAGCAATGGCTTACTGATGGGTCGTCTGACGGTTGAAGACATCGTTGATAATATTAGCGAAGAAAATGATAACAGCATCCGTCGTATGGGGGGGTTAAGCCCTGAAGAAGACGTTTTTGCGCCTGTAGGCCAAGCGGTTAAAACCCGTTGGACATGGCTGGCCATCAACTTGTGTACTGCTTTCGTCGCATCCCGTGTGATTGGTGTGTTTGAAGACACCATCTCTCAGCTGGTTGCTCTCGCCACTTTGATGCCTATTGTGGCTGGGATTGGCGGAAATACAGGGAACCAAACTATCACCATGATCGTGCGTGCGATCGCACTCCACCAGATCCAAAGTGGTAGCTTTTCCTTCTTAATGCTCAGGGAGCTGGGTGTCGCCTTTATCAACGGTATTGTCTGGGGCGGTATCATGGGGGTAGTCACCTATTTCCTCTATGGCGATCTTGCCATGGGTGCAGTGATGACGCTTGCAATGGTACTAAACCTATTGATGGCGGCAATAATGGGTGTGCTTATCCCACTTATTATGATCAAAATGGGGAAAGACCCTGCTATTGGCTCTAGCGTAATGATTACAGCTATCACCGATACTGGCGGCTTCTTTATTTTCCTCGGCCTCGCTACCCTATTCTTAGTATAATCTTTGTTCGTGCATGTTCAGCGAGAGCGTTGAGCATGCACGATTTATAAAACTCCGCCATTTCTAATAAAAACCACACAAATATTTCAAACTTAACGTAGAAAACTCATTGCATTGCAAAGTATTTATTATTTTATTAGCAAGTTCATCTATTATATAGATTAAAATTACCATTCAAATAATTATATTTAGTGTTTATTTCATTACATTAAATAGTAAGAAATTATTAAATTAATCATAATTAACTAAATATATTACTATTTTAAATATACGATATTCTGCAAAATGCAGATTATTAACATCATATAAGGTTATTTAAAGCCGCATTAGATATTAAACCCTAACAAAGAAAACTAATAAGAATGTTATGCTTGTTTTTGGTGTTGCGGTTTACAGAATATAGAATTTCCTGCTATAAATAAGGCATGCAAAAAGATACTGTGTATTGAACTACGTTATACCCATCCAACGTTTTCGACCTCTTATCTGCACCCAATAAATATGATTGGCTCATTATTTTGAGTAAATGCTTGTTACCCTGAATTTATATCATCGTGAATATTTTCAGGTATTTTAGAAGGATAGTATTATGACATCGCAAACAACCAGCCAGCCCTCGGCACGACCGTTGGGCAAAGAAGATTATAAAACCTTAGGCTTGTCCTCTTTAGGCGGCACACTGGAATTTTATGATTTCGTTATTTTCGTCTTCTACGCGAAAATTATTTCTCAGCTCTTTTTCCCTGGGGATAATGAATTTCTCGCGCTAATGGCGACACTTGGCTTGTTTGCAGCGGGTTACCTTGCTCGCCCACTTGGCGGTATTATTATGGCTCACTTTGGTGACAAAATTGGCCGTAAAAAAATGTTCACCTTGAGTATTTTCTTGATGGCATTTCCAACATTCGTGATTGGTTTCTTGCCAACATTTGAAACCATTGGTGCTGCAGCGCCACTGTTATTATTGTTAATGCGCATCATGCAAGGTGCCGCTATCGGTGGTGAAATGCCAGGGGCATGGGTATTTATCGCGGAGCATACGCCAAAACAGCGTTACGGCTTAGGTGTTGGCACATTAACGTCAGGGATCACTGGTGGTATCTTATTAGGTTCCATCGTGGCTATCATTATCGAGCGCACTTACACGACTGCTGAAGTCCATGACTTCGCATGGCGTATTCCGTTTATCTTGGGCGGTATCTTTGGCTTTATCTCTGTGTATTTACGTCGTTTCTTGCAAGAAACACCTATTTTTAGGGAGTTAGCTGCGAAGAAAGCGTTATCTCAAGAATTACCTGTAAAAACGGTCATTAAATCCCATAAGCAAGCCTGTATGATCACTGCAGCGCTGACATGGTCATTATCAACGGCGATTGTTGTGACGATTTTGATGACACCTGATGTGGTTTTAAAAGGCATCTACAATATTGACCGTAATATTGCGTTACAAGCCAACTGTGCTGCCACATTAACCCTGACGTTAGGCTGTATTTTTTGGGGCTGGTTAGGGGATAAAACAGGTACTCGTACTTCTATGACCTTGTCATGGGGCGGATTAGCAGTCACAGCGATTTATTTCTATTCGTCTTTATCAACGGATATTGCCGCCAACACCTTAATTTTTAACTATGGCTTGATGGGCTTCTTTGTCGGTGCGATTGCAACAACGCCAATTATCAGCACGCGTGCATTCCCACCTGAAATTCGTTATTCAGGTTTATCATTCGCTTATAACGTTGCCTACGCCATCTTTGGTGGTTTAACACCAATTTTAACAGGCGCATGGTTGCAACAATCTCACATGGCGCCTGCGTATTATGTGGCAGGCGTGTCATTGTTAGCCGTTGCCGTTGCCTTTTTGCCACTGTCATGGAAAGGTTGGACAGCAAAAGAAAACCAAACTGATGATCGAGCACCTGTATTAAACACCAGTGCAACACAATAAACAGCTTGTCATACCTCAATACAATGGCCTCGGGTTGAATTTAAACCGAGGCCATTTTTATTTTATAAATAACCACGTTGCAATAAGCAATGCAAAGACCAGCTCTAACGGATCAATCTCTGTTGGTAATTGATTTAGGGGCTATTTAGCTTATTTTAGGTACAAAGACGCAAAGATTAGCTTCCCCTAAAAATAGTAAGTTTATTTTGCATCGCACTCACACCACATAAATTGACACTTATTCATAATTCCTCCATTTTTCTTTGTGCCTATCAGGCTAAACTATTAGTATGTGTAACTGACTCTTTTCAGTTAGTTTTTTGCCTCACAGCCAGACTAATTTTATCCACTCTTTTGAGTTAAGCGAATGACCAAAAATGAATAAGCAAAATCGCCGCAAATCTTTTACTCGCTCTGCTATTTTTGTTGCCATCATTGTGGCCGCTGGAGCGACTTGGTATTTTTACAATCAAGAAAAAACCGCAGATACGCCTAACTCAAGCGCGGTTGCCAAACCCAATTCACAACGCAGTGCAATGGGCCGCCCTCCTCGCGTTTTAGCACCAGTACAATTTGCTGTCGCTGAACAAAAAGTGGTTCCACGGTTTTTATCGGGCTTAGGAACGGTCCAAGCCGCTAATGTGGTGACAGTAACCAGCCGCGTTGAAGGGCAATTGATGAAGCTCTATTTTACTGAAGGGCAATACGTCAATGCAGGGGATTTGCTCGCACAAATCGACCCTCGCCCATTTGAGGTACAATTAGCCCAAGCTGAAGGCCAGCTCGCAAAAGACAAGGCAACACTCGCCAATGCTCAACTGGATTTAGCCCGTTACCAAAAATTAGCGGGTACAAAAGTCATTTCACAACAAGAACTGGATAACCAACGTGCATTAGTATTACAAGCTCAAGGCAGTATTAAAGTCGATCAAGCCGCTGTCGACAGTGCTAAGTTGCAATTAACTTACAGCAAAATCACAGCCCCTATTTCTGGACGTGTAGGTTTAAAACAAGTCGATGTGGGTAATTTTGTCTCGTCGGGAACATCAACACCGATTGTTGTGATCACCCAAACGCAGCCCGCAGATGTATTGTTTGCCTTACCTGAAGGTGATATCCCCGCAATCCAGCAAGCTCAAGCGAACAGTAAAAATGTCCTGATTGAAGCTTGGGATCGTAATAACATTGCCCTGATTGCTCGTGGCGAACTGCTCAGTACCGATAACCAAATTGATGCGGCAACAGGCACATTGAAAATTAAAGCACGCTTCACCAATGAGGAACAAAAATTGTTCCCGAACCAATTTGTGAATGTGAAAATGCAAGTCGAAACCCTACAAGATGCTGTAGTTATCCCCACCGCAGCCTTACAAATGGGTAATGAAGGCCATTATGTCTGGGTTCTCAGTGAGGATAACAAAGTGAGCAAGCATACCGTCACTGTAGGGATGCAAGATAGCCAACAGGTAGTGATTGAAAGTGGTTTAGCCGCCAACACAAAAGTGATTACAGATGGTGTAGATAAGCTCACCGATGGTACAACAGTTGAAGTCGTTACCCCTGAAAGCTTAGCGAAAAAAGACAAAGAACCCCGTAAAGGTCAACCGACTCGTGCGGAGAAAGCATAATGCGGCCTGAAATGTTAAAAGGTGGCGGCCCATCTCGCCTATTTATCTTGCGCCCAGTTGCAACAACCTTATTCATGGTGGCTATATTACTGGCAGGGATTATTGGCTATCGCTTCTTACCCGTTTCCGCTTTACCTGAGGTCGATTACCCCACCATTCAGGTCGTGACGCTGTATCCTGGCGCAAGTCCTGATGTCATGACCTCCGCAGTTACAGCCCCTCTGGAAACCCAATTCGGGCAGATGTCAGGCTTAAAGCAGATGTCATCCCAGAGCTCAGGTGGCGCGTCTGTGATCACTTTGATGTTCCAGCTTTCATTGCCGTTAGAGGTTGCTGAACAAGAAGTACAAGCCGCGATTAATTCCGCCAGCAGTCTACTGCCATCGGATTTACCTTACCCCCCCATCTATAACAAAGTGAATCCTGCAGACCCGCCTGTTTTAACGTTAGCGGTGACATCCGATGCCATGCCGTTGACACAAGTACAAGATATTATTGAAACGCGGATCGCACAAAAAATCTCCCAAGTTAATGGTGTGGGTTTAGTGACACTCGCTGGCGGTCAACGCCCTGCTGTGCGGGTGAATCTTAACCCTCAAGCGATGGCAGCCAAAGGGCTGGACAGCGAAACTATTCGTGTCGCGATTAATAATGCCAACGTCAATTCTGCTAAAGGGAGTTTTGACGGCCCAACTCGCGCGGTGACCCTTTCCGCCAATGACCAAATGAAATCCCTCGATGATTACCGTAAGTTAATTGTTGCATTCCAAAATGGTGCACCTGTTCGCCTTGGCGACATTGCAACCGTCAAAGAAGGTGCTGAAAATGCATATCTCGGGGCATGGGCAAACAACGAACAAGCGATCGTGATTAACGTTCAGCGCCAACCTGGTGCGAACGTAATTGAAACCACGGATACTATTCGTACATTATTACCTGAACTTATTGAGAGCCTCCCTAAATCCGTTAATGTCGATATTTTAACGGACAGAACCAGCACCATCCGCGCTTCAGTCAATGATGTGCAATTTGAGTTGATGTTAGCCATCGCGCTGGTTGTCATGGTCATTTATCTCTTTTTACGCAACGGGATTGCCACGTTAATTCCAGGTATCGCAGTGCCACTTTCCCTGGTTGGCACCTTTGCGGTGATGTATTTTTGCGGATTCTCCGTGAATAACCTAACATTAATGGCGCTAACCATCGCTACAGGCTTTGTCGTGGACGATGCCATTGTCGTGATCGAAAATATCTCCCGCTATTTAGAACAAGGGGATAAACCGCTGGTTGCGGCATTAAAAGGCGCGGGGGAAATTGGTTTTACCATCATATCCCTAACCTTCTCTCTTGTTGCTGTGTTAATTCCGCTGTTATTTATGGGGGATATTGTTGGCCGCTTATTCCGTGAATTTGCCATTACCCTTGCTGTTGCCATTTTGATTTCAGCGGTGGTATCCCTCACACTCACCCCAATGATGTGTGCGCGGTTATTAAAACCAGAATCGCAGCATAAACATAACCGTTTTGAGTTAGCATGTGAGCGATTCTTTGACCGCATGGTGGCAGGTTATGCCATTTGGCTGAAGCGAATTTTAAACCACCAGTGGCTCACGCTGTCCGTTGCGCTTGGTACTATGGTACTCACCGTCTTGTTATATATGTGGATCCCAAAAGGCTTCTTCCCATTACAAGACAGCGGCATTATTCAAGGCTCCATTGAAAGTCGGCAATCCATTTCGTTTTCTGCGATGGCACAAAAGCAGCAAGAAGTCGCGAACAAGCTCCTCGCCGACCCTGCCGTTGATAACGTCACCACCTACGTCGGCGTCGATGGCACAAACGCAACACTGAATAATGCGCGCCTTCAGATTACCTTAAAACCCCTTGATGAGCGTGAAGATCGCGTCGTTGCTATTATTGCTCGTCTGCAACAATCCGTAGATAACATTGCGGGAGTGAATTTATACCTACAACCAATGCAAGATTTAACCATTGATACGCAAGTGGCTCGTACTCAATATCAATTCACCTTGCAAGCAAGTACCCTTGATGAGTTATCGACTTGGGTGCCTAAGTTGATGAGTGAGTTAGAGCAGCAACCTGAGTTAACGGATGTGAGTAGTGATTGGCAAAATAAAGGGTTAGTCGCTTATGTGAATGTTAACCGCGATACAGCAAGCCGTTTTGGCATTACCATGTCATCCATCGATAACGCGCTGTACAATGCCTTTGGTCAGCGCATGATTTCAACCATTTATACCCAATCGAATCAATATCGCGTCATTTTAGAGCATGATACGCAAACCCGCGATGGTATGGATGCCCTGAACGATATTCGCTTAAAAGGTACCGATGGCGCTATAGTGCCACTCAGTACCTTAGTGAACATTCAAGAAGGCTATGGCCCATTGGCGATTAATCACCTTGATCAATTCCCTGCCGTGACCTTCTCATTTAATGTGGCCGATGGCGCATCCTTAGAATCCGCAGTCAATGCGGTTAAGCACGCGGAATCACAAATTTCGATGCCAAAATCCATTACTACGCAATTCCAAGGCGCGACGTTAGCCTTTGAAGCTGCATTAAGCAGCACCATTTGGCTAATCGCAGCCGCGATTGTGGCGATGTACATCGTGCTAGGTATTTTATATGAGAGCTTTATTCACCCCATTACCATTCTTTCGACCTTACCCACGGCGGGCGTGGGTGCACTGCTCGCCTTAATGATGGCAGGAAAAGACCTCGATGTTATCGCGGTAATAGGGATTATCTTATTGATTGGTATCGTGAAAAAGAACGCCATCATGATGATTGACTTTGCTCTAGCCGCAGAGCGAGAACAAGGCATGTCACCGTATGATGCCATCTATCAAGCTTGTTTATTACGTTTTCGCCCAATATTGATGACAACAATGGCTGCATTGCTAGGTGCATTGCCGTTAATGCTCAGTACGGGTGTAGGTGCCGAGTTGCGCCAACCGCTGGGGATTTGTATGGTAGGGGGCTTGATTATGAGCCAGATATTAACGTTATTCACGACCCCTGTGATTTATTTGTTATTTGACCGTTTGTCACATTACCTAAAAGCACGCCGTCAAATAAATAAGGCGCAGGTATCGTAATGAAACGCTTTTTCGCCCTGTTTATTAGCCGCCCCGTTGCCACCACACTGATTAGTGTAGCGATCACCTTGTGCGGTGCATTAAGTTTTCTCTTTTTACCTGTCGCGCCGCTTCCCCAAGTGGACTACCCTGTGATTAACGTGACAGCGTCACTTCCTGGCGCATCTCCTGAAACCATGGCATCTTCCGTTGCAACGCCTTTAGAGCGTTCATTAGGCAGCATAGCAGGGATTAGTGAGATGACTTCAAGCAGCGCACTGGGTCGCACCACAATCACCCTCGAATTTAATCTTGATAAAGATATCAATAACGCGGCGCGGGAAGTCCAAGCCGCCATTAATGCCGCCCAAACCCTGCTGCCTAGCGGTATGCCCAGTCGCCCACGCTACTACAAATCGAATCCATCCGATGCGCCAATCATGATTTTAACCATGACATCGCAAACCTTAGGAACAGGGGAAATTTATGATATCGCCTCGACACGCCTTGCCCAACGTATTGCACAAATTGAAGGCGTTAGTGAGGTTTCTGTAGGCGGTGGTTCACTTCCCGCAGTGCGTGTGGAATTAAACCCAACAGCGTTATTCAACCAAGGCGTATCCCTTGATGCCGTGCGCTCAGCCATCAGTAGCGCTAACGTGCGCCAACCCCAAGGCTACATTAACGATGACAAAAAACGGTATCAGGTACAAACCAACGATGAGTTAAAAAAAGCGGCAGATTACCGGCCAATTATTGTGCACTATAAGGCAGGCAATGCAGTTAAGCTCAGTGACGTTGCCAATGTCAAAGATTCTATTGAGAATGTCCGTGCAGCTGGAATGGCAGATGGCAAGCCCGCCATCTTGATTGTGATCCGCCGTGAGGCGGGTGCCAATATTATTGAAACCGTCAATCGCATACGGGCTGAAATCCCTGAATTTAGGGACATGATCCCTGCCGCCATTGACCTCAAAGTCGCACAAGATAGAACGCCGACCATTCGCGCTTCCCTTGCAGAAGTGGAACGTGCCCTGTTAATCGCCGTCGCATTGGTTATTTTGGTGGTACTGCTATTCCTACGTTCTGGACGTGCTACCTTAATTCCCGCTATTGCCGTACCTGTTTCGCTAATTGGTACTTTTACTGCCATGTATTTATGTGGCTTTAGTCTTAACAACTTATCATTGATGGCATTGACCGTTGCTACGGGCTTTGTGGTCGATGATGCCATTGTGGTTTTGGAGAATATTTCCCGTCATATTGAAAATGGCATGAAGCCCTTTATGGCTGCAGTCAAAGGGGTGCATGAAGTCGGCTTTACTGTCGTCTCCATGAGTATATCCTTGGTTGCAGTGTTTATCCCTCTCCTCTTGATGGATGGGCTGGTTGGTCGGCTTTTTCGTGAGTTTGCCATTACCCTTGCAACCGCAATTGGGATTTCATTAATTGTTTCCCTCACTCTGACCCCCATGATGTGCGCATATTTGCTTAAAAAACGGGGAAAAAATAGTAAAGCCAAACACCGTGGCTTTGGTCGTATCTTACTGTGGGTTCAAGAACGCTATGGTATTGCACTAAACTGGGTGTTAAACCACCGCCGTAGCGTATTAGCGATTTTGTTTGCCACTATTGGGCTTAATGTTTATTTATATATTACTGTTCCTAAAGCATTTTTTCCTGAACAAGATACAGGCCGTGTATTGGGCTTTGTCCGTGCCGACCAAAGTATCTCGTTCCAATCAATGAAAGAAAAAATGACCCGCTTTATGGAACAGGTTAAAGAAGACCCCGCTATCGATAATGTAACGGGGTTTACGGGCGGCAGCCGCGTTAACAGTGGTTTTATGTATATCTCCCTGAAACCACTTGGGGAGCGCACTGAAAATTCAGCGACCGTTATTAACCGTTTACGCACCAAGCTTGCCAACGAGCCAGGGGCAAACTTGTTTATGATGCCAGTACAAGATATCCGTGTTGGCGGTCGCCAGGCAAATGCCAGCTACCAATTTACCTTGCTTGCTGATGAGCTTAATGCGCTAAGAGATTGGGAGCCCGCCATCCGTAAAGCATTAGGTGAGCTTCCACAATTAACGGATGTGAACTCTGATAAAGAAGACAAAGGCGCAGAAATGGCCATCACCTATGACAGAGACCTAATGGCACAATTAGGAATAGATGTACGTGAAGCCAACAGTTTACTGAATAACGCCTTTGGTCAGCGTCAAGTTTCGACGATTTATGAAGCCATGAACCAATATAAAGTGGTGATGGAAGTCGCGCCTGAATATACCCAAGATGTGAGCGCCCTTGATAACATGTTTGTAATTAACAAAACAGGGCAAGCAATCCCCCTTTCCTATTTTGCTCGCTGGCAACCTGCCAACGCGCCACTTAGTGTGAATCACCAAGGGTTATCAGCCGCGTCCACGATCGGTTTTAACGTGGCGGATGGCTATACGCTAAATGATGCAATGGTGGAAATTGAAAAAACAATGACAGCTCTTGGAGTGCCTTCTACTGTACGGGGGACTTTTGCAGGCACCGCGCAGGTTTTCCAAGAAACCTTGAAATCACAGCTATTTTTAATTTTAGCAGCTATCGTCACAGTCTATTTAGTGCTCGGTATTTTGTATGAAAGCTACATTCACCCACTGACAATTTTGTCCACCCTACCGTCTGCAGGGGTCGGTGCATTATTAGCCTTAGAATTATTTGATACGCCATTTAGTTTAATCGCCTTAATTGGCATTATGTTGCTCATTGGCATCGTGAAGAAAAACGCCATCATCATGGTGGACTTTGCTATTCAAGCACAACGAACTGCGGGTTTAACGGCTCGAGAAGCCATTTTTCGCGCCAGTTTATTGCGCTTTCGCCCCATTTTGATGACCACACTAGCAGCGATTTTCGGTGCTTTACCCTTAGTTTTAGGCAGTGGTGATGGTGCAGAATTACGCCAACCGCTGGGGATCACCATCGTTGGCGGTTTAATCATGAGCCAGCTGCTCACACTATTCACCACGCCAGTGGTCTATTTAAGCTTTGATAGCTTGAGGCAACGTTGGGCAAGCAAAAAGGCAGCGTCACGCCTTAAAACGGAGAAACACCATGAAGCTTAGGTTTAACAGTGTGAGTACCCGCTTGTTTCTGGCTATCTTCGCCACCTGCTTGCTGCTTGTGGTGATCATGCACCAAGGCGTACGCATGAGTTTTCAACACGGCTTTGTTGATTATATTAAAGAAAATGATCAACAGCGGGTGGAACAAGTCTCTGCCGCCCTTGCGGAGCAATATCAAGAAATGGGCAATTGGCGCTTTTTATTAGGTGATGAGCGGACTTTTTTCCGCATTTTGCGCACTGTTGAGCACCAACAACATCGAGGCCCGATGCGCCAGCGATGGAGAACAATATTTTGGGTTTATGACACGCAAGATAGACTAATTTTTGGTAAGGACACCCCGCTGCCAAGCAAAGTAATCCGTGAGCCAATTATCACCGATGATGGCAACACCGTTGGTTGGCTTGTTGCCAGCTATGAAGATGGTATTAGCAGCGCGCTTGACCGTCGCTTTGACAGCAAACAACTGTATACTAGTTGGGTGATCGCAGGGCTTTCCCTATTTGTGGCACTGATAGCCACTATTTTTCTGGCTCGGAGTTTTTTAAAACCCATCAAACGGTTACTCGAAGGCACGAATCAGTTAGCACGTGGTGACTTTACCACCCGTGTACCTGAAGAAGGCCGCGACGAACTTGGTCAATTAGCGAAAGATTTCAACCACCTCGCCTCTACCCTTGAAAAAAATGAGCAAATGCGCCGTGATTATATGGCAGATATTTCTCACGAGTTACGCACGCCGTTATCCGTTTTACGCGGTGAATTAGAGGCGGTACAAGATGGCGTGCGCCAAGCAACACCCGAAACAATTAATTCCCTACTCAATGAAACTCACACGCTAATCAAATTAGTAAATGATTTACATCAACTATCGCTTTCTGACCGTGGTTCACTGATCTATCGCAAACACCCCATTGATATTATTCCCTTATTGGATATGGTCATCGGGCAATCTCGCTGGCGTATTGAAGACCAACAATTAACCGTTTCACGCCACTTTAGCGAACAAGCCATTGTATTTGCTGACCCAGACCGTATTAACCAATTATTCTATAATTTGATGGAAAATAGCCTTCGCTATACTGATTCAGGTGGGAAAATTGCCATTGATGTCACAGAGCAACACCATCAGCTGTCTATTGTTTGGCAAGATAGCGCCCCAGGTCTGAGCGCGCTGCAGTGCCAACATATTTTTGAGCGATTTTACCGTGCTGAAGGCTCCCGTAACCGCGCCAGTGGCGGCTCTGGTTTAGGGTTAGCCATTTGCTATAATATTGTTGAAGCGCATAATGGTTCTATCACCGCAGAGCCTTCATCCCTCGGCGGTGTCAAAATTACCATCACTTTACCGCTACAATTTCAGGAAAAAGGGATTTAACCATGGCAGAAAATCACAATGCACATGTTTTGATTGTGGAAGATGAGCCCAAGTTAGGCCAACTTTTGTTTGATTACTTGCAAGCAGCAAATTACCTCCCTACCTTATTAAGCCGTGGTGATGAGGTCATTCCTTATGTGCAAAATAACCACACTGACCTGATTTTATTAGATTTAATGCTGCCTGGCTTAGATGGATTATCGGTTTGCCGTGAATTACGCAAATTCAGTGATGTTCCCATTGTGATGGTGACGGCAAAAACGGAGGAAATCGACCGCTTATTAGGGCTAGAAATTGGTGCTGATGACTATATTTGTAAGCCGTTTAGCCCGCGGGAAGTGGTTGCTCGTGTTAAAACCATTTTGCGCCGTTGCCAAGTTGCCAATGAGCCATCTCAATCCCATCATTCAACGCAATTGATTATTGACGAAAATGCGTTCCAAGTGCGCTATGGCACAAAATTACTTGAGCTCACCCCTGCTGAGTTTCGGTTGCTTAAATTTCTTTCCGATAATGCAGGCACCGTGTTCTCCCGTGATCAACTCCTCGACATTCTCTACGATGACCATCGTGTCGTCACAGACCGCACAATCGACAGCCACGTAAAAAATTTACGCCGAAAACTAGAATCATTAGATAACGAAAAAACCTTTATTCGTTCAATTTATGGACTAGGTTATCGTTGGGATGATGTTTAAAGGCTAAATAGACGTACTTTTATTAAGGGATATTTGGTTTTTGGCGCAATTAGCGTTAAAATCACCGCCCTTAATACGCCATTTCCACGGAAATGGTGCTGACTTGATATCAGATAGAGACAAACCATGTTTACACCAGAACTTTTATCCCCTGCTGGTTCATTAAAAAATATGCGCTATGCATTCGCTTATGGTGCCGATGCCGTTTATGCAGGGCAACCCCGTTATAGCCTACGCGTTCGTAACAATGAGTTTAACCACGAAAACCTCGCTAAAGGCATTCAAGAAGCCCATGAGCTGGGCAAGAAATTTTATGTGGTGGTCAATATTGCACCACACAATGCCAAGTTAAAAACCTTTATTCGTGACTTAACACCTGTTATCGAAATGGGCCCTGATGCGCTAATTATGTCTGACCCAGGTCTGATTATGATGGTGCGTGAAGCCTTCCCTGACATGGATATTCACTTATCTGTTCAAGCAAATGCGGTTAACTGGGCATCGGTAAAATTCTGGAAACAAATGGGATTGACTCGTGTGATTTTGTCCCGTGAATTGTCTTTGGAAGAAATTGCAGAAATCCGCCAGCACGTGCCTGACATGGAATTGGAAGTGTTCGTCCACGGAGCACTCTGTATGGCGTATTCAGGCCGTTGCCTGCTATCAGGTTATATTAATAAACGTGACCCGAACCAAGGTACCTGCACTAATGCATGCCGTTGGGAATATAAAGTGGAAGAAGGTAAAGAAGATGATGTGGGCAATATTGTTCATGTTCATGAGCCCATTCCCGTGCAAAACATCGCCCCAACATTAGGGGCTGGCGCGCCAACGGATAAAGTGTTTATGATTGAGGAAGCCAAACGCCCGGGCGAATATATGACCGCGTTTGAAGATGAACACGGCACGTACATCATGAACTCTAAAGACCTTCGTGCGATTGAACATGTTGAAAACCTAACTAAAATGGGTGTTCATTCACTGAAAATCGAAGGCCGCACTAAATCTTTCTATTATTGTGCTCGTACTGCGCAGGTCTATCGCCGTGCGATTGACGACGCTGTCGCAGGTAAACCATTCGACCCAACGTTGCTATCCACCTTAGAAGGGTTAGCTCACCGTGGTTATACCGAAGGTTTTTTACGTCGTCATACTCATGATGCATACCAAACTTACGAATACGGCTATTCTGTGTCAGATACTCAGCAGTTTGTGGGTGAATTTACGGGTAAGCGTGTCAATGGCCTTGCGGAAGTGGATGTAAAAAATAAATTTAGCGTGGGCGATAGCTTAGAAATGATGACACCTGCAGGTAACATTGTGTTTATGCTCGATGCATTAACGAACCGTAAAGGTGAAGCCATTGATGTCGCACCAGGTAACGGCCATGTAGTATACCTGCCTATTCCTGAAGACGTTGATGTCAATTTTGGTTTGTTGATCCGTAACCTTGCAGGAACAACAACCCGCGACCCGCACCAAACTCAGTCAGAAAACCCCATTGCAAGCTAACGCTTAACGATAATTTTCGATAAAAATATATGATGACCTAGCCAAGAATTCATAATTTAGTTATTTGAATTTTTGGCTTTTTTATCGGTAATCGATAAACCAATTTCACTTTAAGTGCCATTTCGTATTTGAGAATCATTCTCGTTATTGACATTTTCTTTGAACAGTGCACTTAATATCCAATTTTATGCAACAGATCACATCAATTGGTTATTCAATATCGTATAGTCACTATCGAAAACGAAGAACTAGAAAGTCATAAAATAAGACTAGGAACCACCTCCTTGGCTGGCTCAATCTCCCTTGAGCTAGCCATTTCTTTTATCTAAACCTTTTCTCTTCCTGACCCACTCTTCTGTAAAAAAGATAAAACATTTCCTTTCTTAAATGAAATCCCCTTATACTCATTTTAGATAATAAACCCTATGGATGAGTATTTATGATTAAATATCAGTCAGCTATGATTATCCTCAACGGCAAGCAATCAAATAACCCTGATCTGCGTAAAGCCATCGCCCATTTGCGCCAAGAAAATTATTTAATAACAGTGCGGATTCCATGGGAAATACAAGACACTCATGATTTTATTGCCGATGCCATAGCGAATAATATTGCCACTGTCATTGCTGCTGGCGGAGATGGCACAATCAATGCAGTTGCAAGTACACTCATGCAATTTCCTGCTGAAAAGCGCCCTACTTTAGGTATTCTCCCTATGGGCACCGCAAATGATTTTGCAACGAGTGCAAATATTCCCTTAGATATTGAATCTGCACTCTCCCTCGCAGTGAAAGGCAAAGCCGTTTCCATTGATATTGCTCAGGTTAATGAAAAATACTTTTTTATTAATATGGCAACGGGGGGTTTTGGCACACGGATCACCACAGAAACGCCAGAAGCACTTAAATCTGCACTTGGTGGTGCGGCTTATGTGATAAATGGCCTTTTACGCCCAGATACCCTAAAAACAGATATCTGCCGTATTGAATCAGACAATTTTACTTGGGAAGGTGAAACACTGGTTATCGCAATTGGCAATGGGAAACAGGCGGGTGGAGGCCAACAACTTACCCCTCATGCACTTATCAATGATGGCAAACTTGATTTACTGATAGTCCCTTCAAGAGACGTACTACCCGCTTTATTAAGCAATTTATTTTCAACGGATAAAAATGAGCATTTAATTGAAAAGAGCTTAACCTGGGTAAAAATTTCTTCCCCTCACACGATGGTGTTAAACCTAGATGGAGAACCGTTATCAGGGGATTCCTTTACCTTTCATGTTCAAACAAATGCCATACAATGCAGACTACCACCACAATGCCACTTGTTAGCCTAAACGGTCTAATATCAGGAAACCTGACTCGAGTTTCCTGATATTCGTTTTGTTACCACCATGCATGGAAATGATGAACAGGCCCGATCCCTTGCCCCACTTCCAAGCTATCAGCTTGTTCTAGCGCAGCTTGCAGATAGGCTTTTGCCTCACTCACCGTCGACTGCCAATCAAGATGACGTGGGCGCAATGCCGCTAATGCCGCAGACAACGTACAGCCCGTACCGTGTGTATTTTTTGTGTTAATACGTACAGAAGTAAAGCGCCACTCCCCTTGTGGGGTAATTAGCCAGTCAGGGCTTTGCGCATCTGTCAGGTGCCCCCCCTTCATCAGAACAGCTTGGCAGCCTTTTTCAAGGAGCTTATAGCCTTGTGCCAACATTTCACCTTCTGTTTGCGCCACTTTTTCATCTAATAATACCGCCGCTTCAGGTAAATTTGGGGTAATTAATGAGACTAATGGTAATAATTGCTGGCGCAGAGCATCAACCGCCTCTGGCAACAGTAAGGGATCACCACTTTTTGCAACCATCACGGTATCTAACACCACAAACGGAATAGGATATTGTTTCAATGCGTTCGAGACAATCTCCACATTGGCTTGATTAAATAACATGCCAATTTTAGCAGTATCGATGCGCACATCACTGAGAACGGAATCAAGCTGCGCAGCAACAAATTGTGCAGGTAAATCCTGAACAGATTGTACGCCACGCGTATTTTGCGCCACTAATGCTGTCATCACGCTGGTTCCATAAGCCCCAAGTGCCGAGAACGTTTTTAAATCCGCTTGGACACCTGCACCACCTGATGGGTCTGTTCCAGCAATGGTTAACGCATTAATACGCATGAGTGACTCCCCTTTCTAATTAGAAAATACGTCAATATCATCGATGTAAGATATGGTTTATAACAAACAATAAAACCGCGTTAATTGTCTCATAACATTTAACAAATGCCAGCGGTTACTGACTGAAATTTAATGAGTTAGTGAATTAAAACCGTATTTTTATATCAGAAGGGTCAGCTTGTCTTATAAATAAACATTCGGTAAATGAATATTTTCAACACCGCGCGCGCGCAACTGAGCCGCAAACGCCTCCACTTCAGTTTGCGTGGCAGCGAGCCAATTTGCCGCTTCATTTTTAACACCGTGCTGCTGAAATGCGTTAATTTTTATTCGTGTTGCTGATGGCAATGTGTTGATGAATTCCGCCAACACATCGATGTGTTCTTGATAGTCCGTTTGCTGCGGAATATACAATAAGCGCAGTTCGTATAATTTTCCTGCATTTGCTAATAATTGAATTGTTTCAAAAACGCGCTGATTATCTTTCCCTGTTAATCGTAATGCACATTCATCGCTCCAGGCCTTTAAATCCACCATCACTCCATCGGTGTAGTCTATCACCCGTGCCCACCCCGCTTTTGCAAGATGACCATTGGTATCAATAAAACAGGTTAAATGATTTAGTAATGGTGATGCTTTAATGGCTTTAAACAAATCAATAATAAAGGGAAGCTGGGTTGTCGCTTCCCCACCACTGATCGTAACGCCATTTAAAAACATCACATTTTTATTCAAGCTGCTGATGGCCTCGCTCACGCTCAATGGTATTGTCATTGGGCTTGAGTTTTTTGTACAGGTTTGCAGGCACGTATCACAAAGCTGGCATGCCACATTGTCCCAAATGACTTTACCATCCACCATGGATAGACCACCATGGGGACAGGTAGCGACACAATCCCCACAGTCATCACACAACGCCATGGTGTATGGGTTATGGCAATTTAGGCAACGCAAATTGCAACCTTGCAAGAAAATAACTTGCCGATTACCAGGCCCATCAACACACGAGAAGGGAATGATTTTATTCAGTGTAGCGCATCGATTGCTCATGGCTAATCACTCGCTGTTGCCTTGCCGTAATTTTGCAATTTTTTGTCGCTTCCTCCCCTAACCATGTGGTATTACTTCTCGACCCTTCTGTTTTGAATTTTTCAATATCGGACAAACGTACCATATACCCCGTAACGCGCACTAAATCATTGCTAGCCACATTTGCCGTAAACTCACGCATTCCACAGCTAAATGCCCCTTTACACAACTGCAAGAGCGCTTGCGGATTTTGCTTGATAGTTTCATCGATCGTTAAGATGTCGCTGATCCCAGATAGGTAGTGTTTATGATGCGGCGCGACGGCTTGAATGTGTGAAACGGGGTCTGGTTCTTCCCCATAAGGCAACCGCGCTCCTGGCGTGGTGCCAATATCTGAACTGATCCCAGATTGAGCATGCAGCATCGCCCGCTGTTTATAACCATATTTAACGGGGGTCGACTCAACATAATCAGCAAGTTGTTCACTGATTTGATAAGATAACGGCAACGCGGGTGAATTTGGCTCATATTGGCCTTTTCGCCCATCTTTTTCCATTAACAGATTGACGGCTTCTGCTAAACCAAAAATACCAAACATCGGCGCAAAACGCCGTGGCTCAATCAATCCTTCGTGCACAAGGAAGCTAGTTTGGAAGAAGTTAGACTCTTCAAATAAAAACGCACTGCGCGTTTCGATGAGCTCCATTTGTAAATCGCAATATTTTTTCAGTTGATTTTGTAAGAAATCATCGGAGTTTTGGCTGCGTAAAGCCACTTCACGCAGGTTGATTCGCACCAATGTGCTCCCCCCACCCGCAACAGGCAAAGAGTTATAGCAACTGACAATACCATAACCTTGCTCATCGAATGCTGCACTATGCACAAGGTCATTGGCAATATGCGGCTTACTGCATTCACAAATGTTCTCAATGGCTTGTAAAAAAAGCGATTCAGGGGTTCTTTGCGGGTGATAAACAAACGTTAAATTTGGCGCAACCTGCTTTAATTCCGCATCAATACGCAGAATAAGCCGACAAATAATGTTGTCATCAGGCCCAATATTCGCGTGCATAAATGCATCAGGTAACGTGCGATCCAACATTACCCAAAAGCGTTTTAATTTCGGATAAAGTTGCTCTTCCGTCAACTCCCCCACATAAGGCATTAAAATTTTATCAAGGTACCCAAGAAAAACGGGGAATCCAGTGACAGAAGGCACATGGTTATAAATAATCATCAAATGATTAAGTGCATCGTCAAAGTCTTCTGCTGGGGCTAACTCTAAGTAGCTGGAGCCCTGTTTAAGAAACTTCACATAATCAGGTAAAACATAACGAGGCTTATAAGGCGCATTCCCTTCATACATGTCGCAAATAACACGCTCATTTAACGCTTCAGTTAAGGGCTTGCTCATTGAAAGATAGGGGATATTGCTTTCCGCCTCAATGGCTAAAAAGTTAGCTTTTTGTCTGGGTGATAATAACTTATCCGTGGCGATGGCCAAACATTTGGCTTGGTAATCGGTTAAAGGTTCTTGGCGCTTCATCATAGGAGTTCCTTATATGTCTAGGTGCAGTAGCACACCTTGGGCAGTCAATATGCCGCCTATAGACGCATTTCATCCCATTGAGCGCTTTCTTGGTTTGACGCCCGTCATACTTTTTTGAATTGTTTGCACGTTTTTTCTCATAAATGTCTACGGCGTCAACATTATTAATAACAACACCGTAAAAGCCTAAAATATTTTGAAATTACAATCTATTAGTAACAAGCAATATGTGTAGTAATCGTCATTTCTTATCGAGCCATGATGTAATTGAAGTCTAGAAACTGACCTCCCCCTCAAAATATCGCTCAAGCCCTCCGTGAACACTTTTTAGGAAAGCTATACACTGAAATAATGTGAATTTAGGCTAATATATACCCCATGAATAATTTTACTTGTATAACCTTGTTAGGATAGCCTCACTTAATTATTTTTTCTTAACAATTGAATAAATACTGTCATCTTTTGTGTATCTTAATTAAAATAATTCAGCTAATAATTATTATAAAAATGCTAATCTAACAATCATTAGCGAGCTAATTATCATTTATATCAGCGATAAAGAACTGGATCTTCAATGAGAGTTTATAAAAAAAGACAATGGGTCATCGGTGCCTCAATATTAATGGGTGCTTCCGTCTGCATGTCAACACCTGCATTGGCACAAAACCAATCAACCAATCTTTGGGATACTTTCAAAGGGAATGTCAGTTCCACTTGGGATTCCGATAAGTATGAACTGTATGTTCCTGCGGTCACATGGCACAACCGTGCAATGTATGACAAGAAGAAAACAGATGAATACAACGAACGTCCTTGGGGAATTGGTTTTGGTAAATACCGTTATGATGAAGATAATGACTGGCACGCTATTTATGCAATGGCCTTTAAAGATTCACATAACGACTGGGAACCAATTGGTGGCTATGCCTATCAAAAAATGTGGATCCCTGGCGATCTTGATGGTTTTCGAATGGGAGCAGGTTTCACGCTAAGTGTCACAGCACGCAAGGACATGTATTACATTCCAATCCCTGCACCGCTTCCTTTAGTTTCGGTGGAATATGACAGGCTTTCACTTCAAGCAACGTATATTCCAGGAACCTACAATAACGGAAACGTGCTATTTGCCTGGTTGCGTTGGCAGTGGTAAAAACCCTGTGATACAAAAAAGGCCAGAGATTTTATCTACTGGCCTTTTTTTAACGTTTAATTCTAGCTTTGTTGGCGTTTCGCGACATCTTGCTTCTTCGCACCAGAGAATTGATAGCCAATCCACAGCACACCAATCCATACCGGGATCATCAGAACAGAAACGCGTAACCCGTCCATCGTTAAAATAATCCCTAGAATTAACAATAAGAAAGCTAAGCACAGGTAGTTACCAAATGGATACCAGATACTCTTAAACTTAGTTGCTACACCTTGTTTATTCATTGCCGCTCTGAATTTCAAGTTCGAAACGCAAATCATAATCCAGTTCAATACTAATGTGGTGACGACTAAAGACATTAATAATTCGAATGCCTTTCCTTCCATCACAAAACTAATCAGTATCCCACCTGACGTTGCAATACCTGAAACCAGCAATGCCATAATAGGAACCCCACCTTTATTCACTTTAGATAAGAATTTTGGGGCATTATTTTGTTGAGCCAAACCAAATAGCATGCGGCTTGTCGCGTAAGCACCACTGTTATACACAGAAAGCGCCGCAACCAAGATGACAAAGTTTAAGGTGTTCGCAACCAGCAAGTCACCTAATTCATGGAAAATTAAGACAAATGGACTCGTTTTCCCATCAAGGTCAACCCATGGGTAAAGCGCTAACAGCACTGCAAGTGAACCGATATAGAAAATCAGGATGCGGTAAACAACTTGGTTGATGGCTTTTGGAATGCTTTTTTCAGGGTCTTCCGCTTCTGCCGCCGTGATCCCCACCAGCTCTAAACCACCAAACGAAAACATGATAATGGCAAGTGCCATCAGGAGACCATGAAAATCTTTCGCAAAGAAGCCGCCATATTCCCACAAGTTACTCACTTTAGCTTGTGGCCCACCGTGACCGCTTAGCAGGAGATAACAACCAAAGATTATCATCGCAACAACAGCGACAACTTTGATTAATGCAAACCAGAATTCAGTTTCACCATAAGAACGAACATTAATCAAGTTTACCGCATTAACGGCGATAAAAAATATCACTGCTGATACCCAAATTGGTAGCTCAGGCCACCAATGTTGCATGTATTTCCCTGCCGCAGTTAACTCCGTCATGCCGACAAGAATAAACATAAACCAGTAGTTCCAGCCAGATAAAAAACCCGCAAAACCACCCCAATATTTAAAGGCAAAATGGCTAAAAGAACCTGCAACGGGTTCTTGAACAATCATCTCGCCCAGTTGACGCATAATAAGAAAGGCAATAACGCCACACAATGCATAACCTAAAAGAACAGATGGCCCTGCCATTTGTATGGTTGTTGCAATCCCAAGGAATAAGCCTGTACCAACGGCGCCCCCCAATGCAATCAACTGGATATGCCTATTTTTCAATCCCCGCTTTAGCATTTGCTGCTCTTGCGCCATAACTTTACCCTTTTGTCCTATTACTTGCTTTTTATCGTCCAAAATTATAATAATCGGACAAGTTTATTTGAATTTTCTTATTAAAACCACATTCTTATGATGCTGTTTTTGCATTTAAAATACTTAAAGGTATTTTTGATTTATTGCCTACCTTTATTCATCCATTACGCAACGATACTGAATAATTATTATCGCGCTTCAATATCAAGTATTGTGCATTAAAAAGCAAATTCAAAATGGTAACAAGTCGGTTACACGACAAATTCCAACAATAAAGTTATCTCCACCTTGATCGCACACGTTATCCATAGCAAGTAAGTAAAGAAACAAGCAAACTAACAAAACACTCACGGTGATAACAATGATACGGCTGAACACTGGGCATTCCTTCAGAATAACAAAGATGATTTTTATCTTTCAAATGATTACAATGCTTATGCACTATCATTTTATGACTGTGCATTTTGGCTGCATTGCGGGTAAATTTTCGAATAGCGAATAGTACGCCAATTCATTACTTGAAATTTGAGGAAAATAAGCAATTGGCACATCTTTACAATAATTATGCTTATTTTAAGCGCTATCCTTTGTTAACTTATTCTGTTTGTGCTTTTTTTATTCAAAAATTGCTGAATATCGCACAACCAGCCTTTGTCATGGGGAAATGAAGTTGTGTATACTTCTACTACCGTAAAACAAGAAATTATTTGAGATGCCACAAGATAACCACTTAGCACTTGTCTATGCGTTGAGTAAATGGATAGAAGAACATTTGGGTCGAGTCATACATCTAGAAGAGCTCGCAGCCTACTCTGGCTACTCACTTTGGCATATGCAAAAAATATTCAAAGAAGTCACCGGAATTTCCTTAGGAAAATACATTCGCCAGCGCCGTTTAGCAGGGGCTGTTAATTTATTACGTAATAGTAGCCAATCTATCTTTGATATCGCTCTCGATTTTGGTTTTGGTTCCCAATCTCACTTTACCTATATGTTCCGTAAAGAGTATGGCATTACACCCTTTGATTTTAGGCAAAATGACCAAATTCAACTCGATGTAAAACAACCACTGCACTTAACCCGAGAGTATGAGTGAACATGTGTTAATCACATTAATTCTTTGAATTTACTAATTAATGTTCTAACACATTGTCATTTCAACCAAGCATCCAGTTTAATACCTTGAACAGCCGCTGAAATTATGCACTGTTCAAGGACACTTTTGCGTATCCATAACTTAATTTATACCCACTTAGATAATTTACATTCCGAATAATTAGAGTAAGGTACTGTGGTAATGTATTAACTTCAGGAGGCAGTGGATGTCTATCAAACTGGTTGCTATTGATTTAGATGGCACATTACTCAATCCCCAACACCAAATCTCCCCAGCAGTTAAAGATGCCGTCATACAAGCCAGTCAAAAAGGGGTTTATGTTGTACTCGCATCAGGACGCCCTTTTTCAGGGATCGCCCCTTACCTTAAAGAGTTAGGCTTAAATACCGCTAATAATTATTGCATAAGTAATAATGGCAGTGTTATCCATCAAGCTAGCGATGGCAGCCATTTAGTGGAAGTACCGTTAGATTTTGATGATTTTCAGTATTTTGAAGAACTTGCCAGAAATGTAGGTATTCACATGCATGCACTTGCGGACAATACGATGTTCACTGCTAATCGTCATATTAGCCACTATACTGTGATGGATGCCTATCTCACTAATACCCCATTGGTTTATTGTCCTGTCAATGAAATGGACACGTCCCTTGCTTTCACGAAGTTTATGATGATTGACCATCCTGAAACCCTAGAAACGGGTATTAGTTACATTCCTGAAAATGTCTTCGACAATTATGCCTTAACGAGAACCAGCCCTTATTTTCTTGAAATATCTAATAAAGCAGCGAATAAAGGTGCTGCACTTCAGATTATTTGTGAAAAATTAGGCCTTACACCCGATAAAGTCATGAGTATTGGCGATCAAAATAATGATATTCAAATGCTGCAATATGCCAGCGTTTCTGTCGCGATGGAAAATGCGGCTGAGCCCATACGGAGAATGGCAAAATTTGTCACCACAACCAATGAAGAAGATGGTGTGGCGATCGCCATAAATAAATTTATTAATGTGTAATCTCTAAATCAAACAGAAAACAGCCCACCTTTTGAGCTGTTTTCTCTCTATTTAACCTGCTTTTGCCTGGTCGCAAGAAAACAAATAATTGAACCAATTGTTACCATTAATACCCCTTGCCAAAAACCGAGTGTTAATGCAGTACTCAATAAAATGGATGCAAAGGCTGTTGAAATAACGGGTGTGAAATATGAAAGTGTGCCCAAAAAGGCCACATTGCCTTTGATAACAGCGAAAGTCCACAATGCATTCGCCCCACCTGTCGCAATAGCAGCGATAAGGAGAAGCGTCAGGCTATTTGTCGTAAGATTAAATTCACTTGGTGTGCTAAATAAATAGAGAATCCACAGCCCTATTGCCGTCATTATAAAAAATAACACCATTCCATTGTGCCCACCTGAAATACGTTTCGTTACATTGCTATAAAATGACCAGAAGATCGCGCCAATAAAGGCTAGAAAATAACAGAGTGGGTTACTTTGAATATTGGCTAAAATAGACTCAGTGGAAAGTGGCTGATCGCCAGAAATAACCCAGACAAGCCCCATAAACGCAAGAATTAACCCTATAGCAAGTAATACGGTAAAACGCTGGCGATTAAAAAAAACAGCTAAAGCGATAGTAAAACTTGGCCATAGATAATTCACCATTCCTAGCTCAATCGCTTGCTGACGATTATTGGCTAAACCCAGTGCTAGCACAAAACATATTTCATAGCTAACAAACAGTAATGTCCCCCAAAATAAATAACGTTTAGGGTATTGTTTTATCTTTGGAAGGCCCATTGCTAAAACTAAAACAATCGAACCAATGGTATACACTAATGCCGCGCCACCGACAGGGCCGAAGTTTTCGCTAACACTACGGATCAGCCCAACCATGGTGCTCCACAATAGGATAGAAATAACCCCATACAGTGTCGCTGCGTATTGACCTAATTTCATGATTTTCTCTGCCAGTTACCCCAAACAATATGTTCGATAACAAAATGGTTATTCTTTTAAAAAACCTTATAGCTCAACACATTGGAATGCAAGCACTTTTCTTTACATAAAAAAAATTCCTAGGTATTACCCTAAGAATTTTATGATTTAATATCTTATTAATTAACGGGAGCTTTCTTTTTCAACCCATTTTTCAACCTGATCTTTTTCCCAAATCCCTTCTTCAAATTGTTTTTTTAATTCAGGATGTTGGTTGATATCAAATGTGGGAATTTTCCCCGCGGCTAATTGTTGGTTGTAATCTTTGGCTAGTTTAAATGCGATCCCCGATAATAAAAGAATTGCAATGAGGTTTGTCACAGCCATTAACCCCATAGATAAATCAGCTAACTTCCAGATAAATGGCATTTCAGCCAACGCACCAAACATCACCATACCAAGTGCCGCTATACGGAAAATAAATAGCCCCGCAGTATGGTTATTCTCCAAAAAGATCATATTACTTTCTGCGTAAGCATAATTTGCAATGATTGACGTAAAAGCAAAGAAAAATATCGCGATCGCAATAAATGTGCTCCCCCAACTTCCCACCGCTGATGACAATGCTAACTGTGTCAATTCAATGCCATTAATTTTATCAACCCCACTATCTAATACCCCAGACGATAAAATAATAATCGCTGTTGCGCTACAAATCACGATTGTATCCATAAAGACCCCAAGCATTTGAATATATCCTTGGGAAGCTGGATGAGGTGGGTAAGGAGAGGCTGATGCTGCTGCATTTGGTGCTGACCCCATTCCCGCTTCATTAGAAAATAAGCCCCGCTGAATGCCTTGAGTCATCGCTTGGGCGACACCATAACCCACTGCGCCTCCTGCAGCTTCTTGTAGCCCAAAGGCATTACGAATAATCATCATAAACACATCGGGTAAGCGTTCGATATGGTGTCCAACAACCCAGAAAGCTAAAAGCAGGTAAGCGAGCGCCATAATAGGTACAACAAGCTCTGCCACTTTTGCTATTGATTTTAATCCACCAAAAATAATCACACCACTCAGAATAACTAAGCTGATACCGACATAAAGTGGGTTGAAGTCAAAAGCAACTGCGGTCGCTTGAGCGATTGAATTAGCCTGAACGGCATTAAATACTAACCCAAATGCAATAATAAGAAAAACAGAAAAAAGGATACCCATCCAACGTTGATTCAGGCCCTTTTGCATATAATAAGAAGGCCCGCCACGATAGTTTCCTTGGTCATCTTTTGTTTTATACAGCTGTGCTAGTGTACATTCGACAAATGACGTTGCCATTCCAAGTAAAGCCACTACCCACATCCAAAATATCGCACCAGGCCCCCCTGCTGTTAATGCGATAGCGACACCCGTTAAATTTCCTGTTCCAACGCGCGCTGCTAGGCTGGTACATAATGCCTGGAATGAAGAAATCCCAGAACTATCAGATTGTTTACTATTTTTCAGAATACCAAACATATGACTAAAATGCCTAATTTGAATAAAACCTGAACGAATCGTGAAATACAACCCTGCACCGAGTAGCAAATAAATGAGTAGCGAACCCCAAATAATATTCGTTAATGAATTTATAAATTCTATCAAATTACTCTCCTTTTTTATTAAATAAGCTAACGTAACTCGTTAGCAATTAATTTTGCCCCATATCAGCTAAACATTTAAATATAACCACTAAAATAAAAACAAAAATATAATTAATGTAAAATCCAATCTGTCATGAAATTATATTTTTTTATCTTTAATGTAAATTCATTTCTCTTCTCACTGTTCATTAACCGCCAAAAATACAAAAAAACCAATTAAGCCAAATGCAGAAAAAATAAAATAATCAAAAAAATCAAAGGTATAAAAACAAAAGAAAATTACCCGACTTAAACAATCAATCGTTTGATTTTTAGCTGATTATTTAGACCATTAACTATTTCAGTTAATGGTTAATCTTAATTCATTACATAAAATTAAATTAAATTTATTATTTTAAATATAAAACTCGCTTTTAAATTAAATTTAAAATAAGCAATAACCATTTTTAATTTAAATTTAAAATAGTGCTATTTTATTATTTCATAAAAAAACTCAGTACATAAAGTCACATTATGATAATCAAAAAACGAATATTGCTTATACTTTCTGATAACAATACACTGAACGTAAATTCGCTTTATTGACAAGAGGTTAACATATGGAAATTACGATTAAAGTATCTGATGACTCAATTGAACAGCTCCCTGCTAAAACTTATGATGCGTTTTGTGCAGAGCTAAAAGCGCGTGTTTTAGAGGTCTACCCTAGCAGTAACTTATTGATCACCCATGATAGTGGGCCAACAACTTTCTCAACTAAGGGTTTTCATAACGATAATGAAGCTCATATCGTTTTACATGAGCTTGTTGAAGATGTTTTAAAACACGGCCATTGGCTAAAAAATAATTAATCACCATTATTTACAGCAGCTGACAGTCGCTTTATAGCAACAGTCAGCTTCTTATCTCTTCCCTCCCAACTTTTATCTTCATATCCCTAAAGCCTGATCAAGATCATAGTTAACAAGGTATTTTCACTCTCTTCACTAAAATCGCTTTACCCTTAATCGTTATATGATAAAGTATATAACGTAATTTTCATTTACATTGCTTTTGCTAATTTATAGCGGCCAGTATTTATACTGGCTCTTTTTTATGAAATGGTGCGAAATGCAACACAACATCCCCGTTTTAGTCCTAATCTGCTATAGTAATTTCTAGATATTATTTAGAATAACTATTCATTGAGTGCAAACAGAGGTATGACTATGAAGCGTTTATTACTGGCTCTTTGCCTGTCACCAGCTATAACCATGGCAGCCAATGCCCCTTTAAATATTAGTGAACTGGCCAAGGATTATTGTGAAATAACAGGTCAAGCGCTAAACGAAGCATACAGCACTAACAAAAGCAGTAGTGACCTAACCCTTGAAACAATTGCAAAATTAAAAAATGAAAATGTCGATTTGAAAAAGCTGGAGACAGTTGAGACAGACCTTCGCCAAAACCTCACATCCGCTATTGATGCAATTCGTAGCAATAAATCTCAGTTCAAGAATGACGAAGAGTTTGCTAAATCATTAAATGACTCAATCTCTGCGTGTAAAATTCAGACTGAGTTACTCCTGAACAAGTCGTAATCAGAATAAATCTCATCGAGATAAGAGCGCAACAGTAAAATTGCGCTCTTTTTCATATTAAGGTGCTTTAGCACATAATTTTTCTATTGATAATTTTAGCTCTGATGTTTCACTCACAATCAGTTGAGTATGCTCTGAAATTTTACCATCCTGCACACTCACGTTGGCAACGAATGGAAGCATCTCATCTTGCGAAGACTTACGATATAGCCCACAAACTCGGTAGCTATTTCCCTCTTTATATTCACTCTTCAAAGCGATTCTGACGTCCTTAAATGTAATCTCGCCTGATTGGTTTAACTTCTTATCTACCAACTGCTTAGCTGTACTTTCAACGTCTGAATCACCAATAGTGCTATAAAAATGATAGCCAAAAACCCCTAGAGCTAACAATAAAACGATCAAGAGCTTTGTTTTTATACGTTTCAACCAGTTATCCTTCATATGATATGTTTGCTTAACTCATTATAATGACATAAGTGCCATAACAGTGAACAAAATGAGCCTTTGAGGCCGCTAGTTTGTGACTTCTTGTACGCATTTTATTATTTAATAACCAATAACATTTTTTAATGAAAATCATTTATTTTCATTAGCATTAGTTGTTTTTATATTATTTTATTAATCATTGATAAAAAAAACATTTTAAGTTTTTTCTTATCGATTTATACTTAACACATTCCAATATCTTTATTGTTAATTAATTTATGAAAGAAAAAATCGTTAAAAATTTAGTTGAATTAACTTATGGTACAAACAATGATGTTAAAATTGCAGCAATTAATGCACTCGGTGATTATAAATGTTCTATTGAACAGCAACATGCCATAGACCGCTTATTAAATCTATGCGACGATTACAATAAAGATATTGCTGTTGCATCAATCACCTCACTCAGCAAACTTGCTAAATTCTTTTCAGAAAACCCATAAATTAACGGTAATTTAATTATTTTAACAATTCATCTTCATTATGAAGAAATAATGAATTAAAGTTGTATGAAATATGATTTATTCATTTATATAAGTAAATTAAATTGAATTAATTTATTTAACTGCCAATATAATAATTAATAAATATTCTAAAGGGGATTAAATATGAATATTCTTAAACCGTTAATTATTTCGACAAGTTTATTGGCAGCAAGTTTCTCAACATTCGCATATCATGGTGATGGCTACGGAAATAGTAATGGTTCTTGGCATCGAGGCGGGTACCAAAATCAGCAACAGTATAATAATCGCCCTTGCGATAACTATCGCAATAATAACTATAATAGACACCACCAAGGTATGATGCAATATTCAACGTCAATACAAACAAGTCAACCAGAAGAAGCTCTTAAAAAAATAGTTGCAGATGTTCCTAAAGGTGAAAACGGCAAACAATATATGGTTAAAGTTGCCGTGGTCGAAATCACACCGAATACACCAGTACAAGCCCAGTAATTGAAAACTCAGGGTAGTAAATGCTACCCTGTTAGTTATTTGACCTGATTATTCTTACAGGCCAATAGGCTGATAACCTTGCCACTGTGGGACAAAGTGTTCTCCCTGTTTGTTTTCTGTTAGGTGAATATAAAAATCACCAACTTGCTCTAGGAATACGCAGTCATCCACATCTTTCAAATTATCTTTATGTTGTTGTTCACTGTTAACTAGCAACTTTTTAATTGCCTTTTGTTTTGCATCATCCGCTGTTTTCGCAACAAAAAGATCAAACTCGTGTAATTCTGCTAAGCTGTTTGGAGTATACCCGCCGACATTAACAAAATATAATTTATGGCTAGTTTTTGATGGTTCTCGGCTTAGGATCACATCAAAACCATCAGCCCATGTAATAACTGCATAGCCGTCAATATGAATCTTATCTTTATCACCAAACCAAGCTTCTCTCAATGTAGGCCAAGCATCCTCTGGTTTTTCTGCAATAACAAACTGGATATCGTGAACCTCTATATTTGATTTGCCTGCATTACCACCAATGTAAAACATAAATAATTTCATTCTTACTCCAATTTACCACCTTGTTATATAATAAATTATATAACCATTAAAATTCAATTTGCAATCTTCCATTTTGCAGAAAATAACAACCTAAATTTTTATCTATGGTTTTCATCATATTAGCTTTATTAGCATTACTCCTTCTACCCGAGATCACTATCAGCAACATAAAAAGTGAATAAAAAGTCATTTTAACCATATAATTATTTACTTTGAGGTTATTTTGAGTAATCTAATGAGCTCAAGAATAATAATTTCAGGGAATAATTATGGATCGTCGTTCATTTCTAAAATCCACTTCATTAGTAGCAGGTGGATTAGCGCTAAATACATTTATAAATCAAGCGTCTGCTAACACAGCATCGGTAAAACTACCTGATGCTAAGCATCCTTTATTGCTTAATTTCAATGAAAACTCATTAGGGATGTCACCAAAGGCTAAAGATGCAATTATTGCCGCGTTACCTAATTCTTTTCGCTATCCTGACGATGCTAGAGCTGAATTAATCACCAGTATTGGCTCTCTTTATGATTTATCTGATAAACATGTCAGCATCGGTAATGGCTCATCAGAAACCATTCAAGCCACTGTTGCCATGTTGGCAAATAAAGCTAGAAACCAAGGGATCAAAATTCAACTGGTTACCCCTGATCCTACATTTAATTATGCCGAGCTGTACTCACTTCCACTTGGTGTACAAATTACAAAGGTTCCTCTAAAAGCAGATTTATCTTTTGATTTACAAAAAATGGAGCAAGCGGCAAATAATTTTGATGGTTTATCCATGATTTATATCTGTAATCCAAACAACCCGACTGCCATGATTACCCCTCATAGCCAGTTAGATGGCTGGATGAGTAAAGCTCCCGATAACCAATTTTTTATTGTTGATGAGGCTTATGCTGAGTTTGTCGAAGACCCTAGCTTTGTCAGTGCAATAGAATTAGTTAAAAAAGGCCAAAAAAATCTTATTGTTACACGAACATTTTCAAAAATATTTGCGCTAGCGGGATTACGTGTTGGTTATGGAATAGCGATACCAGAGGTTATTACTGCCGTAGATGAATTTTTATCTATTGATAACACAAATACAGCAGGAGCTGTTGCTGCCCTCGCCTCATTAAAAGATAAAACCTTTATCGCAAACAGTCTTAAATCCAATAATTTATCGCGTAAAATTGTCGAAACTGCACTAAAAGAAATTGGACTCGAATATGCCCCATCACAGGCAAACTTTATTTTCCATAAAGTAAAAGGTGATGTAAAAGCCTATAAGCAACGCATGGCAGATGCAAATGTGATGGTAGGAAGAGAATTCCCACCCGCTGTAGGCTGGAACCGTTTAACATTAGGAACTCCTGAAGAAATGGAACAATTCGTCACAGTCCTAAAAGAATTTCACAAAAAAGGTTGGGCATAACATAGCCCCTCCAGCGCTACCAAAATAAAAGGAACAGGTATTGATCTCCCCCTTTTATTTTTTAAAAAGGGCCTTTGAAAATAAAGAAGGCCCCCACAAAAATAAGGGCAAAACCAATAATATGATTAACTGTTATACTCTCTCCTAAATATAAAACTGAAAAGAGCACAAAAACACAAAGAGTGATAACTTCCTGCATTGTTTTCAATTCTGCAGCACTATAAAACTGATGCCCCAACCGGTTTGCAGGTACAGCAAAGCAATATTCAACAAAAGCAATTAGCCAACTAAAAAATACCACCACATATAAAGGTTTCGTCGTAAACTTCAAATGTCCATACCAAGCAAACATCATGAACACATTTGAAATGATAAGTAAAAATACAGGGTATAATTTTGCTAGCATGTTAATTTCATAGTAAGAAGATAATTTTCATCATTATGAAATGAAAAAATCACGATTTCAATAAGGTGTAATTAGGCTAATTATTTCATTCTAAAATTTATTTCAGCTAAGACAAATGGAGAGTTAAATGTTTATTCAATATCGCTTAATGGATCTGACAGATAGCCTCAAAGTCGCTCATTTATTACAAGCTAATGCCCCTTCTAACCATGGTGAGCTTCTTGGCGAATTTCCACTTCCTAAGGTTAAGGATATGTTGATGGGAAGCTCAGGAACCATTATTGCGGTAGCGGCTCAAGACGTTATCGGTGTGGTTTTTAGCTTTAGGTCGTCATCGGCCACATTACCCCCTTTAGCTTCATTTATTATCGAACAGTTTCCTTACCTAGTTAAAAATAATTGGTTTTATGGGCCTGTTTGTATCAATAAAGAATACAGAGGCAAAGATATTCTCAAAACTTTATATGACAAAGTTTGCGCACTCAATACAGGTAAACCTGTTGCTTTTATTAACACAAAAAATTTACGTTCATTAGCGGCTCACCAGAAATTAGGTATGAGTGTTGTCGCTAACTTTATTTTCGATGAAATAGAATACTATTTAGTTATCGGCAGATAATTTTTTAGTACCACCCAGTACATTTTTATTTTAATTTGCTCACGTTTTGATAAACTAGATACATTATTGTATTAAAGAGTACATTTTATGACAGATTTTCTTACTGTAAACCAAAAGGCATGGGACAAACAGGCAGAGTCGCAACAAGCTTGGTCGACACCAGTGGATTCACAAACCATTCATGATGCTAAACAAGGTCACTGGCAAGTTCACCTTACCCCTACCCCAGTATCAAAAGATTGGCTAGGTGATATTAAAGGGAAAAAAATTCTTTGCCTTGCATCTGGCGGCGGTCAGCAAGCTCCTGTATTAGCAGCTGCGGGTGCTCAAGTTACCGTTTTTGACTTTTCAATAAAACAACTTGAACAAGATATAATGGTCGCAGAACGCGATCATTTAACATTAGAAACTGTACAAGGTGATATGCGTTCGTTATCTATGTTTGCTCGCGAAGAATTTGATATTATTTTCCACCCTATATCTAACCTATATATTCCAGATGTAAATCCTGTATGGCAAGAATGCCATCGTGTATTAAAAACAGAAGGAAAATTATTATCTAGCTTTTTTAACCCCGTAGTTTTTATTGGCGACCGGGATAAAAAATACCATGAGCAAGGCCTTATAAAACCAAGTTATACTATGCCTTTTTCGGAATTAAGCACTTTATCTGAAGAGCAAATTGCATACAAGACTGAACACCAAGAAGCCTTTGTGTTTGGCCATTCTTTAAATGATTTAATTGGTGGACAAATTAAAGCTGGCTTTCATATTGCAGGATTTGAGGAAGATTGGCAGCCACATCCACGTTTTATTGTTGACCGTTATTTACCAACATTCCTATCAACATTAGCGATTAAAATCCGCTAAAAATCCTACATTAGTTAGACTATTAGCTAATCAATGTTAATTTTCTAAGATAGGCTATTCACCACGGTGGCAATAGCGCTCCCAAACAGATTCAAATTGTTCAGGGGGAATAATATCATCTGTCTTTTCAACAAATGGAATTGAAATCATCACCTTACCCGTTTTATTCTTATGTAGCCTAACAATAAATCGCTTATAGCCATGGGGTAATTCATTTTCAAAACCAAAGACTTCACCGCAGTAGTATCCTGTTTCCTCACCTTCATCACTTTTCGTTAGTACATAATATTTTACATTTTTGTACGTTGCTGCCGACGGATATGCCAAGAAGTCTTCAACTGAGCTTCTCACTCTACTATCCGTATCTAATTCTGGGTCAATAGTCACTTCGGTCATGATCCCCGCTATGTATGCACACCCAGCAACAAGTAATAGAACTAAAGATCTTAATAACATTTTATATAGATAATCCATGAGAAAACAGTAAACATCATTATAGTTTATACTTATTGTTTTGCGACCTCAAAGCGAATCAGGCCATTTGTTTTTATAATCTACTGAATAAGTTGCCAAATATAAACTAAAATAGCAGCAGTAATTATCCATATTATTGTTGCTAAACTCAAACTACCCCAAGCCGTCATTTTCGTTGCAAATATATAAACTGTAAGTAGATACATAGCATAAGGAATTAATGACCATAACCCAAATAATGCAGTTTTTCTTAATGCCTCAGTGCCTTGCTCCTGCACAACAATCACATGTGCGATAAGCGCAAAAGTTGGAAATAAAGGCACCAACCCAGCAATATAATAAACTTTACTCCGTGAAAATAATGCAATGATAAGTACAGCTACAGCACCAATTAGACATTTTAAGAATAATGAAAACATAAGAGTTTAATTCCTTTTTACATTTAGCTTATTATCATTTCTTACTATTGAAAAGTTAACAGCATTATCAATTCAAACAATAGCTCATAAATTTTCTTTTCATTTTGTTAACCATTCCAAAAAATAAGTAAACACACTTAGATTTCATTCATTTTTATGAACTAAGTCATATTATTGCATGTAAAGTATCCATCACGAGTGCCGATACATTGAGTTAGTCCCTACGCCTGATGCTTTCGCGTGACTATATATAACGTTTTAGTCTATAGGATAATTTTGATTCACTTATCGCTAACAATGTTATGTCTGAAAGTCGTTATTTGTATGTATTCAAAACATACTGCTCGATGGTATGAAAGGAAATAATCAATGATGTCTGATACTTCAAAAAAAATTAAATTTAACTCAGCTAAATTTACCTTCACTGGCCTCAAAACGACGACGTTGGTCTGGTTTATTTCAGGACTGCTGATCACACTACTACTGTCTACTTGCTGGTTTTTCTTTAGCTCGTTAAAACAGTATCAAGCAACACTCAATGACCTGGATATAATTTATAATGAGCAAACTGAATTAAACAATACGTGGCAATCTCTACTTCAAGCACGCAATACCTTAAACCGCGCAAGCTCTCGCCATTTATTGATCATCAATAAAATGAAAACGTCGAATACTGACATCGACAGCCTTATTCAGTTTTACCATCAAAAAATGACACAAACCAATACATATTGGAAAAATTTTTCTGAAAGTTCCATGTATCAAAACAATGCAGCTTTCACCGATTTAGAAAAATCGTATAATACATTATATGCCGCACTGAATGAACTTTCTGTGTTCTTAGTTGAAGGAAAAACCTACGATTTTTTAAATCAACCCACACAATCATTTCAAGATGCATTTGAAAAAAATTACATAAATTATCACCAACAGCTTAATAAAAATTACCATGACATCGCTATTTCAAGCGAAAAGCTTTATCACCAAAGCATAATTGGTCTTATTGTGATCATTACAATAATCTCCATTGTCACGCTATTCATCCGTTTTATTTTGCAATTTTTCTTTATCCGCCCTCTCAACCAAGTTATTGATGGTATCGAAAAAGTCAGCCAAGGTATTCTTTATCATCAATTTGATAATAAAGGTCTTTCTGAAATAAAACTGCTCAAAATGCATGTCTCTAATATGCAAAGTAAGCTTATTGAAATTGTAAAAAATATTTATGACAACACTCACCATATTAAAGTTGAGTTGAATGATATTACGCAAATGAACCATGATTTGTCCATCCGAGCAGACCAGCAAGCCGCAGCAATTGTTGAAACTGCCGCCAGCGTTGAAGAACTCGACTCTTCATTTAAGCTCAATACAGCACATACAAATCAATCTTGTCAGCTTATGTCTGCAACGAGTATTACCATAGATAAGAGCAATGAGCTAATTTCTGATGTCGTCGAGAATATGGATGATATCGTCGACTTCTCTAAAGAAATCAGCAAAATTACATCTACAATTGATAATATTGCCTTCCAAACGAATTTGTTGGCGCTTAATGCAGCTGTTGAAGCCGCTCGAGTGGGTGAACATGGGAAAGGTTTTGCTGTCGTCGCTAATGAGGTTCGCGAGTTATCAATAAGCTGTACGCAAGCATCCAAAGAGATTAAATTACTAATCAATAATTCAAATGATAAAATTAATCATTGTTTCCAACTGGCGGCAGATGCTAACGATAATATTGTCTCTATTGCTCAAGATACCTCTAATATTAACGAAATGATCCAAAGCGTTGCCCTTGCCTCTAATGAGCAAACTCACGGTGTAAGCCAGATCCACCTAGCTATCAACGAATTAGATAACACGACTCAAGCGAATGCTTCAATGACACGTGAATTACAATCTTCACTAAAAGCACTCGAGTCTCAATCCAATTTACTGGAAGAGATAATTTCTATCTTCCACGTTGAAGCCGAAGATACACAACAATCTGACAGTATTGAGCAAAAAAAAGATCTACCAATTAAAAAACTCCACTAAATTAAATTATTAAACCGTTGGGCACTATTCATGGTGCCCATATTTTTATTTTCTTTCGTATTTTTTCTTCTTTATTCATGTTTGACTACCATTGAATATTTCTAACAAATTATCTGATATAACATGTAACGATTATTTCGAATAACGACGAGCCAATATGACAATTAAAATTACCGTTCTTGTTGATAATAACACTCTCATCGACAGTTATTTTTGCGGTGAGCCAGGTGTCTGCTATCACATTGAAGCTGATGACAAAAAAATATTATTTGATACAGGTTACTCTGATATTTTTATTAATAATGCCCATATACTCAATATTGACCTAGCCGATATTACCGACCTTGTACTGTCTCATGGCCACAATGATCACACATGGGGATTAGGTCATTTGATTCAGTATTTTGACCGTCGTAACGTTGAGGAAAACCACCCCAAACAGCTTATTTATCATCCAGATGCATTAAAACCAAAACAGTTTCAATCGAAAGTGATTGGAGCAAACACCCCAAAAAATGTACTCGATGCCTACTTCACTTGTATAGAATCTATAAAGCCATACTATTTATCTGATAACGTTATATTTTTAGGCCAAATACCTCGGAATAATAATTTTGAAGGAAAAGACCCAATCGGTATTATGGTTAATGAAAACCAACAACACGTTGATGACTATGTCCTTGATGACACCGCTCTGGCAGTTACAACAACAGAAGGACTGATTGTAATAACAGGTTGTTCTCATTCAGGTATTTGCAATATTGTTGAATATGCGAAATACGTCACTGGGATAAATAAAATAGTCACTGTAATTGGCGGTTTTCACTTACAACAAGCCTCAGATGATCTTTTAGAACAGACTGGCAACTACTTTACTCAACAGGACTTATTGCACATCCACCCATGCCACTGTACTGACCTTGCAGCAAAGATACACTTAGCTAAGCATGCTCCTGTTAAAGAGGTTGGTGCTGGCTTACAGCTCACTTATTCAAGTTAACTTGATTGCCCAGTAGTAAGCTGGGCATATTCTTGCAGCTAATCTGATGAACAAAAAAATTACCTTTCCATTCAGAAAATTATCTACATATAAATACGTTAAGTTCTTGACCCTAAATCACTGTCGTGTTTATTACCTTGAGTCATCCGCGTAAGCTCCTCGCAACGTACTATTTTATTATCTAAGACAGTAAAACAGGCAAATACTTCATACTCGCTGTAAGAGCCGTCTTTTTTCATTGCCTTTGCAATATGTTGAGTATGAACGCAGTTATCTCCCTCTGCGATAGATTTAATTGTTATCGTAATTGATTCAGTTGCTTCCTCTAACACCTTCATATGCGCAACGAACTCATCAAAGCCAATTTCTTTACCATCGACTATTTGAATGTAATCTCTAGAGAAAAACTGCTCTATAACAGATAGTGATCCGATTTGCGTTCCTAACACAGAATCTAAAGCTTGTTTAACCAACTGTATTTTTCCCACTATTTACCTCTTGTTTTTTATAAATGCCTTTACTCTGTTATATGTTGTAAACCAACGATTTCAAGGGAACACTTATATTTAATTAAGCATTCTATTAACTTCAGCATTTTATGCTTTTTATAGCCCAAATGTTCCCTCCACATTAAATCAGGCTCATGTTATTTCTTTGAGATACATTTTGTTTTTTTAATATTAAAACCATTTAACGCATATTAACACCAATAAATAACCTTATAATTCATACTGGTATATGGATTAATTTTATAAAAATTACTCATAAAAACAAAGAAAATATGGAAAAAATCATTTATTTTTAAGCCATTTACTCCATTTTTTGCTTTAGATCACAAAATTCATGTGTAATATCATATTCTTCGTAAATTTCACGCTTTTATAAAATAATGTATCTTGCTAATTCTTATGCTTTTATCCATAATCTTAAGCTATAGTATTTACCACTTTCAGTAACTTCATAGACTCAGTTTTTCCAAGTAATCTTGGATAAGTCCTGAAAACGATATCCCTAATTTATTGGGGGGGCAGTTTTATACATATCCCCCCCCTACTTATATAGGAAACATTTAATATAATCGTATGTTTTTACTGTTAAATGTAATCATGACATATATAAAGGAGGATTTGTGCTGGAAAATCATTTAAACATATTTATTCGAGCTGCATTTATTGAAAATATGGCCTTGAGCTTTTTCCTCGGAATGTGTACTTTCCTCGCGGTATCCAAAGAGGTTAAAACCTCGTTTAAATTAGGTCTAACCGTTGTTGTCTTACTCACTATCGCTACGCCCATCAATAACTTGATCTATAACTATGTTCTTCGAGACGGAGCTATAGCTGAAGGTATTGACTTATCATTTTTATCCTTTGTCACATTTATTGCTGTTCTAGCCGCTTTAGTCCAGATCTTAGAAATGTTCCTAGATAAATTTATACCTTCCCTCTATCACTCACTGGGGGTCTTCTTACCACTCTTAACTATTCACTGTGCTATTTTTGGAGCAACCATTTTTATGGTTGAAAGGAACTATACATTCACAGAATCTGTTGTTTATGGTGCTGGTTGTGGGATAGGTTGGATGTTGGCTATTATTGCGCTTGCGGGTCTTCGTGAAAAAATGAAATACTCTGATATTCCAAAAGGATTAAGAGGATTAGGAATAACATTTATTACCGTAGGTTTAATGTCGCTTGGCTTTATGTCTTTTTCAGGTATTTCGCTCTAATTTTGCATTGAATAGCACATTTCTAAAATCATCTCATTCTATAATGTTAAAAAGCCAATAAGGACATTACTTTTTAACATTTAAACTTGTTTGCTAAGAGGCTACCCCTTTCTTTCGTCCTAGCTTTTTCTCAATCCCCCTACTCTTTCTATCCGATCTGTAACTTCTATCACTTTTTTATTTTTACTCTAAATTGGATTAAAAGATAAATACTGGTATGATTCAATTGCCGACTCAAACGATAGGCACTTTATAACTATAATTATACAGATACATTTCCATTAGATACCCCTGCTTGCAGGGGCTTTTTTATAAAGAACAGTATTCACGTTGAAGTGCTATATTTGCTAATTACATTTTATACAACGAATAATATTGTAAAATTAGTCATATAATTAGATGAGAACATTTCTCTTTTCACTATATCCCTTTAGAACCCCTGTCCCCCTAGATGTCATTTCATCTTTCTTTTCATGCTACTTGTTACATTATTTAACCCTTTGTTAAGGTAATACATGGTTATTTAGCATACAGTAATACCAACTTTATCAAAATCATCAATTGGATATTTACAATTAAGGTGGCACTATGCGATTTAATTTGACCCAAATAAGTATCTTAGAAGAAAACTCCAAAATAATTGGTTTAGACCTCATTCTAAGTGGAGATGATAAATCTACTCACCATTTAAAAATGGATATCAAAGGGTTGGATATGATGAATCTCACATTAAGAGATATTGAGAAACAAGCAATTAAACAGGTTAAACATAATTTTGAACATTGCTCCAATGGATAAACTAGGCACCACATTCACTTTATCCCAATACATCTATCTCATACTGGCTTAGGCCAGACAAAACTCACCTTTTAATCAGAGGGTCATCTGAACCCCACCATCATCTAATACCCTCTAGGTATATGAGTATCTATGATTGAAAAATAATTAGTTAAAATCATCAAGTTTTAAAATGACATACCGATAAACTAAACTATTACGCCCAATTTTGATATAGAGCATCGATACGTTCCGATACAATGAACTCATTCCAAATAAGTAACAAAGCAACTAATACCTATTCTAGAAAATATTTGTAACAAATCTTTTCTACTGGTAAACTTTCATTTCAATATTGTTTTATCTATGTAAAAAATAATAATAAATTTTGTCTCAAATTGATAAAAAAGAATAATAAAAATATTGAATAAATAAAAAACCAAACAAGCATCATAAAATAATAGTTCATATTATTATTTATTAATACATGAAAAATGCTATCGCATATACACGTGATAAGAGTATTTGTGATAATCACAAAATTCGCTGTATAAAATACATAAAATTAACAAATTGGTTTATAAACTTATTTATCAATATGTTGAGACTACCTTACCACTAAAATCAAACGATTGTTTAATTTCATTTGATAGCTACCACCAATTAAAAATTGGAAAACAAGTATTTAAAACGATTGTACTTGATATAAATATTTGACTAGTTTTTATCTCAGAAAATTCTTAATAAAAAAGAGGTTGATATGAATCGTGCTATTTTAAATAGCAAAGTTAATACCTTAGTGGGAAATTATTTAAGGCAAAAACGGATTGAAAATGATATGACTGGTGCTGAAGTTAGCGAATTACTTCATGTTAGTCAGCAACAAATTTCACGTTATGAAAATGGTATTAATACAATTTCATTCAGTTTAATCCTACTGTTTCTTATCAAATTAAATATCAGTGTAGAATCTTTTTTTGTTTCTTTACTGAAGGAGCTGGAAAATGAAGGTGATATTATAGACTTAGGATTAAGTTTATATTTAAATCCATCATCTAGAGAAAATCAATATCTTTATATATAAAATGCCTCATCAACATCAGGATCAATAACTAAATCAGAACATATAAATGTTAAAAAACAATAAAAATCTTGGCCTATACATACAAAAAAACAGAATAACTAACCATATTTCAATTGAAAAAATGGCAAATTTATTAGACATATCAACAGATTTTTATCTGTCTTATGAAAATGGTGAAAAATCCATTTATGCAGACCATTTATTTTATATCGCTAAAATTTTAAATATCGATATCAGCCAGTTAGTTAACGTTTATTTAGAATAGCTAACTTATAGCATTTAAGCGTCAGAGGTTTATTAAAACCTCTGACCTTCAATAGTAAACCCACTAATAGCTCTTCTCCTCCTATTTTGTGAAAATATATCAATATGCAATAAAAAAACATGTCTTTTAATATTGGATAACGAGGTCACAACTTCGCATTTTATGTCTTCTACAATGTACAGCCTAAAAGTAGGAGAAAAAATGAACCCTAATAACAAAGTAAACGTTCTTAAACTCATTTCGGCAGAAATGAATAAAGTCATTGATTATTACTCAAAAAACACATCTAGCTCACCGCAAAGTACTGATTTAATATCATTACGTGAAGCTTATAATGAAGATAGAAAGTATTGGAATGCAGATGCCCCCATCATGCAATCAACTCATGATATTAACATTCAAACGCCTTATGGTTGTATCCTTACACGCATATTTCAGCCTACAATAACTACACCTGCGACATTATTTTATATCCATGGTGGTGGGTTTATTTTAGGTAATCTTGATACCCATGACAGAATAATGCGGTTACTAGCGCTATATACTGGCTGTACCATCATTGGTGTAGACTATTCTTTATCACCCGAAGCCCGTTACCCCCAAGCAATTGAGGAAATATCTATGGCATATCAGTTTTATGCCCATAATGCCGAGAAGTATAATATTAACATGGATCAGACAGGCTTTGCGGGGGATTCCGCTGGCGCAATGTTATCATTAGCGACAACACTTTGGCTTCGTGATAATAATATTGTAAATCATGAAATTAAAGCTAATTTACTTTGGTACGGACTTTATGGTTTACAAGATTCAGTGAGCCGTCGACTTTATGGCGGTGAGTGGGATGGATTAACACAGAAAGACCTTGAAGGGTATGACAGCGCCTATCTTGGTGAGTCAGGAAGTCGCGAAGCACCTTACTACTGTTTATTCAATAACGATTTAACTCATCATATTCCACCTTGCTTTATTGCCAGTGCGGAATTTGACCCACTTTTAGATGATAGCATCGCATTATTCAATACATTAAAAAACAATAAGATATCCTGCAAATATAAGATGTACCCAGGTACATTACATGCTTTTTTACATTATAGCCGTATGATGAATATTGCTGATGAAGCAATTAGAGATGGTGCTGAGTATTTTAAAAGACTTACCTCTGAAAATAGCCTCTAGAGCTAAATTCTGTCATTCAATTTTCTGTATTGTTTTATTTGATTAATACTTACAAGTAAAATTATCTTACAGAGCAAAACAGAGGTTATTATGCTAATTAGCCTAAAAGCGGTTACAAAAGAAAACTATGAATCCATTTGTCTTTTAGATGTATCTGATGAGCAAGAAAAATATGTTGCTTCAAACACTTGGTCACTGGTTGAAGCCGCTTATAATGAAAATTATACCGTAAGAGCTATTTACTGTGATGATGACCCAGTTGGTTTCTTTATGTGGGTACAAGAAAGCCCAATAAGAATATCAATTTGGCGGTTTATGATTGACCAACATCACCAAAATAAAGGAATAGGTAGACAAGCGCTTAGCCTCGCGCTTACAGAGATAAAACAAACACAATCAATCATAGAGATTGAAATATGTTATAACCCAAACAACCCTGTCGCCAAAAATTTTTATTCCTCATTTGGTTTCAGCGAGGTCGGTATGGATAAAAATAATGAAGATATGCTCGCGTTAATTTACCTTAAAAAAGAGCGATGAATTTTCCCCTTAATCTAGAGAAAAAAACCTCTGCAGCAGTAGCCATTATCTCAATATATGCATATCGCCCTCCTGCAAGGTATTCCTATTTATTAAGTTAATAGGTAAACACACAACCATTAAAGTAATTAATCTGTGAGAGTGATATCCGGTAGCTATAGACGAATAAAGGCCGCATTAGTGTTGTGATCCCACTAATTGGACGACTAATTACTGAAGGCTTTTTACTGTCGTAATTCATCTTTCCAATGTATAAATACAGTCATCAAAGATAACTCCTCCAATAGTGTAGTTATCTTTAATAACGTCTGTAAGGATAAACCCATTTTTTCTAGAACGCTAACTGATGCCTTGTTTCCATCCGTAACCACAGCTTGATACCGTGAAATGGCGGATAATTCAGGGAGTGCCAATAAGGCGGCCAATGAATCAGTAGCCAAAGACTTACCTGAGAACTCACACGCTATCATGTAACCAGCTTCAGCCACTAGCTCACAGCTTTCTTGAACTATCATTAAACCCGTTAATACCATCAACTAGTCTTAGCCGCGATTGCGCCTTCCATACCTTTAACGATTAAGTCAGCAGCTTCAGTCCAACCCATATGGCGCAGCAATACATAGCCTAATAGTTTATAACTAACTGATATTTATTATTATTAATGATTTATTGTCTTTAGTATGGTAAAAACATATTTTTTAAGTCCTTGATAACATAAACAATTAATTTAGTTTTGATAGCCACTATTTATTAAAATATAAGATATTATTATTGCGCTTAATACTAGTTATTGATTAAAACCTACCCCCAACGCCTAGACTCCATTAAATCAATTGCTATCGCATATATAGCAATCATGTGTTTTTCTTGCTCACCTTCTCTCTGCTCCTTCAAAATTGCAGATATGCGCTCTCCTGTGATGTTATGCTTTGACTCATTTAGCAACATAACAGCCCTGCCAACTACTTGGCATATCCGCATATAAATTACGTCTTTATCTGTGTCCATAATCACCTCTGTGTATTCACTCAACACTAACACCTTGTTGAAATAATACCCAGATAAGATTTGTATAGTTTTCAATCTAACCAACATTTCTATGCAAAAACTCAATGGACTCATTCAAAAGTTTTTTATATTCATCATCTCCTGATGCCACCATCCTTTCGGTTAACTCGTTCACTAGTGTCGACTTAAATACCATCATATTTCCAAACAACAACTTGACGGTTGCATATCCGATTTCAATCATTATTTCACTTGTTCGGCTATCAGCCATAACTCACACCTCTTTATTGTATGAAGCTTAGACAATTATTATCGAATTTCGTTTGTTTTAAATGCGTTACCACTATGAAGTTAGCCTTTGATAACAAATACCACCTAAAGAATAATAAAAATTCCTTATAGAACATAATTTATAACAAATTATATATTTCCACACCGAAAAATTATTCTTGCTACCGCATTATATTTATAAAAGAAATTTAATTTTTACGCTGTTAACTAAAATAATGCTAAATAAACTATAACTAGTTAAATATTTTTTAAGATAAAAATAGCCATCTTATTACAAATTTTATTCTTTGGGTTTCAGTCTATCAGCATTAGCAATGTACAGGGCAATAATAAGTATTAGTATTGAAACAGAGTAAATAATAAACAGCTGAGGGTCCTTATGTTCAACTATAATAAGCCGAATTACAGCTGTAATTGCAATATAAATAAAATATTGTAATGGGAAATGGTAATTTGACTGAAAGTACTTGATAATCAGCGCGACAAATTCAAAATATAGAAAATATATAATAAGCTCATCGACCAGCAAATAAATCGAAATGGAATCACTAGCGGAAAATAGTAGTTTCGATAAAACAATAGTTTCTTTTACTAAAAAAGAAATTAATATAATAGCAAGTAAAATCAGCGCAGCACTGCTAATCCACTGTAACACTCTACATATTAATTTTGATTGACTTAGCCCTGACATGGTAACTCCTCAGGAGTTTAACCTTTCTCATTAAAAATATAGCATCATTAAATATTTAAATGGACCACCATCGAGGCCTCGAACCTCGACTTTTAGTTTTGTCAGGACTAAATACTCTTCCAATTGAGCTAATGGTGGAATAAATTTATTTAGCTAAGTTTATAATATATGCGATAATTAGAATAAATATGATAATCAGTACAAAAACAACAAGCATGTTTTGTGAAAAATTCAAAATACTTTGATAAAGATATGACCATTTCATAAATAATACCTTAGAAATCTCACTTACCTTTCAGATAATATTTTTTAAATGCAAGAGTTATGGTAATGAGATACTTTAAATTGCTAACACTCAGAGAATTGTAATTTTTCAATTAATTACTATAAGAACTGAATTAAGAATGCTACTCGCTTTAAAACATGACATAGAGCATACACTGATTAATAGGATCTTTATTCACAACAACATAACACTTTAGAAAAGCTATTACACTCGATTGGTGTTAGTTTTTAGGGAAAATGTATCCACCACCGAGCTGGCTCCATGATGAACTATCGAACAAATAAATGACACCAAGAACGACGATAATTAGTACAGCCACAATGAGGATTTTTTTATAGATACTTAGAACTCGACTATAAAATGTTTGCTTTTTCATTCGTGTTTCCTTAGGAAAGTGATCCCCTTGGATACCACATCTATTTTTTAGATAAAAGCTTGCGGAGGCAAGATTTGCTACTCATAGCAATGGGGTATAATTATCAAACAAGCATACCACGTCAGCTTAAATAAATACGATTAATGCGATAAAACCTCTTTAAAAAGAGGTTTAAATGTGAATCAAATTATTTATCAGCTAACTTGAGCTTTCATGACGCTTTTACAAAAAATACATTTTGCACCATGTGGATTATTGGCCGAAACATCAAACTGTGAAGTTCTATACTGGGATCCACTACAGCAAGGACATTTAAAATACAAATAAATTTTTATAGTGCCACCACGTTTCCAGCTGCTGGGCCTTTCATTCCATTCTCGATGGTAAATGAGACTTGTTGGCCTTCAATTAACGATTTAAAGTCATCGCTCTGAATAGCAGAAAAATGGACAAATACATCTTTACTACCATCTGCTGGAGTAATAAAACCGAAGCCTTTATCGTCGTTAAACCATTTTACTGAACCAGTTAATATATTAGACATAGAAATTCCTTTAATTATTTAATATTTGCCATAAGGCATAATAGAGTTTGTTTTTAATTTTTACTTATGGGAATTAATTAGAAGGAATTCGCGATGAAGTGATATCAGGGATAACGCTAAATGGTGAACAACTTGAAACTGACTAACATAAATAGGTTTGTACTTCCAAAACAGTAAGGGCATTAAGCCACACCCCCCCGACTATAGCAAGTTTTATTTTTCACTCCACTTTAAGATAAATGATTATTTAACGAATTCCTTTTCAATACAAATCTTAAAAAGTAATTACTTTGAAAATAACGACTTTTTCTCTGAGTTAACACCTGTTTCACTAGAATAAATGTAAAAAATCTACAATTTTTAATTTTATTACTTATAATTTAGTGTTTCATGCTATTTTTTATGCAATCAGAGCATATCTTAACAATCTTATAGTGTGATTTTTTAGCAGCTTCAATAGCTTGCATAGCATTAAAAAAGTTACCAAGGTAAAATCTATTTGAAGCCATAGGCATATTCTTGCATCCAAGCTTATGTATTTTATAACCACCCTGTGGTTCAACTATAGTCTGAATATAATAATTCATTTATCTCTCCTTTATTTTTCAAAGGTGCTATACCAATGTTTTTCCACCATAAATTAGCCCTCGAATCTCAGCGTTGTTAAAACTCATTACTCATTTAGTTTTAGCTAACTGTGGAATAATTTTACATCCAATATACAAGTGCAAATGTAGCCAGAAGTAATACCGTTATAATTAGCACATTTTCTGTAAGTGATAAAATCCGATGATATAATGCAGATAAATTCATAGGTAATTCCTTAGGAAACAATTCCTTTGGATACCACATCTATTTATTAGATAAAAACTTGCGAATGCAAGGTTTGCTTTTTATGGCAATGGGGTATAATGATTTAAACCACTATAACACATTACCTATACTTTTACTTGGTTAATAACCTCTGAATACCAACTTTCATCGCAGAGTGATTTAATTGAAGTAATTATCTAATTGATTTAGCTCACTATTACCATAATAAAAAGATTAAATATCGTAAGTTAACTGTTTTATTCTTACTACTTTTTTATTCATCGTAACTAATATTTAATATAAATAAAAAACAATTATGGGTCTTTTAATCAGAAAGAAAACCATAATTCCTAACCATGTCATAGCATATTTAGGATGGAGTAACTTTATAGAAAAAAATTCTTGGCGTACATTATATTTACCAACACTTTGTTTTTGCGATATGCAACGTATCTTAGACTGTTAATTTTATTTAAATTCAAAACCTAATTAGATATTTATCAACATACTGTTTAAACTAAAATTTCTCAAAGGTTCATGTGCATGATGTGTGCCTAAAAAATACGATCTCCTGTATAAATCTATCCTATAAACAATACATTTTCTGCAATATGTTATCGCCTTGTATCTAGCTCACTAAAGATCATATAGTTACACTCCATACAAAAACAACCATCGAAGACTAATCGATAAGGTTATACATTTACAAATATTAACTGGCTATTATTTAAACAAAGGCGTAGATTTAAATGGCTCACTTAATAAGCTAATACTTACAGCGAGCATGCACGACCTGTCTACTCGACAATACATAATAAAACATCAGTAAACCTAGAACGTTTAGATCCCTATCTAACATAGGGGTCTTTTTTATTCTTTAAAGATGCTTTTCCCCATCTTTTCATAAAGAATTATAAAAATTAATAACTCTACACATACACCTATTAATTCTGGAACAATATTTCCTATAATATAATTATTTTCATCACAATAGTAAGCAAGTCCAACACATATAGTTAAAACCAATAAAAGAAAAATAAAAAAATGTTTTTTCTCTATTTTTGCTTAGTTTTTTGAGAAGATTTTGATAATTCGTTTTGATAACTTTTTGATAACCGTTTCAAATGTGACAATAAAAAACGGGAACTATTAAGTTCCCGTTCTTAATCACAACACGTAATAAATTACATGTGTGCGATCATTGCATCGCCGAATTCGCTACATTTCAGTAATTTAGCGCCTTCTAACTGACGTTCGAAATCGTAAGTTACAGTCTTAGCCGCGATTGCGCCTTCCATACCTTTAACGATTAGGTCAGCCGCTTCAGTCCAGCCCATATGGCGCAGCATCATTTCAGCAGAAAGGATGATAGAACCAGGGTTTACTTTGTCCTGACCTGCATATTTAGGTGCAGTACCGTGAGTTGCTTCGAATAATGCGCACTCAGAACCAATGTTAGCGCCTGGCGCAATACCGATACCACCAACTTGTGCTGCTAATGCATCAGAAATGTAGTCACCGTTTAAGTTCATACACGCTATAACATCATATTCCGCAGGACGCAGCAGGATTTGTTGTAAGAATGCATCTGCAATCACATCTTTAACGATGATATCTTTGCCTGTTTTAGGGTTTTTAATTTTAACCCATGGGCCGCCATCTAATAATTCGCCGCCGAATTCTTCTTGTGCTAATTGGTAACCCCAATCTTTAAACGCACCTTCAGTGAATTTCATAATGTTGCCTTTATGAACTAAAGTCACTGAATCACGACCATTATCAATTGCATATTCAATTGCCGCGCGAACTAAACGCTTTGTTCCTTCTTCTGAACATGGTTTGATACCGATACCACAATCTTGTGGGAAACGGATTTTTGTCACACCCATTTCATCTTGCAGGAATTTAATGACTTTGTCAGCTTCTGCGCAACCTGCTTTCCACTCAATCCCTGCGTAAATATCCTCCGAGTTTTCACGGAAAATAACCATATCGGTCAGTTCGGGCTGTTTAACTGGGCTTGGTGTGCCTTTGTAGTAACGTACTGGACGTAAGCAGATGTACAGGTCAAGTTGTTGACGTAGTGCAACGTTCAAAGAACGAATACCACCACCAACTGGAGTTGTTAAAGGACCTTTAATTGAAACGCGGTAATCACGGATTAAATCGAGAGTTTCTTCTGGTAACCAAACATCTTTACCATAAATTTGTGTAGATTTTTCGCCAGTGTAAATTTCCATCCAAGAAATTTTGCGCTCACCGTTGTAAGCTTTTTTAACTGCCGCATCAACCACTTTTAACATTGCTGGAGTGACATCAACACCAATGCCGTCACCTTCGATATAAGGGATAATTGGGTTGTTCGGAACGTTTAGTTTGCCTTTTGCATCAATGGTAATTTTAGCGCCTTCTGCCGGAACTACTACTTTGCTTTCCATTAACCTCTCCTTTCACTTGCGTATTTTGCTTGTTAATTTTTTGTAAGAGACGTGTCAATACTACTTCAATCTGCGTCGAACGCCAATGATTACTCACCTAAGCTTTAGTATGGATCGCATTAAACGCACTAACACGTGAATAAAAACAGAATAATTCCTTATAAAATCATATCATTACTGAAAAAGATAACTCACTCATACCCTACAAATCATCGAAACCTAATAACACTGCCTTGACGACTTTGAAACTCAATTCACATTAATTTTATCTGGAATAACATTAATAAACATTCGAACTGCTCACATAAATTGAGTTGTTTGTTATTTTTTCCTTTAATAAACAATAACTTTAATTAACAAATCCTCAATTTATTAATTTTATGATTTTAATGTTTTTAATCTCTAGTGAAGGTGAGCAAATAAAGAGCACGAATAAGCTAAGAAATAACTCCCACTAATAAATATCGCAATATAGGCAAATATAAAATGAATATAAAATCATTAATAACCAACTCATAAAAAGGTGATTATATGAAAAAACTTTCTATTTTTATTCAAAAAAAGAAAAATGAATATGCTCAACACCCTTTTTTCTTAAAACCCATCGACCCGCAGCGCCCTACAGCTGAATCTTTAGAGTTTCTGCCTAAAATAGCTTTTTTTATTATGAGCTTTGGTGATTTAAATAAATTTATTTTGCCTTTTACTTTTCCACAAAATACGTTAGAGGCAGCTGTTAATACACACGCACTTGAAGATGAAAATCATTGGCCATGGTATCTCAGTGATTTATGCACATTGAAAATGAATAAGCCACAACCTATAACAGATACTCTAGCGTGGCTGTGGTCACCACAAATGGAAGCCAATCGTAAACTCACTTACCAACTCATTGAAATGTTATCAAACCAGCCTGCAAAAATTCGATTAGTCATCATTGAATCAATAGAAGCCACAGGTCGTGTATTTTTTACTTATTTAAATGAAATTGCACAACATTCCCCTAATGCGTTAGTTTATTGTGGTGATCTTCATTTAAGTCGTGAAAGCGGTCATACCATGGGTAGTGAAGTTGAACTTATTGATACTATTCCTTTTAGTCATCAAGAATATACAATTTGCTTAGGTCTCATTGAGCGGATATTCGATATATTTAGTGAGTTCATTGATGAGATCAGCGAATAATTAATTAAAATATGAGTCATAACGCTTTGTGACTCATATTTCCCTACCCCCTAAGAATATTTTTTTTCGTTGATTTCCATTATACTTTCAGACGTACCTTTTTACTGGCACTACTATCTGGCTAACGACAAATGAATATACCCCCTAAGAAACGGGCTAAATTTGGCTCATCCCCTATAAAACAAAAACACGCCAAATCCACCAAGCATTTAGCAATTTCAGCTAGTCGCCAACCCGCTAAAGTACGCAAAGTTATTCTGTTCAACAAACCCTTTGATGTACTGCCACAATTTACCGATGAACAAGGCCGCGACACCCTAAAAAACTATATTCCTATTACGGATGTTTATGCCGCGGGTCGCCTTGATAGAGACAGTGAAGGCTTGTTAATTCTAACTAACGATGGAAAATTACAAGCGCGTTTAACACAACCCCAGAAAAAAACAGGGAAAATATACTATGCTCAAGTAGAGGGGATCCCTGATGAAAGTGCATTGGTACGATTTCGCCAAGGGCTGACGTTAAATGATGGCCCTACGCTTCCCGCAGGGATTGAGTTAGTCGAAGAACCTAAATGGTTGTGGCCCCGCAATCCGCCAATTAGAGAACGCAGAAATATTCCAACAAGTTGGCTTAAAATTACATTATACGAAGGCCGTAATCGACAAGTGCGTCGTATGACGGCAAATATCGGATTCCCAACGCTGCGCTTAATTCGCTATCAAATGGGTGAATTTAATTTAGGGGATTTATCAGTAGGTGAATGGATGGAGGTCAATGTTGTTTAAACCCAATGTCACTGTCGCAACAATTGTGCATGCTGAAGGCAAATTTCTAGTCGTCGAAGAGTGGATTAATGATAAACCCACTTGGAACCAACCCGCAGGCCACTTAGAGGCTAACGAAACTCTCTTGCAAGCTGCTGAACGTGAGTTACTTGAAGAAACTGGCATACAAGCGACGCCAACTCAATTAATTCAAATCCATCAATGGATTGCACCTGACAGCACTCAATTTATTCGTTTTTTATTTGCTGTCGAACTTGATGCTATTTGTGAAACCCACCCGCAAGATAGCGATATCGCCTGTTGTCACTGGGTCGACGCGCAAGACATTTTAGAAAGTGACTGCTTACGTTCCCCTTTAGTCGCTGAAAGCTTGCGTTGCTTTCAAACTGGAAATAATTATCCACTAGATATTCTTTCAGCTTATGGCTCCCACTATCAATAATCCCCCTTTGCTTGGTGAAATTGTCACCAAGCAATAATATTCTCTCTAACGCTGGTGCAACAAGGGGTCAACATGCTAAAGTATGGGGCTTGATTTTTCCGCCGTGAGACTATTTCCATGTCAAATAACAGTACCATGTCAGATAACAGCCAGAAAAAAGTCATCGTCGGTATGTCCGGTGGTGTTGACTCATCCGTATCCGCCTATTTGCTGCAGCAGCAAGGATATCAGGTGGCTGGCCTGTTTATGAAGAACTGGGAAGAAGATGACGATACGGAATATTGCTCCGCTGCAACTGACCTTGCTGATGCGCAAGCTGTGTGTGACAAACTCGGCATCGAGTTACACACCATCAACTTTGCCGCAGAGTATTGGGACAATGTGTTCGAACATTTTTTAACCGAATACAAAGCGGGCCGCACGCCAAACCCTGATATCCTGTGTAACAAAGAAATCAAATTTAAAGCCTTCTTAGAATTTGCTGCTGAAGATTTAGGGGCAGATTATATTGCAACAGGCCACTATGTACGCCGCCGTGATGTCAACGGAAAAAGCCAGTTACTCCGTGGTTTAGATGGTAATAAAGACCAAAGCTATTTCCTGTATACACTCAGCCATGAACAAGTGGCAAAAAGCCTGTTCCCTGTCGGTGAGCTTGAAAAGCCTGAAGTCCGCCGTATTGCTGAAGAAATCGGTTTAATCACCGCAAAGAAAAAAGACTCAACGGGCATTTGCTTTATTGGTGAACGTAAATTCCGCGACTTCCTCGGTCGTTACCTTCCTGCTCAACCAGGTCCGATTGTCACGGTTGATGGTGAAACAATTGGTCAACATGAAGGCCTGATGTATCACACATTAGGCCAACGCAAGGGCTTAGGTATCGGTGGAACGAAAGAAGGTTCAGAAGAACCTTGGTATGTTGTCGATAAAGATGTTGAAAACAATATATTAATTGTTGCACAAGGCCATGAGCATCCACGGTTGATGTCTATCGGCTTGATTGCGCAGCAATTACACTGGGTTGATAGAAAAACGCTAACCCAACCATTGCGCTGTGTGGTCAAAACGCGTTACCGTCAAGGGGATATCCCTTGTACAATTACGCCTATTGATGCAGAGCGAATCGAAGTCACATTTGATTACCCAGTTGCTGCTGTCACCCCAGGGCAATCTGCCGTGTTCTATATTGACGAAGTCTGCCTTGGTGGCGGCATTATTGAAGCGCGTATTCAGGAGTAGTTGTGGCGAAAAATTATTACGACATTACGCTTGCCTTAGCGGGGATCTGCCAAGCAGGTGCTATGGTTCAAAAGCTGGCCCACGAAGGCACATGCCTTGATAGCGATGCCGAAACAATGGTCAATAGCCTGACCAACATGAACCCAAGCTCCACATTAGATGTGTATGGTAATGCCCCTGCAAATCTCAAAACAGGTTTAGGTGCAATGTTAGGCATGCTAACAGGTGGTAACAGTGGTTTATCCGCCGAGATGACGCGTTATATGCTGAGCATGATGGCCCTTGAGCGTCGTCTAAATAAAGACGATGAAGCGATGAATAAGCTTGGGCAACGTATTGAGCAATTCGAGCGCCAAGCGAGCTATTTTGAACCTCTTTCTGAAGGTGTGTTTAATGCATTAGCAGGAATCTATGTTGATGTCGTCAGCCCTGCTGGCCCACGCATTCAAGTAACGGGTTCCCCTGACATTCTGAAAAACACCTTAGTTCAGGCTAAAGTTCGCGCAATTTTGCTGGCGGGTATTCGTTCCGCAGTACTTTGGCAGCAAGTGGGTGGAAGTCGCATCCAACTTATGTTTTCTCGCAATCGTCTGGCAAATCAGGCGAAAGAAATTTTGTCTCACCTTTAAATCTGGAGTTGCTACCAATGGAATTATCCTCACTGACCGCTGTATCCCCGATTGACGGCCGTTACGGTGATAAAGTCAGCGCTTTACGCACTATTTTTAGTGAGTTTGGCTTACTGAAATTTCGCGTGCAAGTTGAAGTTCGCTGGCTGCAAAAACTGGCTGCAACCGCTCAAATCAAAGAAGTTCCTTCATTTGATGCTGACGCAATCGCTTACTTAGATGAAATTGTTGCGAACTTCTGCGAAAAAGACGCAATGCGGATTAAAGAAATTGAACGCACAACCAACCACGATGTTAAAGCCGTTGAGTATTTTCTCAAAGAAAAAGTAGAACATATTCCTGCCCTGCATTCGGTTTCTGAATTCATTCACTTTGCATGTACATCAGAAGATATCAATAACCTTTCTCATGCATTGATGCTCAAAACAGCACGTGAAGAGGTGCTTTTACCTCAATGGCGTCAAATTATTGATAAAATAAAAGCAATGGCGCATGAATACCGCGACCTGCCATTGCTCTCTCGGACTCACGGTCAACCTGCTACGCCATCAACCATTGGTAAAGAGTTTGCCAACGTTGCTTACCGTTTAGAACGTCAATTCCGTCAACTACAACATGTTGAAATTTTAGGTAAAATTAACGGCGCAGTAGGTAACTATAATGCGCATATGGTTGCTTACCCTGAAGTGAACTGGCACGAATTTAGCGAAACGTTTGTGACTTCATTAGGCATTCAGTGGAACCCATTCACTACGCAAATTGAACCACATGATTACATTGCTGAACTCTTTGATTGCGTCGCACGTTTTAACACAATTGTGTTAGATTTCGACCGTGATATTTGGGGATATGTCGCATTAAATCACTTTAAACAAAAAACTATCGCTGGCGAAATCGGCTCTTCTACCATGCCACACAAAGTTAACCCTATCGACTTCGAAAACTCCGAAGGTAACTTGGGTTTAGCAAATGCTGTTTTAGGTCATTTAGCGAGCAAACTGCCTGTTTCCCGCTGGCAACGTGACTTAACGGATTCAACTGTACTACGTAACTTGGGTGTAGGCTTAGGTTATGCCTTAATTGCCTATCAATCTACTATGAAAGGCTTAAACAAGCTGGAAGTTAACGAACAGCACTTACTGGACGAGTTAGACCAAAATTGGGAAGTGTTAGCGGAGCCTATCCAAACTGTTATGCGTCGCTATGGTATCGAAAAACCGTATGAAAAACTGAAAGAATTAACGCGTGGTAAGCGTGTTACCGCTGAAGGCATGAAACAGTTTATTGATGGTTTAGAGTTACCTGAGCATGAAAAAGTGCGCTTAAAAGCAATGACACCCGCTAACTACATTGGTTACGCTGTCACTTTTATTGATGAACTGAAATAATCTTAGTTGATTTATTCAGGCGGCCAATGTGCCGCCTTTTTTATTAGCTCTATTTCTATATTAACCATAAATTCCCCAAAACAGCCTAATCACTCGAAAAAAACCGCTTTTTTTTTGCTTTGTTTGACTTATATTTACTTAATCCCTTGTCGTGGCTGAGATCTCTTTTTACCATGACGTTTCTAGTGCATGATTCATGATTATCTCGGTAGGCACTTTAATTTTTTACTATGAGGGTTTCAGATGCGTATTCTTATCGTCGAAGACAATGCGTTACTTCGTCATCACTTAACAGTTCAACTTAAAGAACTGGGTCATCAGGTTGATTCAGCTGAAGACGCAAAAGAAGCTGACTATTTTTTGCATGAAAGCTGCCCAGACATCGCCGTTGTCGATTTAGGCTTACCCGATGAAGATGGCCTATCAATGATCAAACGTTGGCGCAGTAATCATGTAAATATCCCCCTCCTAGTACTGACCGCCCGCGAAAGTTGGCAAGAAAAAGTCCAAGCATTAAATAGCGGAGCAGATGACTACGTCACCAAACCTTTTCAATTAGAAGAGCTTGTCGCTCGCATGCAAGCACTAATGCGCAGAAACAGCGGGTTAGCCTCTCAAGTATTGGAGTTGAATAACTTTGTTATCGACCTGTCTCGTAAAGAATTCACTGTAAATGGTGAAGCCGTTAAACTAACAGCTTTTGAATATACCATTATTGAAACCTTATTACGCAATAATGGTAAGGTTGTTAGCAAAGATTCATTAATGCGCCAACTTTATCCAGACGCAGAGCTTAGAGAAAGCCATACCATTGATGTTTTAATGGGAAGATTGAGAAAGAAAATTCAACAATTTCATAGTGATGAAGTTATCGTGACGGTTCGTGGCCAAGGCTACCGTTTTGATGTGAATGGCTAACATGTGGCTAAGCAAATTTAAAGTTAAACCGCTTTCGTTACGTGCTCGATTTTTGTGCGCAACGTCTGCTGTTATCCTTGCGTTAACACTGTCCTATGGCATCGTGGCCATACTTGGTTATTTAATCAGTTTCGATAAAACCACCTACACCCTACTACGGAGCCAAAGTAACCTAATTTATAGTCTGGCTCAGTGGCAAAACGATAAAATTGATATTCGTGTTCCTCCAAATTTCACGTTAAATAACCCTACATTAATCATTATTTACGATGAACAAGGGCAAGTATTATGGCGCCAGCGTGATGTACCTAGTGTTGAGCGCTTGATCCGCAATGATTGGTTAAAAAAAGAAGGTTTATACGAAATTGATACCGATATTCGTGAAACCCGCCAACTCCTTGATGACAATCCAGAATACAACAACAAGTTGGATAAAATAGAAAGTGATGATGAGCCGCTCACTCACTCCGTTTCAGTTAACCAATATGCCGCTGGAGAGAACCTGCCTCCTTTAACTATTGTTGTTGTCGATACATTGCCACAAGATTTACAAAATACAGGGCTAGTATGGGAATGGTTTGGTTATGTATTGCTCGCTAACTTAATTTTAGTCATTCCTTTACTGTGGCTCGCCGCCTATTGGAGCTTGCGTCCCATCAAGTCCTTAGTTTCTCAGCTAAGTAGTCTTGAAAAAGGCGAAAGGGATACCCTAGATGAAAACCCGCCTTCTGAGCTCAGAGGATTAGTGCGTAATTTGAATATTTTGTTAACTAACGAACGAAAACGCTATAGCAAATACCGCACCACTTTGTCTGATTTAACCCATAGCTTGAAAACACCACTTGCTGTTTTACAATCCACGTTGCGCTTACTTCGTTCAGGTAAACAAATGAACATCGACCAAGCTGAGCCCATCATGCTGGAACAAATTGGCCGAATTTCACAACAAGTCGGTTATTATTTGCATCGTGCGTCGACACAAGGTGATGAAAACCTGATGCTCAGAGAAATTTCATCTGTTCCATCAATATTAGATAGCTTAGCAAGCGCATTACACAAAGTTTATCAACACAAAGGCGTTTCTATTACCGTCGATATTTCCCCTGAAGTAACTTGGTTAGGTCAACCTAATGATTTTATGGAAGTGATGGGTAATATTATGGAGAACGCCTGCAAATATTGTTTGGAGTTTGTTGAAGTGACCGCCATTGTTGAACAAGACAGCCTAACATTAATTGTGGACGATGATGGCCCAGGTGTTCCTGAAAGCAAACGTAGCCTCATTTTCGTTCGTGGGCAACGTGCAGATACACTTCGACCAGGCCAAGGATTAGGCTTGTCTATCGCAGTGGATATCATTGATCAATATGATGGGGAAATCACCATTTGTGATAGCCCTCTCGGTGGGGCACGATTAGCCGTCACATTTCGGCAGCAATCTATGATTGAAGATAGTTAATATGTGATGTGAATCCGTTTATTCCCTACTTTACAAACCATTTCAGGTATACTATTTAAGAGGTTTTTTTCGCGGAGCTGTTATATTTTGATAATGCTTTTTCAATCAAAATCATCACACAGTTCCCACTTATTTAAGATAAGATCGATAGAGTAAAATAAGCCTTACTTAGGTTATTAAGACTAGAACAGCCATATTAATCTAGACATTGTAAAAGTTATCAGGAAAGCTCAACAGCTCCTAGGGACAATAAGATGGACTATACACTCAATCTTGACTGGCAGAGTTTTCTCGACAGTCACTGGCAGAAGCGCCCACTGCTTATCAAAAAAGGGTTTGCGCGTTTTATTGATCCTATCTCACCAGACGAACTTGCTGGTTTAGCGATGGAAGATGAGGTTGATAGCCGTTTAGTCAGCCATAAAGAGGGAGTTTGGCAAGTCGGCCATGGCCCATTTGAAAGTTATGATCACCTCGGTGAGGAAAATTGGTCTATTTTAGTGCAAGCTGTGGATCATTGGCATCATCCAAGTGCCGCCTTAATGAAGCCATTTCGTGTCTTATCCGACTGGCGTATGGATGACTTGATGATTTCTTATTCCGTACCTGGTGGCGGTGTTGGCCCTCATCTTGATCAATACGACGTATTTATCATTCAAGGAGAAGGCCGTCGTCGTTGGCGTGTTGGGGAAAAAATCCCAATGAAACAACATTGTCCTCACCCTGACCTTCTGCAAGTGCAGCCTTTTGACGCTATCATTGATGAAGAAATGGAGCCAGGTGATATCCTATATATCCCACCTGGATTCCCACATGAAGGCTATGCTATTGAGCCCTCATTAAACTACTCTGTTGGTTTCCGAGCACCGAATACACGCGAACTGATGAGCAGCTTTGCTGACCATTTAATTTCTAATGATTTAGGCAGTTATCGTTATAGTGATCCTGATTTATCGTTCCGTGATAACCCTGCTGAGATTTTACAAGGTGAGCAAATCAAACTGCGTGAAATGATGGAATCACTGATTAACGACCCTGATTTGTTTCGTCAGTGGCTAGGTGAGTTTATTTCTCAATCACGCCATGAATTAGATATTGCACCACCAGAACCGCCTTACGAACACGATGAAATCTATGATTTGCTAAAAACACAGCAAGAGACTTTATATAAACTTAACGGTCTTAGAGCATTACGTGTCGGCGATCAATTCTTCGTAAATGGTGAATGTTTAGAAACCACTTGCTATGAAGCTGCAGACAGCTTATGTCGTTATGATTCCGTTAATAGCCAAACTCTGGGCGAAGCTATTGATGATGTCAATTTTATCGCTCTTATGACAGCCTTAGTGAATAATGGTTATTGGTATTTTGACGACTAATTCGCTTTATTAAAAATAACATCTAAATAATATACAAGCTCATCCTAAAATGATGGGCTTGTAATTCTATAAATAAGAAATATTACTTCAAAAAATACGCTCTCTCTGCTGGAAAAAACCAGTCATAGAACCACTTTTCTTTACTTACCTCTATTTAATGGGCTTTATTGTCTATTTTATCACTAATAAATCGTCATTATTTAGCCTATTACCACCAAAAATGGCATCCATAGATAAAGCATTTTCAAAATTCATTTCTAAAATACTTTAAATTAACAACCAACTACCTTTGCAGACTTGCAATATAAACTTAATTTATATATTTCACGCTAGCATACAACATCATGAATATAGAAGTTTTTTTAGCTTTATCGATATTTTCGTTTGCTACATCAATCACCCCTGGCCCCAATAACGTCATGTTACTCACTTCAGGTGTTAATTTTGGATTTAAACGTACTGTTCCCCATAGCATTGGCGTTTCATGTGGCTTTTTTATTATGTTACTCGCTGTCGGCTTAGGTATGGGGACCATCATTCAATCTTCACCGTTGCTATACGCCATTTTGAAATATCTCGGTATTATCTATTTGCTTTGGTTAGCATGGAAAACAGCAATTAGTCACGCTATGACCAAAGCGAATAATAAAAAAAATAAACCATTAACTTTCATAGAAGCTGCGCTTTTTCAATGGATAAACCCAAAAGCTTGGATCATGGCAGTTGGAGGTATGGCAATGTATACCAACACTGTGGAACCCTATTTTTCAATATTGTTAGTCGCTGTGGTCTTCGCCTTGATAAATTGGCCTTGCGTTGCGATTTGGGCTTTGTTTGGTCATCAATTACGTGAACGATTATCGCAACCTCGCATATTAAGAAGATTTAACTTAGTGATGGGGATACTTTTGGCACTGAGTGGTATTTCTGTATTATTTCAATAAATCCGTGAAGCACACTCTAATAAATTTTGAGTGTGCTTCCTTAGATAAATAGTTTATGGCTGACGAGCATGAATTGCTGTTAATTCAGCGATTCGCATAATAACGTCTACCGCCTGTTCCATGCCCTCTTGGGTGATAAACTCATGTTTACTATGGAAGTTATATCCCCCAGTGAAAATATTTGGACAAGGTAAACCACGATGAGAAAGCTGAGCGCCGTCCGTTCCGCCACGAATTGGCTGAACAACAGGTTCAATACCACAATCAATCATGGCCTGTTTTGCTAACTCAACAACATGGGGATATTTCATCACCTCTCTTTGCATGTTGTAGTAAGTGTCATCTAATGTCAGCTCAATATAGCAACTTGGGTGAAGGTTTTCTCCAACCTTTTCAGCAATACGAATAATATTTTTCTTTCTCGCTTCAAAACTGGCGAGATCAAAATCACGAATAATATAGTTTAGTTCGGCCTTTTCTACCGTCCCCTTCATAGATGTGAGGTGGTAAAACCCTTCGTAACCATCTGTATTTTCAGGCACTTCATCCGCAGGTAACATGGAATGAATGCGGTTAGCTAAATTGAGCGCATTTACCATTACCCCTTTTGCATTACCAGGATGAGTATTATTGCCAACAATTTTGATACCTACGTTTGCCGCATTGAAATTTTCATACTCTAATTCCCCTACACCACCGCCATCAACGGTGTAAGCCCACAATGCATCAAACTGCTTAAAATCAATATGACGGGCACCACGGCCAATTTCCTCATCAGGGGTAAATGCTAAGCATATTTTCCCATGTGGGATTTTATTGCCCTTTAAACGTACCAGAGCCGTGATAATTTCAGCGATCCCCGCCTTATCATCCGCACCTAATAATGTTTTACCGTCAGTCATTATCAGTGTTTTGCCAATCATTTCATGTAATACAGGGAACATGACTGGCGATAAGACTTCGTCACCAATACCTAGCGCAATATCACCACCTCGATAGTTTTCTAAAACTTGTGGGCAAACATTTTTACCCGAAAAATCAGGCGCTGTGTCTAAATGAGAAATAAAACCAATGGTAGGAACATCCCAATCAACGTTCGATGGCAAAAAGGCCATTAAGCAACCTTGATCGGTTAACGTCACCTGATCAAATCCTAATTCATTCAGTTCTTTAGCTAGTGCTCGGGCAAATTTTAGCTGGCCTGTGCTACTAGGTACTGTTTTTGCATTCAGTTTTGATTGTGTATCAAAAGCAGTATATTCAAAAAACCGCTCCAAGAGTTTGTCCATACCCATCCCCCTAAAATATCAATAGCTATATTATGGGAAAGATCACAGATTCAATTATTGTTTCAAATCAGCTTTGCGGTTATTGCTGGTGCTTTTTTAGCATAATGCGTAAATTATATTTAATTCACGCATTTTATTTTATATACCTGTTTGCATTTTGCCCACAAAAGAACCCATAAATAATAAAGATAATACTCAATGTGTATTATCTCGTCGGTAATCAGTTATTTTTTCTTACCTAAAGCGTCAAATTAAGTTAACTATTAACCAACAACTGCATTATTAGCCAGTTATTTTTTTAAACAACTGTGCTATACAAGGTAAATAATTATTTGCTTATCATTTAGCAAATAAACAACATTAATTTGTTTCAGGGTAATTAAGGATATTATGTCAAATACTTGTTTAATTTATGGTGTTAGCAAAGGATTAGGTAAAGCACTTGTTGAGGGTGTACCTGGTCCTAATGATGTTATTTATGGCGTTTCACGCTCAAAACCGCCATTCGAGCAGAGCAACTTTTATTGGATCCAAGCAGATTTAAGTGATAACCAGTCCGCTAACATAATTAAAAACACCATTAAGCAACAACCTATTAATACCTTAATTTATAATGTTGGTATCTGGGAGAAGTTAGCCTTTAGTGATAAATATCAATTTGAAACAAGCGATGATATTGAAATACTGAATATGATCCAAACCAATATCAGTGCTTGCTTGCTCAATTTGAAAGCATTATTACCTAACTTACGTTTAGCAAAAAATAGCAAAATTATTTTAATTGGCTCAACCTGGGGATTAGATAACCATAAAGGCAAAGAGGTTACCTTTTCTGCCACTAAATATGCATTAAGGGGTATTATTCAGTCATTAAGGGAAACTTTAAGGGAAGACAAAATTGCTATTTCAATACTGAATTTAGGCTATTTAGCAACTGAATATCCGCTGTCTTTGCCTGTAGATGATGTTATTGAACAAAGTGGAGGTCAACTGATCCCCCTACAGGATGTGGTTAGTGCTGTGCGGTTTATACTCAGCACCAGCAATGCAACATGCGTAAAAGAAATCACTATGCCAGCCATGATGGATGAAAATGTTTAACTGATTTTTATAAAAAATCTGAAAAGGGAAACTTCGTTTCCCTTAATGCTTACTGCGCGATGTCTTTAACCTGTAATTCCATTATCAACTGGTTTATATACTCCACCACCACCTGACTTGCCAAACCGTAATGTTTTTCATCGAATTCACTTTCGACTTGGCTTGGCTCTAAGTTAAGCTCAACAGTATGAGCACCATGCAATTTTGCTTCATGGACGAAACCTGCTGCTGGGTATACATGTCCAGATGTCCCAATAGAAATAAAAATTGTCGCGTTTTCAAGGGACTGATAAATATAATCCATACCAATAGGCATTTCACCAAACCATACAATATGCGGTCGCAATGGTTGAGGAAATTGGCAACAATGGCAACGGTCTTCTACCGTTAAATCCCCTTTCCACTCCAATACTTGATTGGACCAATTACAACGTACTTTTAATAATTCACCATGCATATGGACTATGCGTTTACTTCCCGCTCTTTCATGTAAATTATCAATATTTTGTGTGATCAACAAAAAATGGTCACCTAACAACTCTTCCAGTTGCGCTAACGCAAAATGTGCCGCATTGGGTTTGATATTGTCCTGCTGAAGTTGTTTACGCCTTTCATTATAAAAACGTTGCACTAATTGAGGATCCCTTTCGAAACCTTCAGGTGTCGCAACATCTTCAACACGGTGTTCTTCCCATAATCCATCCGCAGAGCGGAATGTTTGAATACCTGACTCAGCCGAAATACCTGCACCAGTTAATACAACAATGTTCACTTTTTTCATATCATTTAGTCTGTTATCTATATAAAAAGACCGGTTGCGAAGTCGCTGGCGGCGTACACATTTATTTTTACGAGCTTTTTTTAATCTATGACGATATCGCAACATCGAAAGCTTCCCTTCATTCAAGCAACCAATGTATAACAACTCAGATAATTAAATTTGTTCTCTATCGCTGTTAATACACCACTTTTCTATATTATTTAAACATTAATATACTAGAGCGCATCACGCAGTTGAATGCAAATAAAAATATCGAGGGTATCGATTTTGTCACCTTTTTATCATAAATATTTCATCATTTATTCATAATTGAGCCACAAAAATCGCGCAACCGTAAAACAATAAAAAAACCTTTCTTGATAGTACCCCATACAGTTAGAATACATCCCGCAGATTTACTGCGATGATTATTCACCATTTAAAGGGGTTTCATGGAAAAGTTTTTCGAAAGAGCAATGTATGCTTCGCGTTGGATCTTAGCACCTATCTATTTTGGGTTGTCACTGACATTATTAGCTTTAACGATTAAGTTCTTCCAAGAACTCTACCATATTCTACCTAACATATTATCCATCCCTGAGGCAGACTTAATCCTTATGCTGCTCTCATTGATTGATATGGCATTAGTTGGTGGTCTATTAGTGATGGTGATGTTTTCAGGCTATGAGAACTTTGTTTCTCAGATGGATATTCCTGATAGCAGTGAAAAACTGGGTTGGTTAGGCAAAATGGATGCCTCTTCCCTAAAAAATAAAGTTGCCGCTTCAATTGTAGCGATCTCATCTATTCACTTACTGAAAATCTTTATGGATTTAAAAAGTGTCGAAAATGACAAGCTCATGTGGTACGTCATTATCCACCTGACCTTTGTGTTATCAGCCTTTGTCATGGGCTACTTAGACAAAATGACGAAAAAGTAATTTTCTTTTGTCCTTGTTGTGCCTGTTTTTCATACGATACGAATAATCGGCCATCAATTAATTTGTTAGCACACATTTAACTCGATGTCGTTGTTCCTGCTGTGCTACGATCTCGCCTAAATAATTTGATGGCACAATAAGGACGTTAATATGAGCGAGCATTTTATAGGTAAATATGAAGCTGAAATTAAGTTTCGCTTAGTAGATCACGCGACATTCCTGCAAAAAATAAAAACCGACCACGCAGAACCTTTCACAGAGAATAATTCAGAAACAGACTATTTCTATGAAAGTACTCACCAGCCTCTTGTCAATAATAATATCAGTATGTGTGTCCGTGAAATGATCCCTTCTGGAATCAAACTGTGGATAGTCAAAGGCCCTTCGTCTTCAGAATGCAAAGCCATTAATATCGATGACTGCCAACACGTACAAAATATGCTAGTCACTTTGGGCTATCATTGCCATTTAACGACGACGAAAGTCCGTAGTATTTATTTTCTTGGGGATGTCCACATTACAGTAGACCACCTTGACGGCATCGGTTGGTTTGCTGAATTTGCCATTATGACGGATGATGAATGCCTACTTGGGCACTACTATCAAAAATTAATGTTGCTCGCAAAAAGGTATGATTTTACTGAAGAAATGATTGAAAAACGCAGCTATAAGCAAATGTTTTTAGAGAAAAAATAAAAAAACGCCAAGTATCATCATCTCGATGAGAAAGATACCTTGGCGTCTAGTCTATTATAGCATTATTGGCCGCTTAAAATACGAGCGGGATCTAATTTACTTGCACGACGTGCAGGATACCAGCTTGCTAATAAACTTAAAATAATGGTAGTAATTAATACATACACCACATCCATAATATGCAATTCAGAAGGCAAGAAATCGATAAAATACACATCCCCAGAAAGAATTGGATGCCCTAAAACAATCTCTAATCCTTTAATAATACTAGTTAAATTAACCGAAACCAAAACACCAAGCACGACCCCAATCAATGAACCAACTAAACCACCAAGCAAGCCATACCATAAGAAAATGGCACGAATTTGCCCGTCCTTCGCCCCGAGAGTCCGTAATACGGCAATATCGCTGCTTTTATCTTTAACTGCCATGACTAACGTCGATACAATATTAAAGCATGCCACGCCAATCACTAAAATCATCGCTAAGTACATAATACTACGTACCATTTGGATATCATTGTACATATAGCCATAATCACCAATCCAACTTTTCACAATAACGTGGTGCATTGTCTTTAGGCCAGCATCATAGACAACTTTATCCGCCTCAAAAGGATTTTCTGCTTTAATTTCAAAGCCACTAATACCATCACCGTAGTCCAGATATTGCTGAGCATCCTCTAATGGTATTAACGCTAATTGGTGATCAAGTAACCCACTGAGTTTAAAAATACCCGCAACTTGCACACGTATACGTTTAGGTTGTTGAATTTTTAAGCTTTCATCAGTGTTGGGGATCATGATGGTCACCCAATCCCCTTGCTTCACATTCAATGCGTCTGCAACACCTTGGCCTAAAATAATCGATTGATTACCTGCGGCAAAATCTTTCCAAGCATCATTCAACACAAATTGCGGCAATGCACTGACCTGTGACTGAGTTTCTGGGGAAACCCCCATCACTTGAATCGCCTTTAAGTTTGCACCGCGCTCAAGCAACCCCGTAAAATTCACATACGGACTAACGCCTTCAACGCCTGGTGTTTTGCGAATAACCTGCTCAGCAAAATCCCAATCTTTATACGGCGGTTTTACTGCGTAAATTTGCCCATGAGGCACCACGGATAGCACGCGATTATTCAATTCGCGCTCAAAACCATTCATGGCACTGAGACCGATAATAAGCACCGCAACACCCAGCACGATCCCTAATGTTGAGACAATCGACACCAAAGATACCATGCCTGTACGCCGACGCCCGCGGCTAAAGCGTATCGCCGCAAGGAGTGTAAGAGGTAACTGAAACATTACCGCGCCCCCAACGTAATTTCCTGCTGTAAATGGCCATCACGCATTTCTAATTGACGAGATAACCGACGAGCGAGCGTCATATCATGGGTTACCACCAAAAATGCCGTGCGTTGCGTGCGATTCAATTCGCCTAATAGCTCAAAAATGGCATCTGCATTGCGCAAATCGAGATTCCCAGTCGGCTCATCCGCTAGTACCAACGCAGGTTCATTCACCAGCGCCCTTGCAATCGCAACACGTTGACGCTCCCCGCCAGATAACTCGGAAGGGCGGTGATCTGCACGATGTTCTAGCCCCACGGCTTTGAGCATTTCTTTCGCTTTAGTAAATGCAATCTCTTTTGCTGTAGCGCCAATCAACAACGGCATTGCTACGTTCTCAAGTGCAGTAAAATCAGGTAAAAGGTGGTGAAACTGATAAATAAAGCCTAAATCTTTATTACGAATGGCTGCGCGTTCATCAGAGGACAATTGATTAATATGTTGGCCACGGAAAATCACATTACCTTCTGATGGCGTATCTAACCCACCCAATAAATGTAATAACGTACTTTTCCCTGAACCTGAACTACCGACAATCGCCATCATTTCCCCTTGCCCCATAGAGAAACTGACATTTTTCAACACTTGCGTCGACAATGAACCTTCTTGATAGGTTTTACTTAAATGTTCACAGACAAGAAGTGGTTGTTTATTCATAACGTAAAGCCTCAGCAGGTTGAACTGCTGCTGCACGCCAAGAAGGATAAAGCGTCGCAAGCAGTGAAATAAGCATCGCAGAAACTGCAATAATTAAAATACCTGAATAATCAAGTACAATTGGCAAAGAAACCCCTTTGGGTAATAACCCAATTAACGGCATAATGACATTGAGTTGGCTTGACAAAAGCGTCCCTAAAACCGTTCCAATCAACGTACCGATAATACCAGCCCCTGCACCTTGGATCATAAATATTGCCAAAATACGCCAACGCTTTAAACCCAGTGTTTTTAAAATTGCCACTTCACCTTGTTTCTCCATGACAAGCAAAGAAAGTGAAGTGATGATATTAAAGGCCGCAACAGCAATAATTAGGCTCAGGAGCAAACCCATCATATTTTTTTCCATGCGAACCGCTTGGAAAAACTCCCCTTTGCGTTCACGCCAGTCCGTCCACACAAGTCCATCAGGCAAAACCTGTTTACTGAGTGTGTCAACTTTCAATGGTTCATTTAAATACAATCGCCACCCCGTGATATTCCCTGTGGGATAACGCAGCATTCTCGCTGCATCTTGAGCAGCAACAATCAATTCGCTAGTATCAGCTTCACCATTTGTTTGGAAAATACCTGCAACCGTAAATAAACGCTGGCTTGGAATACGCCCCATCGGAGTCAGTTGGCTAACACCTGGAATAATTAAACGGACATCGTCACCTCGTTTTACGCCCAATGTGTCTGCTAATTTGCTCCCCAAAAAAACATGGTAGCGTCCTTCTTTGAGGTCACTCCTGTTACCACTAATAAGTTTATCTAGTAGCAGTGAGTCCGCATCAGGTTCGATACCGGCCATTACCCCAACCCCAACATTAGTACGACTTTGCAGTACCACGTCGGACTGGACGATGGGCGCAATATGGCTCACGCCTTGTAAATGTTGCAAGCCTGTAATAGGGTGTTTTGCTGGGTCAATATTTCCAGAAGCCGATGTTAAAATAGCCTGCGGCATATAGGCAAGTATGCTATCTTGTAGCGAACGTTCGAAGCCGTTCATCACGGATGTCACCGTAATTAAGGCCATGACCCCCAGAGTGATACCAATAGCCGATAAACTGGAAACAAAGCGTCCAAATTTATCCGCTGCGCGCCCACGCAAATAGCGCAGACCTATAAATAATGAGACAGATTGGTGCATGAAATCTTTAATGCCCCTGTTGCCAAAGCGAAGTGTTCAGCGATAATAAAGGCTACGATTGATGAATGGAACCACTCAACGGTTTTTTTTCTGCTTTCCCCCCTTTTTTGTCTGAATTTCAGACAAATTACAGGCTGAAATGAGTTGTTTTGCTGTTAATTTTATAGTTTAACTATCGGTTAATTTATTTAAGTGTTAATTATCTAAAGACTGTCTATTATTGTTCTGATGTTTGTTTAACTGCTAACTAATCGCTGTGAGATACCAAAGATTTCTATGTCCTCAAAATTTCGTTATGAACTCCCTAGTCGTAGTGGCGATGTTCGCCATTTAGGTTGCCTTATTGGGGCGGCTGGTGCACTTGAATGTGGAGAAATGATACAACGTCATCACGGGCCTGTTGTCATTGTGACGCGAGATATGCAAAATGCATTACGCTTACGAGATGAAATTCAACAGTTTACATATCACCCTGTAGAGACGCTTTCTGATTGGGAAACATTGCCTTATGATAATTTCTCTCCACATCAAGAAATCATTTCTCATCGTTTATCAACACTTTACCGTCTATCCTCTTTGCAAAAAGGGGCATTAATTCTTCCTGTTAATACCTTGATGCAAAAAGTCTGCCCACCTGATTTCTTAACGAGCCATGCACTCGTCATGTCAAAAGGTGACAAATTATCACGTGACAATTTACGTGATGAATTGGATAAAGCAGGCTATCGTCATGTAGAGCAAGTGTTAGAACACGGCGAGTATGCAACCCGCGGCGCTTTGCTTGATTTGTTCCCTATGGGGAGTTCACTGCCCTTTCGCATTGATTTCTTTGATGATGAAATCGACAGTCTGCGTACCTTCGATGTGGATACACAAAGAACATTAGAAGAAGTCGCTCGCATCAATTTGCTACCCGCTCACGAATTTCCAACAGACAAGGACGCGATTGAACGTTTCCGAAGTCAGTGGCGTGAACGTTTTGAAGTACGCCGCGACCCTGAGCATATTTATCAACAAGTCAGCAAAAATACATTACCTACAGGTATTGAGTATTGGCAGCCATTATTTTTTGCTCAACCATTACCATCACTGTTCGACTACTTACCGTCCTCAAGCCTGATTGTTTCTCAGAATTTACAAGAAGCCGCTGAGCGTTTTCAAATTGACACTCAACAACGTTATGAAAGCCGTGGTGTTGACCCTATGCGTCCTCTGCTCCCTCCAGCAGATTTATGGCTTACCGTTGAGCAACTCAACCAAAATTTAAAACAATGGCCACGAATTCAACTTTCTTCTGAGGCACTACCTAAAAAAGCGGCAAATACCAATTTAGATTATTTGCCATTACCTGATATCAGCACTCAAGCGCAAAGCAAAACACCATTAGAAAAGCTTCGCCAATTTAGTGAGCAATTTGACGGCACGCTCGTTTTTTCTGTAGAAAGTGAAGGCCGCCGTGAAACAGTAACAGAGTTATTAGCACGGTTAAAAATTCGCCCTGAAATCATTGAAAGCTATACAAGCCCAATTACCTCACGCTTTGCGATTACTATTGGTGCAGCCGAGCGCGGTTTTATTCAATCAGATGCGAATAAAGCGCTGATCTGTGAAAGTGATTTATTAGGTGAACGCGTAGTTCGTCGTCGTACAGATAACCGCCGGGCGATTAATACAGATACCTTAATTCGTAACCTCGCAGAGCTGCGTCCAGGGCAACCCGTTGTGCATATTGAACACGGTGTTGGCCGTTACCAAGGGCTAATCACCCTTGAGGCTGGCGGTATTAAAGCAGAGTATTTAATTCTCACCTATGCAGGAGAAGATAAGCTATATGTTCCTGTTTCTTCACTGCATTTAATTAGCCGTTATGCTGGTGGGGCCGACGAAAATGCGCCACTGCATAAATTGGGCAGTGATAGTTGGGGACGTGCTCGCCAAAAAGCAGCCGAAAAGGTACGTGATGTTGCTGCTGAGCTTCTTGACATTTATGCACAACGTGCAGCAAAAGCAGGTTTTGCATTCAAACATGACAAGCAGCAATACCAAGAATTTTGCCAAGGTTTCCCCTTTGAAACAACGCCTGACCAAGAAATGGCCATCAATGCCGTTTTGAGTGATATGTGTCAGCCACTGGCAATGGATAGGCTCGTCTGTGGGGATGTTGGTTTCGGTAAAACTGAAGTTGCCATGAGAGCGGCGTTCCTTGCTATCAATAATAATAAGCAAGTCGCTGTTTTAGTACCAACCACCCTGCTTGCTCAACAACACTATGATAACTTTAGGGATAGATTTGCAAACTGGCCCGTTCGTATCGAAATGCTTTCTCGCTTTAAAACCGCTAAAGAGCAACAACAAATTATTGCTGATGCTGCTGATGGCAAAGTCGATATTTTGATTGGGACACACAAATTATTGCAAAGCGATATTGTCTGGAAAGATTTAGGCTTACTGGTTGTCGATGAAGAGCACCGGTTTGGCGTTCGCCACAAAGAACGTATTAAAGCAATGCGTGCGGATGTGGATATTTTAACGCTTACCGCAACACCTATTCCTCGCACGCTGAATATGGCCATGAGCGGAATGCGAGATTTATCCATTATTGCGACCCCACCAGCACGTCGATTAGCCGTAAAAACCTTTGTTCGTCAATATGATGAGTTAGTTGTCCGTGAGGCAATTTTGCGTGAAACTTTACGGGGGGGGCAAGTTTATTATCTGTATAATGATGTAGAAAATATCGAAAAAGCCAAAGCACGACTTGAAACGTTAGTTCCTGAAGCCCGTTTTGTTGTCGGGCACGGACAGATGCGCGAGCGCGAGTTAGAAAGAGTCATGACCGACTTCCACCATCAGCGTTTTAACGTTTTAATCTGTACCACCATTATTGAAACGGGTATTGATATTCCAACGGCTAATACAATTATTATTGAACGCGCAGATCACTTTGGTTTAGCACAATTGCATCAATTACGTGGCCGTGTCGGCCGCTCGCATCACCAAGCCTATGCCTATTTGCTGACGCCTCATCCGAAGGCAATGACGACTGATGCCCAAAAACGCCTTGAAGCGATTTCATCTTTAGAAGATTTAGGCGCAGGCTTTGCGCTCGCAACTCATGACCTCGAGATCCGTGGTGCAGGCGAGTTGCTGGGCGAAGACCAAAGCGGCCAAATGACCACTATCGGCTTTACATTGTATATGGAATTATTAGAAAGTGCAGTCGATGCGTTAAAAGAAGGTCGTGAGCCGTCATTAGAAGACTTAACGAATCAACAAACTGAAATTGAATTACGAATGCCTGTCTTATTGCCAGATGACTATATCCATGATGTGAATATGCGTCTTTCATTTTATAAACGCATTGCCAGTGCTAAAGACAATCAGGAACTGAATGAATTACGCACAGAACTCATCGACCGCTTTGGTAGCCTACCCGATGCAGGGAAATTTCTACTGACCTCTGCTGCTATTCGTCTACAAGCACAATCTCTGGGAGTGAAACGTATTGAAGCCCATGAAAAAGGTGGCTTTGTTGAGTTTGGTGAAAAGAACAAAGTTGACCCAAGCTTCTTGATCAGCTTGTTACAAAACCAACCAAAAACGTATCGTTTAGATGGCCCTGTACGCTTGAAGTTTTTCCATGATTTAGCCGATAGAGTCACGCGCCTTGACTTTATCAAACAGTTATTGACTGATTTTGAAGAACACCTGCTTGCTTAACTTATAAAAATAGCGGCCATCAATTTGGTGGCCCTTGTCCTTAAATCTAATTTACTCAAAAAAGCCTAAAGTATTTTTATTAGGTTGTAGCCTCAAGACACCAGAAGTACTGGAGAGTGGCTGTTCGTTTTGGTGTAAACAATAGAATGGTAAAAGTTCTTTAACATCACTACGTACGGTTTCACAAATTGAATTTGAAGGCGATAAATCTAAGCGCCCATCTTCATTTAAGGGTATAAAAATCGAAGGTGCATAAGATGTTCTAACCTTACCAATCGTTTTACCTATCTGATAAACTACATCATAACCAACGGTCACCAGCTCCATCCTTTGTGTCTTCACGCATGTTTTATTTTGATTATCAAATAGAGATGGAACGCCTTTACCTTGGAGGGCTTCAATCATAAAAATTATTTTGCACTCATTTTGTGCAGGATGAAAACGCGATAAAGACTGCTGATTAAAAGAACCAAGTACCCCCGTTAGCGTACAGTTTTCATATTCAACCAAACGATTCGCCTTTATTGGTTCAACAGATAGGACTGTGGCGAGCTTTGCTTCAGGCTCTCGAATAAACGATGAGACAGCAAACGAAACAAGACAAATCGCTACTACCGCTAATAACAACTTAAATTTTAGCTTCATCAATTTGCCCTTATTAAATACCCGTATATCTATTGTAACGACTAAGTGAGAGAATTCGAACGTTGCTAAGATAATTCACATTTTTTTAGAATTATCCTAACTTAGTGTCAATAAACTATAATGATTTTATTATTCTGATATTCATTATTAGTGTAATATTTAACAAAGTAAATTAACTAGCTGGCACTCAACGTTCATAAACTCGGCCTAGTGTTTTTTCAGTTCTATCTTTGTTTATAAACATACCGCTATATAAAATATAAATAATAAATTTAATAAAACTATTTGTTATTCATAATATATTTCTTAAAACAATTATTAACATTAATAATTTTAATTATTCAAACATCACCCATGATGCTTGTTACAATATTAAACGATTTAATCTTACTGAAGATTGATCTGAATAGGTTTAAATGCAAATACCACTTAACCACATAAAAATAAATAAATTGGCGATTTATATCAACTTCAATAAGCTGAATTGTCCTATCAAAAATTAATGCACTGGATCACCTTTGCAATCAAGTGCATTCTATTATTACGTATGTTTATTTTTCCACCAATAAAAATTAGTGCAATTTAAGCTTTGGCCTAATAATTCGGTTAATACTGCCGACTAACATCATCAAGCCTGTTTTAATATATCCATGCAGTGCAATTTGATGCATGCGATATAACGAAATATAAACAAAACGAGCAATACGTCCTTCTACCATCATATCACCACGCATTAGGTTACCCATTAGGCTACCAACAGTACTAAAACGCGAAAGTGACACTAAAGAGCCATGATCTTTATAGATATAGTCTTTAAGCGGTTTATCTTTCATCATGGCAAGGATGTTATCGTAACATAAACTGGCCATCTGGTGTGCAGATTGTGCCCGTGGCGGTACAAAGCCCCCCTCAGGTTTTGCACAAGATGCGCAATCACCAATAGCAAAAATCATGTCATCCAATGTCGTTTGTAATGTCGGTTTCACAACTAACTGGTTGATTCTATTTGTTTCTAATCCTGCAATATCTTTCATAAAGTCAGGCGCTTTAATCCCAGCAGCCCATACCATAAGATCTGCATAAATTTTGCCATCTTCTTTGGTATTTAACCCATCTGAATCAGCACTAGTCACCATAGTTTTCGTCAATACATTCACACCAAGCTTATTCAGTTCTTGATGTGCGGCCCCTGAAATTCGCGGTGGTAATGCAGGCAAAATACGTTCCCCCGCTTCAACCAACGTCACATTTAAAGCGTCTGTATCTAACCCTTTAAACCCATAACTCGTTAATTGTTCCACTGCATTGTACAGTTCAGCCGACAATTCAACCCCAGTAGCACCACCACCAACAATGGCTATATTCACTTTCTCCTCTGCATTATCACGCACAGAATAGCGCAGGAATAGGTTTAGCATTTCGTCATGAAAACGGTGAGCTTGATGAGGATTGTCCAAGAAAATACAGTGATCTTTCACGCCAGGTGTACCAAAGTCATTCGATGTACTTCCCAGTGCCATCACTAAAATATCGTATTCAAGCTCACGTAAAGGAACCAGTAACTCACCGTGCTTATCGTGCAATTCACCTAACACGACTTTTTTATTTTCACGATCAATATTCGTTAATGACCCTAATTGAAAGTTAAATGCATTATGCCTTGCATGCGCTAAATAACTGATAGCATCCACGCCATCATCCAATGAACCCGTCGCTACCTCGTGTAGTAATGGTTTCCATAGGTGGCTAGGATTACGGTCAACGAGCGTAATCTGCGCTCGTTTCTTCCTGCCTAGCTTTCGGCCCAAACGTGTTGCTAACTCTAAGCCACCCGCACCACCACCAACAACGATGATTTTTGGTTGAGATAAGGTCATAAATTCCTCGAACAAATATATTAAAATTATTTAAGATTTCTAGTGATAAAAACCTTAGATAACAATAATTAACACTCTCATTTGCCCCAAAGAAGTTCAGAATATCATGCTTGGTCTATTGGTAATACCAAATATTGATTCACATCAATTTACTTGATTATTATGATATCGACAACCTGCGTCAAATCATTTCTTATCAGCATATGAATCGAGTCAGCTCGAAACCATTAAATATCAATCATATGATTAAATTCATATCAGTATTAATGATAATAAGAATCATTATTCTATCATTTTTATTTTAATACAAACAATTGATTATCTTTAATTGGTAAGATAACTGGATGAATAACAAACAATAAAAAACCCGAAGCGCTTAGCACCCCGGGTTCCAATCATTTAAATATCAGTTTGGATTATTTGATTTTTTTGATACGCACGTCAGTTGGTACTGAAACTGGTGAGTTATCTTTGAAGTATTGCATTAATGCTTCGTTATCTGGCACGCTGTAAACACGGTCTTTACCTTCATTAAAGGCAGAGAAACGGCTACCACCCGTTGCTAAAAACTCATTTGCTGCAACACGGTAGGTTTTCTTCATGTCTAACGGTTTACCATTTAACTTCATTGAGCTTTGGATGACTTTATCACCCACTGCGCGGCTGTCATCCCACTCATAATAGAAACCTTTAGACACTGGCATCACTTGTGGACGTGCACGATCCCATTGTTGTTCAAGTGCTTGTTTAATTTGAGCACCTGTCAGCGATTGAGTCACAACCACATTAGAGAATGGCTGAACAGTAAAGATATCGCCGTAAGTCTGTTGACCCGCTTTCATGTCAGCACGAATACCACCACTGTTCATGAAGGCGATTTGTGCCCCACCCGCATCTTTTGCTGAAGCAACATACAACTGACCATCTGCAATAATTTTACCTAACGTTGAGTCCCCACCAGACAATAATTTTTTGTCTGAATCCGCACTCAGAGACCCCATCACTTCTTGCGAAATTGGTAACGCAATTTTTTCGTATTTTTGTACGAAAGTGGTTAGCTCAGGGTTTTTCTCATAACGTTTTGTTTCAACTGGAATGTTTTTCGCTTTAATGCTAACAATATCTTTTGTTTTTCTATCAATTTCAATATTTAGCTGAGACAACAATGTACCGTTAGACTGTGCAGAAATAACCGTTTTACCATTAATTTCACAGTTATACGCCTGATGAGTATGCCCACTAACGACAAAGTCAACAGCACCATCTAATTGATTAACGATATCAACGATTGGGCCTTTGATATTATCACAACGGTTAATATCTTTGACTTTAGTATCAACTTGTTGGGTTGCACCTTCATGGATCAACACACCGATGCTGTTAATGCCTTGTGCTTTTAACAATTTAACTTGATTGTTGATGGTTTCAACTTCATTTTTGAATTCTAAACCTGCGGTGCCGCTAGGTGTCACGATAGCGGGGGTACCTTCTAACGTCAAACCAATAAACGCCATTGGAATACCATCAAACTCTTTAATAAAGTAAGATGGGAACAGGGTTTCTCCTGTTTCTTTCACAATCACGTTTGCCGCTAAATAGTTAAAGTCCGCACCAGCAAAAGAGTCTTTACCGACACAACCTGCAGTTGGGTGACAGCCACCATTTTGCTTTCTCAGCAGCTCTTCTTTACCTTTATCAAACTCATGGTTGCCTACTGCGCTTGTTTCCATACCAATTGCACTTAATGCTTCGATGGTTGGCTCATCATAGAACATAGAAGACAATAATGGGCTCGCACCGACTAAGTCACCTGCACCTACCACGATAGTTTTATCGTTTTGAGCACGCAGCTGGTTAACTAAGGTTGCGATAGATTCTATCCCACCTAATTTACCATCACCTGGCGCTTGTAATGCACCGTGGAAGTCATTGATACCAATAACTTGTACTTTTACTGTGTCGGCCGTTTTGGTAGCACAACCTGCAAGTAGCGCTCCCGAAATCAAAACGGTCAGTAATCCAATTTTATGTTTCATTTTTCAATCCTTTTATTATAAACAGCACTCAACTACCGACTACATTTTGAAGCGATAAGTTGTGGTCATAGAGCCTGACAACGAGTGCGCACGACGTGAGTGGCCGTCATACAGCTTTGGTGTGGTATAGTCGTTTTCTTGCTGGTGGTGCCAACCCAGACCGCCACTCAGTGACACAGATAAGTTTTCTGTTGGTTTCCAGTAGCTAAACAGACCAAATTGACCTTGCTTTAATCTTTCGCCTTCATATTTGAATTCTGAATAGTTAGTACGCGCACCAACAGACAGCTCTTTGCTTACACGGTATTCTGCCGCTAATGCGACCATGGTTTCACCATCACGTACATAGTCGATATCTGCATATGCTGGTGAGTTAAAGCGGCCACGAGTATTACCAATCGGGTTGCGGGCAAATTGACCTACACCATTCGCTTTTTTCGCTTGGGTATAGGTTAAGCCAGTACTCAGTGTCCACGGTGTTTCTGGTACACGCCATTCAGCGGTTCCTGCATAGTGCCATGCACGTTTATCAAAGTTACGTTTGCCTTTTGCGTCGTTCGTTTCAGTCCGTTTACCGTCACTACCGTACTCGTGATTATAAATTTGTGTGCCGAGTGTTAAGTCAGAAGTCAGCTTATATTTTGCTTCAAGACCCTGCTGACGGAATAAATCGTCCGCTTGACCATAAAAATAATGCACTTTCAGTGGTTTTGTATTGTAGTTAATACCACCAGTGATCACGTGATTAACGTTATGTCGTACACCATTACCATCCGTAAAATACATTGCATCGATATTTGGACTATCACGACGCATGACTTTCTTATCGAGATATAATAAATCCAAGCTCCAATCATCAATCGCTGTATTGGTGTAATAACCACTGTAACTGTTTAAAGAGAGACGTTGTGAGTTAGTAAAAATACCCGTATTTTTTAGGGTAAACCAACCTGCTTTTGCATTAAATTTAACAGGATCTAAATCCAGTTTAACTTTGGCATAACGTTGACCAATTTTGTTATAACCTTTCGCATGACCATCATCGTTATATAAAATTGCACGAGAGGCGAAGTCTTTACTCGCGCCTAACTTAATACCGCCGTAGTAAGATGCATCAAAGCCAATCACATCAGCAAAATAACCTGATTTAAAATCGGCTTGAAAGTTTTGCCCCCATGCATTAGCGACTTGTTTTCTGTAGCGTTGTTCGTCTTTATCAAAACGGTTTTCTGTTTTCAGGTATTTCCACATATTACGAGTAGACAGCTCTAACTCTGAGTCCGCAATAAATGCGTTTTCTTTGATTGAATTTTCCCAGTTGCTCGCATTTGCCATAGTAACTGCTAAATAGCAAGGAGAAAGCATTAATAGCGCAAGATTTTTAACTTTCATTGGAATTAACCTAGTTAATGATTATTTGAATTAATTTTATGTTGAGTCATGTTGCCATGAACAACAAATCACCATTTTTTATTTTTAGCTTAATAAAACAATTTAACTTAACGATAAACAAAAACGTCCATTTCAAACACTAAAGTCATTTTTTAAATAAAAAAAATTCAATACAGCAATTTAGCCGCATGCGTGTTTACTTTTTGAGTTAATAAGGTGTTGCCCCTATTGTTAAAAATTAATTAACTTTAATTATTATCAGAATCCCTTACTCATTTTTAGCGTTTAATTTAGGTTAAGATCAAACAAGGCCAGTCAATTTTCAATCAACATAGAAAGTATAATTTGCACTTAAACTCGCAGTGTTACTTATTCTCTTTTTTTTGGGCAAAACTCCCCCTTGAGAAATAAACATCTCAGAATTTACAGCACTATTTGACTTAATATATTGTTTGCGAATGGCTTTCTTTTTCAATGCACTGTATTTATCAACGCATTGTCATAAAACTATCATAATAGGAATGCTATCGTAATTTTACGTCAATTAAAACGATCACTGTCACAACGTGTTACATAAGTTGCATTAAATATCTAATCAAATGTGACCAAAGTCACATATAAATGACATTTACCTTTTATATAAATTGAGCGACACATAAATAGGAAATCATACTCACCTTAAGGAAATAAGGAAAAAACCTTTAAAATCTGGAAGTAACAACAATCATATGCTCCCATTTTTTCATGTATAGGTTGTTATATCCCCATTCCTTCTGTCAATGCCTTATTGGATTTTGGAATATCAAATAAATATGCACCTTTAATCCAGTTTACTAGGTTGGATAATGTGTTTGGTTTTTATACAAAACGTTTGCGTCAATTAATAACTAAAAATAACAGTGGGTTAATGCACTCAATTTGATTCACTTAATTAATTTAATAATAAGTTAAGCTTATGAACAAAAATAAAATCAATTAAGAAAATAACGGAAATAAACCTCAGATTATTTCAACCTTAAACAAAATTATTGGTTTAATATTCCTAATTTTGGCACCAGCTCTAATCGCCGTGCTTATAGTTTTTTCTTATTCTTAGTACTATATTGTTTCATTTATGTTCTTTTTCGGAAAAAATTAATTTTCAATATAAAATACGTTTTTTGTTTTTTTATTTATATATAATTTCAAAAAATTTAACCTATATAAAAATTATTTAATACGTTACGGGTAACGCATGAGATACAAAGTTAATACATTCTCCTATTTGAAATATTGCATATTTAGGTTAATTATTGTGCAAAAAAAAGCCAGTCAGATATTTCATCTCACTGGCTTCGTCCGTACTTGTTTTCAATTACTGTTTAAACTCTTGCCATCTATGATGTAATTCAACCAGTTTTTGATTGCTTTCCTGCCAACGTGCCGCACTTTGTAGTTCTTTCAGACTGTATTGCCGGCCACTGTGGTATAGCTTCGACGCTTGACTAGCTTGTTGCTTCGGTAGGTTATCCAATACACTCACTGCACCTTCGCGGTTATTACAAACAAGGATCATGTCGCAACCCGCATCCAGGGACGCTTTTGCTCTTTCAGGGTAACTGCCCATAATCGCTGCGCCTTCCATCGATAAATCATCGGAAAAAATAACGCCATTAAAGCCAAGTTGCTCACGTAAAACGGACTTTAACCAGAAAGACGACCCGCTTGCTGGGCGATCATCAGCCTGCGTATAAATAACATGTGCAGGCATGATGGCATCCAGTAATTCCCTTTGAATAAAATCTTTAAAAATCGACATATCTTTGCCACGGATCACATCAAGCGCACGATCATCCCTCGGTGTTTCTTTATGGGAGTCAGCTTTTACTGCACCATGTCCAGGGAAATGCTTCCCTGTTGTTTTCATCCCAGCGCTATGCATACCTTTAATAAAACGCTCAGCCATCATCATCGCCATGTCGGGATTTTCATGGAATGAACGCTCACCAATAGCAATACTTTGATGACCTAAATCCAGAACAGGTGCAAAACTAATATCAATATCCATCGCTATCATTTCTGCGGCCATTAACCACCCCGCCTCTTCTGCTAGCTTGGCACCGTCATGCTCATTATTCAGTGCTGCAAATGCTTGTGCTGATGGTAACGCGGTAAAACCATCGCGAAAACGTTGTACCCGTCCACCTTCTTGGTCTACCGCAATCAAGAGCCGATTTCTTGATGCATCCCGAATTTGACGTACCAGTTCACGCAACTGCGCTGCATCATGAAAGTTACGGGTAAATAAAATTAAGCCGCCCACTAGTGGATGAGCTAATATTTCACGTTCTTCATTGTCCAGTTCATACCCTTGGACATCTAGCATTATCGGGCCCATAACCTGCCTCACTTATTTCATTCATTATCTGTATATAGGTTTGCCAGGCATTTAGCCTAACAAACTGAAATATTGTCGTAGTGGCTGAGAGTGTATCAAAAAGTCAGAATGCCGACTTTCATTCCACTGCACTTCATACCACATTAATGTCATATATTTTACCCAAGGAGACCATAAATTACAGTGATGCATTAACTGAAATTTATCATGGTAAGCACCTTGAATATCACAATATTGCGTCAGAAATTGCTGACGCTGATGCACGGTCAAGTTATTGAATTGAAAATAAGTCTCCAGCGAAAACGCAATATCGGTATTTGCAGTATATTCCCAATCCAATAACATCAATTTGCCATCTTCTTGAATAAGAATATTTTTAGGATGAATATCCATATGGGCAGGTGCCAATTTCAACGTCTTTGGCATCTTTTTTTGTAAAAAGTCTCGGTGAATCCGCTTCCAGCGCGGAGAAAAACGTTGTGGGTCAATACGTTTCCCATAATGGGCAATTTCAGCCCTTAAGGGTAACGTGTAGGTCAATAATGGTGAACAATGCAAAGTAGCAATCGTATTAGCGAGTTCCCGCTGAAATTCGACTGAGCAAAATTTTTTATCGCTAGGGTGTCGTCCTTCACGCCAAGCTAAAACTAACCACTCGGCGTTATGTGCAACCACCGCCTGCGCAAAGGGTAAATGCTGAATTTGCCGTAAGATACGAGCCTCTTTACGCCGAGAGACATACAAGGCATTTTGCCGATGTGTATCCGCTCGAGCAACCAGTTTAAGCAGATAATTGGATTGATGACTTTCAACTAAAAAGCTGCCACCAGACAACCCCGCCAAGGGAGATATTTCCCAGCACTGTGCTGAAATTGCTGGGAAATGTGTCGAAAGTAAAGCAAGTAATGACGGTATGTCACTCAATATTCTTTTTTCCAGTCCAAATGATTTCACCTGTTTGCACTTCCATTAATTGCATCTCAAGGCGACGGTCTTTGTTTGAGCCTGACATCACACTATAAATCACATAATTTGCCTGTACATAACGACCCAAACCAATTGCTTTACTACGAGTCACAAGGCTATCTTCTTGAGATAAACCCAGTGTCTTACGTGCTGCGTTAACCACATCTTGTGGAACGACATTAAAACGCTGCGTATTTTCCACCGCGGACATCATATTTGATGTAATTAGCTGAACAGGAAGTGAACCATTTGTATTATTTTTAACTGAATCAACTAACAAAACCTTACCAGGTTCCACACCATCAGCTGCAACCATTTGTGCGACTAATGGTGATATCGCCGCAGACCAATCCGTTGTTTGTTGTTTAGGTGGTGTTGGTACCTTATCTGGCGGTGGCGGAGGTGTCACCTCTGGTTGTTGTGGCTCAATAGGGACAATCGGTGGTTGCTCAACCGGTTGCTGTGGTGGGTATGACGGACAGCCTGCCAAAATAAGCGTTGCCGCAGCAACCATTAAGATCCGTTTCATTATTATTCTCCGGCCTTAGGGGATAAAAATATATGAATGCGCAGATTATCTGCACGAGGTGAAGAGGTTATCGCACGAATTTGTTCTGTAGAGCTCGGCAATACTAATTGTTCTTCCACTGCCGATGTATCCACCCTCAACCCTTGCTTGTCGTACCAATACAAGCGATAAGCAATATTTACCGCTTTTGATCCCACATTGCTAACATTGATGGTGGCAACATGTTGATGGTTTTCTACTCTGATAATTGGGTTTTCAACAATGATCCCTTGAGCTAAAACAACAGGTTCCATAATCACACGCTGTTGTTCATTAAAAACCAAGCCTTGCGGTTTTTTATAGAGGCAACCACTCAGTGCGGCTACCACTGTAGCAAGTAATGCAATGCGGTTTATTGTTGCACCCAATATTTTCATTATTTTGCCAATAATGGGCCTAATGGGCGACCACCCACTAAGTGCATATGGATATGAAAAACTTCTTGGCCTGAATGTTCATTGCAATTCATGATTAAACGGTATCCGTTTTCTGCAATGCCTTCTTCTTTCGCAATTTTGGCTGCAACAGTAAATAAACGGCCAAGTGCCAGTTCATCATCCTGCGTCACATCGTTTACCGTTGGGATAAGCTTATTAGGGATGATTAAAATGTGAGATGGCGCTTGTGGCGAAATATCACGAAAAGCAGTGACCAGCTCATCTTGATAAACCACATCCGCAGGGATTTCTCGACGGATGATTTTGCTGAAAATGGTTTCTTCTGCCATGTTAATTTCCTTAATAATTCAAGAATGATTTAATTAGCGTGTATTGATTATGCGTTATTCACGCCGACATTTAAATGAAACAATCGATTGAAATTCTGTGTGGTGATATCAGCCATCTCCTCAACACTAACGCCCTTGAGTACAGCCATGTATTCAGCCACATCACGCACATAAGCAGGCTGATTTTCTTTTCCACGGTGAGGAACTGGCGCTAAGTATGGTGAATCCGTTTCAACGAGAATTCTATCCAACGGGACAATTCGTGCGGCTTCGCGAATTTGTTCTGCATTGCGGAATGTCACAATACCGGAAAATGAAATGTACATACCTAAATCAAGCAGCTCGATAGCCGTGTCTTTATCTTCCGTAAAACAATGCAATACACCGCCGCACTCCATCACCTTTTCTTCACGTAAGATTGCCAGCGTATCTTCCCGCGCTGAGCGGGTATGGACGATAACAGGTTTATTGACCTCTCGGCCAATACGGATATGTTGGCGAAAGGACTCCTGCTGTAATACTGCATTTTCTTGTTGATAATAATAATCTAAACCTGTTTCGCCTAATGCAACGACTTCTTGCCCAGCAGCAAGTTGCGCTAAACGCTCGAAATCGTACCCTTCATCCAAATTGAGAGGATGAATACCACAGGAAAATGCAATATTTTCTCGTTCACCAATAAGCGTTTTCATTTTTTCAAAACCTGGCAGCGTAGTTGCCACCGCTAACATAAAACCGACATCACGAGCGGACGCTTTTGCGATGACATCATCAACATTAGCATGTAATTTTTCATAATCTAAACAATCGAGATGGCAGTGTGAATCAACAACAAACATATTTAACTCTTTTTAAAATGAGGGGCTCGCCAGTAAGGCTTCCCATTGTAATAATTGATTAGCCAGAAGCAGTTCCTGATTTAATGCAGAAACGGTCAGTAATTGGTAGCGACAGTACAACCATTGCTCATAAATATCATGAAGTTGTGTACGGTTCATCATGGACGCCAATTGCATCACTTGAGCACTATAGTCCTGGTTAATGCAAAACTGCGCTGCGCCTTGCTGAACCTTGATAGCATCTGCTAATAAGCTCAATAACCAATTTAGAGACATCACTGCATCATCTATATTTAATGAGGGTAACAAACCTAGCATATCGCGATTTTGTAATGCTAATGCCATGTTATGGCATAATGCAGCGCGCTTTTGCCATAGATTATCATCAAGTAGCGCTAATGCCGCGACGGGTGCGCCTTGGCAAAGCTTTAAAGCGGTAACCGCATTATCCATAACCAAATTTGGCTTTTGCTTTTGCAGCCAATATAACGCGATTTGTGAGTCTGGCGCAGGTAAAAAGTGGCTCAAACAACGGCTGCGGATAGTCGCTAACAAATTTTCCTGTTTTTCACTCACTAATAAAAAATAAGTATCTTTAGCGGGTTCTTCGAGGGTTTTCAGCAGTGCATTCGCCGCTGCATCGGTAAGTGCATCAGTGCTGGGAATATACACCACCTTGCTACCGCCCTGCTGCGCATGACTACTCAAGGTTTCAATCAGTTTTCTAACCGCATCAACGCTGACCGTTGATTTACCTTTTTCCACCTCAATGACATGGTAGTCTGGGTGTGTTCCCGCTAACATCAAACGGCAACTATGGCACTTACCACAGCTTTTCATCCCATCACGATTTTGGCAAATTAACCAGCGGCTAACCCCATAACACAATGCATCTGCACCGTTGCCTGATATGGAATGAAGCAACAAGGCATGGTGACCCCGACCACTTTGGTAAGCCGCAATCATTTGCCGGTAAGGCTCATTTAACCAAGGATACCAATTCATGCCTTCAATACCTTATTTCGCTAACCATTTAAGTAACGCAGTACGAATATCGTTTTGAACTTGCTCAATATTTTGGCTTGCATCAATCGTTATTATGGATTTATCACTCGCTGCAAGTTCCAGATATCTCTCACGTGTTCTTTCAAAGAAAGCCAGCGACTCTTTTTCAATTCTATCTAATTCACCCCGTGAACGCGCACGTTGTAGGCCAAGTTCTGGTGATAAATCAAGATATAACGTCAGGTCGGGTTTAAAATCACCTAGCACTAAATCACGCAAGGACTGCATTAAATGGCGATCAATCTGGCGTCCACCACCTTGATAAGCTTGTGATGACATATCATGGCGATCACCGAGAACCCATTTTCCAGCGGCAAGTGCGGGTTTAATCACGGTATCAACCAATTGCACTCGGGCAGCATACAGCATTAAAAGCTCGGCTTTATCTGTGACTTTATCCCCTTCAATACCTTGTTTGATGAGCTCTCGTAGCTTTTCTGCTAGCGGTGTCCCCCCTGGCTCACGGGAAAAAACGATATCGTTGATACCTGCATGGTTTAAAGTATCAACTACCGTATTGATTGCGGTGGTCTTCCCTGCGCCTTCTAATCCTTCAATAACAATAAATTGGTTTTTCATGTTTTATCAGTTTTGCTGTTCAATTTGACGGTAAACTTTGACGGCACGGTTGTGGTCATTCAAGTTACGGCTAAAGGTATGCCCCCCTTTGCCGTCCGCGACAAAATACAAATAATCTGTTTTGGCTGGATGTGCAGCTGCTTTAATGGATGCAATACTTGGCATTGCTATCGGTGTTGGTGGTAATCCATCAATTTTGTAGGTGTTGTATTCTGTGTAATTATCTAAATCACTACGATAAATTTTACCACGATATTTATCACCCAAGCCGTAAATGACGGTTGGATCGGTTTGTAAACGCATTTTTTGCTTCAAGCGATTGACAAATACCGAGGCAACTTGCGAACGTTCGCTGTCAACACCCGTTTCTTTTTCAATGATTGATGCCATTATCAGCATTTCATACGCATTTTTATACGGCAGATCCCTATCACGCCCCTTCCATTCATCTTCAAGGCTAGCCTGCATGCGCTTATGTGCACGTTTCAAAATCTCAGTATCCGCCGTTCCAGCAGTATATAAATAGGTATCAGGATACAGCCAACCTTCTAAGGTTCCTTCGCCTTTAAAGTCAATCGCATTGTAGAGTTCAGTCGGTGTCATTTCCGTTGATTTATGCGCTAAGTATGGCGCATCACGCAGGATGTTACTCCAATCTACTAAACGATTACCTTCAATAAAGCGAATAGAAAACTGCGCTTCTTTACCGCTTACGATTAATTTTAGTAGCTGTTCTACATCCATGTCAGGTTGCAAACGGTATGTGCCCGCTTTAAGCTGCGCCAATTCAGGTCGCAATTTCAGTAACCATTGAAATTCATTGCCCTGCTCAATCAATTTTTCATTAATAAGCAATGCTTCAAAAGCCACACGTCCAGTCCCCGCAGGCACAGTGAAAATCTTTTCTTCCGTAAGGTTAATCGGTGTTTTAGCGTAATTCAGTACTTGGCGATATTGCAAATAAAGTGCAATCGCCACAACGGTAATCAGAACAACAGCAATTAAAATGATTTTTTTAGCTAATTTCATTTATTGACCACATCAATGCGTATTAGGACTTTAATTTATGCAAACTAGATTTTGCAGCGCAAAAATAAGTATTCGAACAGCTCCCGTGATGCATAATGCAACGGATTTTCTTGTGAAGCTATTTGGATGCTTTTAACGGGTAGAACAGGCATCAACGCATTACACATAATCACTTCATCGCAGTGAGCTAATACTGACGCGAACCGCTCAACTTCTTCAAGATGGTACTGACTCCCTACTAATAACGCTATGATCTTTTGTCTCATTAATCCGTTCACCCCACAATGCGATAATACAGGGGTATAAACAGTTTGCCCGATACGCCAAAATACATTTGCACTACAACACTCAATAATGATGCCATCTGTATCGAGCACAATCGCTTCATCCGCTTGAGCCTCATCGATTTCCTGGCGGATCAATACTTGCTCAAGGCGATTTAAATGTTTCATCCCTGCCAATAATGGATTTCGAGAAACAGGTGTTTGGCTCAATATCAGCTTAGCCCCTTGGCATTGTAACTGAGTATAGTGTGATGGAAAGGGGGAAACACTGACAATAATGGTAGGCTGAGTAAAGCCTATAGAACTGTAACCTCGCCCACCTACACCACGGCTGATAATGACCTTTAGAACAAATTCTTCATCCACTTGTTGTGTACAAATTTCCGTTAAATGATGTTCTAATTCCCCCCAATCAGGTGCGGTAATTTTTAATCTTAAGCAGTCACGTGTTAAACGCGCAATGTGTTCTTTGAGCATCTGCGCTTGCTGATTCACTCCATGAATGGTCGTGAAACAACCATCCCCGAACGCAACGGCGCGATCAGAGACACTAATTTGTTGACAAGGTTGGCCATTAACCCAATATGACATTGATAATACTTATAATAAAAGCTGATAAATCAGACAGTAATCAGGTAGAACTATCATAAACTAAAGCACAGAGCTGTGCAAAGAAGCTGGCAAAATAAAGCCCCAGTTGCATACACAACTGAGGCTGAATTAATGGTGGACAATTTGATTATTCTGCGTGGTAACGGCGGAAAATCAATGAACCGTTTGTGCCACCAAAGCCGAAGGAGTTACACAGAGCGTACTCCATGTTCTCAACTTTACGTGCTTTATTCGCAACGAAATCTAACGTACAACCCTCATCAGGGCTGTCTAAGTTAATCGTTGGAGGGACAATTTGATCACACAAAGACAAAATCGTGAAGATAGATTCAACCGCTCCTGCAGCACCTAATAGGTGACCTGTCATGGATTTCGTCGAACTCACTAACACATTTGAATCTTCACCAAATACAGACATAACCGCTTGTGCTTCCGCTAAGTCACCTGCATTGGTTGATGTGCCATGGGCATTGATGTAACCCACTTCGCTCGCCTTAATGCCAGCATCTTTTAGCGCATTTTCCATTGCTAATGCAGCACCTTCACCATTTTCTGGCGGAGATGTCATATGGTAAGCATCACTGCTCATACCAAAGCCAGCAACTTCTGCGTAAATTTTAGCGCCACGTGCTTTCGCATGTTCATATTCTTCAAGAATAATGATACCTGCACCATCACCGAGAACAAAACCATCACGGTCTTTATCCCAAGGGCGACTTGCCGCTTGTGGGTCATCATTGCGAGTTGATAGAGCACGCGCAGCACCAAAGCCTGCCACACCTAATGGTGTCGTTGCTTTTTCAGTACCGCCTGCCAACATAACGTCTGCATCGCCATAGGCAATCATACGTGCTGCGTGACCAATATTGTGAACGCCCGATGTACATGCTGTGGCAATAGAAATGCTTGGACCACGTAAACCGTACATAATGCTTAAATGGCCCGCCGCCAAGTTAATGATTGTCGATGGCACGAAGAATGGGCTAACTTTACGAGGACCACCTGCCATCAGTGCTTCACAGTTATCCTGAATTAACCCTAACCCGCCAATACCAGAACCAATCGCTAAACCGATACGAGTAGCATTGGCTTCTGTTACTTCCAATCCAGCATCTTTAAAGGCTTGGAAGCCTGCTGCAATACCATATTGAATAAATGGGTCCATCTTCTTCGCATCTTTGCGAGAGATGTCAAAATCTTCGTAATTGAAATCTTTTACTAAGCCAGCAAATTTAGTTGCGTGGTTAGTAGTATCAAAATGTTCAATGAGGCTGATACCACTCTGTCCGTCACAAACAGCTTTCCATGATGACTCAACTGTGTTGCCGACAGGAGATAACATGCCCAGTCCGGTTACGACTACACGACGCTTAGACACGTATTTCCTCCAAGGAGGGAAAAGTTACAAAAGGAACATAGGCGATCGAGTGATCGCCTAGACATGTTTTTCGTACAATTATTTAGATGCGTTCTCGACGTAGTCAATCGCAGCCTGTACTGTTGTGATCTTTTCAGCTTCTTCGTCAGGGATTTCGCAATCGAACTCTTCTTCCAGAGCCATAACCAGCTCAACTGTGTCAAGAGAATCAGCGCCCAAGTCATCAACAAATGAAGCTGCATTTACAACTTCTTCCTCTTTAACACCCAGTTGTTCAACGATGATTTTCTTAACGCGTTCTTCGATAGTGCTCATACTATTAAAATTCCTATCAAAACTCGCTTTCGCGATGGTTTTCGTAGTTTATGAAATACAGGAAAAGATACAACCCAATCCCGGCTGTTGGAACCATTATTTTGCATTATTTAGCGTTAGATAACACTAATAATGCAAGTAGTCCCATCATTTCTTTAGATCATGTACATGCCACCATTGACATGCAATGTTTCACCTGTGATGTAAGCAGCTTCGTCAGAAGCTAAAAACGCTACAGCACTGGCAATTTCTTGTGCATCACCCAGTCTATCTGCAGGAACCTGAGATAAAATGCCTGCACGCTGCTCATCTGTCAATGCTTTAGTCATATCCGTTTCGATAAAACCTGGAGCAACAACATTAACAGTGATACCACGAGAAGCGACTTCCCGAGCTAATGATTTACTAAAACCAATTAGCCCAGCTTTCGCTGCTGCATAGTTTGTTTGTCCCGCATTCCCCATCACACCCACAACTGATGCGATAGAAATAATACGCCCACAACGTTTTTTCATCATGGCACGCAAAACGGCTTTAGACAAACGGTAAACGGATGAAAGATTCGTGTCAATAATATCTTGCCACTCTTCTTCTTTCATACGCATCAATAAGTTATCGCGAGTGATACCTGCATTATTAACCAAAATATCAATTTCACCAAATTCCTCACGGATCTTAGTCAAAGTTTCTTCGATTGATGCTGCATCAGTCACGTTTAACGCTAAACCTTTCCCTTTACCATCAAGATAAGCAGTAATGGCTTCTGCGCCTTTTTCGCTGGTTGCTGTGCCAATAACGGTTGCACCGCGCGCGATTAATGTTAAAGCAATGGCTTTACCAATCCCACGGCTAGCACCTGTTACTAGTGCAATTTTTCCTTCAAAGCTCATGTCGTCCTCAGCTATTTTCTAAAGCAGTGCTTAATGATACAGGATCATTGGCTGCTACGGCAGTTAAATTAGAGACAATTCGCTTGGTAAGACCAGTCAACACTTTACCTGGCCCCATTTCGATAAGGTGTTCAACACCTTGATCTGCCATCAATTCTACTGTTTCTGTCCAGCGTACTGGATTATACAGTTGACGAACTAACGCATCACGAATATTTTGCGCCGATTGCTCAATTTTAACATCAACATTGTTGATAACTGGATAGACTGGCTCACAAAATTCGATTTTTTCTAACGCTTCGGCTAATTTATCAGCAGCAGGCTTCATTAATGCACAATGTGAAGGCACACTAACTGATAATGGCAGTGCACGTTTTGCACCCGCTTCTTTACACGCAGCACCTGCTCGTTCAACCGCTGCTTTTTCCCCTGCAATGACCACTTGGCCTGGGGAGTTAAAATTCACGGGTGAAACGACTTGACCTTGTGCCGCTTCTTGGCAGGCTTTTTCAATAGATTCATTATCTAAGCCGATAATCGCATACATTGCGCCTGTACCTTCAGGAACCGCTTCTTGCATCAATTTACCACGCAATTCAACAAGTTTAATCGCTTCTTTGAAGTCAATGACACCTGCACAAACTAATGCGGAGTACTCACCCAGGCTATGCCCTGCCATCATTGAAGGCATTGCACCGTTTTTAGCTTGCCAAACACGGAAAATTGCCACAGACGCGGCTAATAATGCGGGCTGTGTTTGCCATGTTTTATTTAATTCTTCTTCTGGCCCATTTTGGACTAATGCCCAAAGATCGTAACCCAATGCTTCTGATGCTTCAGCAAATGTTTGCTCAACCAGCTTATTTTCTTCAGCTAATGCCGCTAACATTCCTAAAGACTGAGAACCCTGTCCGGGAAATACCATCGCAAATTGTGTCATGTCTGTTTTCTCAATAAATTAAAAACGAACTAAGGCAGAGCCCCACGTGAAACCACCGCCAAAGGCTTCTAACAGCACAAGTTGGCCACGTTGGATACGTCCATCACGCACTGCTTCATCAAGTGCAGTTGGGACAGATGCCGCAGAAGTATTGCCATGACGGTCTAAGGTGATAACCACTTTGTCCATAGTCATATCAAGTTTTTTTGCCGTCGCAGAAATAATTCTTAAATTTGCTTGATGTGGCACTAACCAATCAAGTTCTTCTTTTGCAATCCCACTTTTTTCCAGTGTTTCATCAACAATATGCGCTAATTCGCGGACTGCAACTTTGAATACTTCATTACCCGTCATCGTTAAATACGCAGAGTCGTCAGAGCAACGGCTACGATTAGGCAACGCGAGTAAATCCCCATAGCGCCCATCAGCGTGTAAATGGGTAGAAATAATGCCAGGTTCATTAGACTCACCAACCACAACAGCACCTGCGGCGTCACCAAATAAGATGATGGTACCACGATCTTCTGGGTCTAATGTTTTTGATAATGCATCAGCGCCAATAACAAGGGCCTTTTTCGTCATCCCTGTTTTAACAAACTGGTCAGCAATACTGATCGCATAAGTAAAGCCTGCACAGGCCGCCGCAACGTCAAATGCCGCGCAATCATTGATTCCTAGCATTTGCTGCACTTGGCACGCTGCACTTGGGAATGCATGCGTTGCAGAAGTGGTGGCAACAATGATTAAACCTATCTCGCTGGCCTCAACCTGTGCCATTTCAAGCGCTTTTTGTGCAGCATGAAAACTCATTACAGAGACATTTTCGTCTTCGTTAGCAATTCTTCTTTCATGTATCCCAGTGCGGGTCACAATCCATTCATCAGAAGTATCAACCATTTTTTCCAGATCAGCATTGGTACGAACTTGCGCTGGCAAGTAGCTGCCTGTTCCTAAGATTTTACTGTACATAGCCATAGGTTATTGATCGCTCCTGGGTAAAACAATATTTAATCGCGCTGTTATTCTTTCTGGTACTTGTTTTTCAACAGCTTGCACTGCGCGGTCAATCGCAGCTTTAAATGCACTTTCGTTAGCCGCACCATGACTCTTGATCACAATACCTTTTAATCCTAACAGAGTCGCACCGTTATACTGGTCGGGGTTCATATCCCCAAAACGCTTCATTAAACGTTTTTTTAGCCATTTTTTCGCCAGTTGCATTATCCAACTGCGTTTTTTCTTTTCGTCGTCCGCCGATTTTAACAAGGAGAGAATAACGCGAACGACTCCTTCCATTGTTTTTAATGAGACGTTACCCGCGAAGCCGTCACACACTAATACATCGGTTTTACCTGTCAGTAACTCATTACCTTCAACGTAACCAATATAGTTAATGGACGCCGTTTCTTTTAATATTGCGGCGGCTTCGCGGATATTATCCAGTCCTTTGCTCTCTTCTTCACCGATATTGAGCAAAGCAACTTTCGGTTTTGTGATATTGACCACTTCTTCAGCCATCACTGAACCCATTACGGCAAATTGCACTAACATTTCACTACTGCAATTGACGTTTGCCCCTAAATCCAACACTACCGTTTGTTTTTTCTGCTGGTTAGGTAAGATTGTCATTAGCGCTGGACGCTCAATGCCATCTATCGACTTTAACATCAATTTCGCTAACCCCATCAATGCGCCTGTATTGCCAGCACTCACGCACGCTTGTGCCTGCCCTGTTTTCACCAACTCTAAGGCCACTCGCATCGATGTTCCTTTGCTTTGTCTTATTGCGTTTGATGGTTTGGCATCGTTAGCAATAATTCCATCCGCAGGGATAATTTCGACACGCGAAATTTGCTCGGCACTTAGATGTGCAAGCAAGGGTTGAATGGCTTCGGGTTGACCGACAAGCAGTAATTTGAGTGCTAAATTAGATGCCAGAGCCTGCAATGCAGCAGGCACTGTGACGCGGGGACCAACATCCCCGCCCATAGCATCTAACGCAATGGTTAGATTAGCCAAGGTACCAACAATTACTTGCTGATAACCTTACGGCCACGGTAGAAACCGTCTGCAGTCACATGGTGACGCAGGTGAGTTTCACCTGAAGTTTTATCTACAGAAACTAGGGTAGCAGTCAGTGCATCATGTGAACGACGCATACCGCGTTTTGAACGAGTTGGTTTATTCTGTTGTACGGCCATTGACCTTACTCCTTAAGTACTTTTCTTTAAACTGGCTAATACGGCAAATGGGTTTGGCTTTTCTGCCTCAGGAGGCAGTTCACCATACACCATGTCCGCTTCGGACACTTCACAGTGTTCAGAATCATGAACCGGAACAACTGGTAAGGAAAGAATTATTTCATCTTCTATCATTCCCAGCAAATCTATTTCACCAAATTCATCAATTTGAATTGGCTCGTAGAGCTCCGGTAATGCTTCGGCCTTTTCGTCATTGACGACAGGACTAAAACAATACGATACGTAGGCATGATGCTTGAAATTTTTTCCGCAGCGTTGGCATTGGAGGGTGAGATCCACATCGGATTTCCCTTCGATAACCGTGAGACGCTGTTTATCAATATTAAATGATAATTCGGTTTCTACATCACTGTCTACACTGACTACTGATTCTGCAAGACGTGCAACTTGCTCAGGTGTATAACTCCCGACATAGTCGAGGTTTTTCTGAGCTGCACGCTGCGCATCGATAGTCAGGGGTAATTTTACCTTTTGCATAAGGCGCGCATATTAACTTTGTAATGAGCTATAGTCAAAGAAAAAGGCGGGGTAAACTCGCCTTTTCACCAAAAAATCGCAGGTTTTGCGGTTTATAGTTTAAAATGAGTTAACCCTTTTGGCTACGAGTTTTGAGAAAAATCATGAAATCGATTATTTTGGCGTCAACTTCACCCTATCGGCAATCCTTATTAAAAAAATTAGGTTTGCCGTTTTTAGCCTCACCGCCGAACATTGATGAATCACCTGTTTTAAATGAATCGGCTCAAGCTTTAGTCCTGCGGTTATCTCATGCCAAAGCCGCTGCACTGACAGAACAATACGCTCAACATTTAATTATTGGTTCTGATCAAGTGTGTGTTATTGATGGAAAAATTGTCGGCAAGCCCCATACCTTTGAAAATGCATTCAAACAATTGAAAGCAGCCTCTGGTCATAAAATCACATTTTATACTGGGTTGTGCCTATTAGATTCCGCGACAGGAAAATTTAATCTGCAATGTGAATTGTTCGATGTCTATTTTCGAAACTTAACTGACCAAGAGATCACCAACTACTTGTATAAAGAAGAACCGTTCCAATGTGCAGGAAGTTTTAAATCTGAAGGGCTAGGTATAACTTTATTTGATAGGTTAGAGGGACGTGACCCTAACACTTTAATTGGCTTACCGATTATTTTGCTGCTAGATATGCTACGCCAGCATGATGTTAACCCACTATTGGGTTAATAAAAATAATTGGCGGGTAATGACCTTCTACCCGCCAACGAGTGATGCTTACGATGTGGTTTTACGGTTACGTAATACTTTTAAACAATGGTTTAGCTCTGCACCCATTGGCGCTTGCAGCCGCATCTCTTCCCCAGTTTTGGGATGAGTGAATTTTAATGCGCTTGCGTGCAGGAACAACCGATTGAGGCCTGTATCTGCTAATTGGCTATCGAATAATTCGTCACCATAACGGTTATCAAACGCAATTGGGTGACCTGCATATAAAGTGTGCACACGAATTTGATGTGTTCGTCCCGTCACAGGACTCGCTTTCACTAACGTTGCATTATCAAAACGTTCTTCGACTTTAAAGCGCGTTTCCGATGGTTTTCCTTCGCTACTCACTTTGACGACTCGCTCACCACTTTGCAAAATATTTTTCAACAACGGTGCTTGAACCACTTTAACATGAGATTGCCAATGACCACGCACTAAGGCCAGGTAATCTTTTTGCATAGTTTTCAAGCGCAACTGTTCATGCAATGCTCTTAAGGCAGAACGTTTTTTCGCAACTAATAAAATTCCTGACGTGTCCCTATCGAGGCGATGAACCAGTTCAAGAAAACGAGCTTCAGGCCGCAAGGCCCGCAGCCCCTCAATAACACCAAAGCTCAAACCACTTCCGCCATGTACTGCTGTACCAGAAGGTTTGTTCAGTACAAGTATGGAATCATCTTCAAATAAAATGCAGTTAGCTAATGCCGCCACTTTATCTAATTTAGCGGAAACTGCGGGCACCTCACGCTCAGCGACTCTGACTGGCGGAACACGAACTTGATCCCCTTCGACAAGTTTATACTCAGGCTTAATCCGCCCTTTATTTACACGCACTTCCCCTTTACGGATAATGCGATAAATCATGCTTTTTGGTACGCCTTTAAGTTTAGCGAGCAAAAAGTTATCGATGCGTTGCCCAGCCTCGTCATCGCTGATGTCTATAAATTGAACTTGATTTTGTGTATTCATTCGAAAATGCGTTAACTCTAATTGATTAAAATATGCGCTTATTAACTCTCTCTATCATACCGACTCCACGAATTTTTTTATGTTTTTTTTTATTTTGGTTATTTTCTGCATGATTTTTCCTATTTCTAAATAAAATTTCCATATAACTTCCTTATCGACTTGCTATAATGCACATGGCAATGGAATAATATGCAGTTGCCAAGATGTTTAAAAAACGAAAATTGGCGTTTATAGGATTTCTTATTTGATAGCGTAACAATGCAGCAATGGCGTAAGACATTTAGCAATATCAAATAAATTAGCGAGCAACGAATTTTGGCTTATTGGGTTAGGTACTTCCGTTTTAATGATAATCAACGGCACCCTAATTAAGAACGCTGAATTTTTAATCTAAAAATCAGGTTCACCGAATACTGCGCGTCTCTATACGAACGACTGCCGCGAGGCAGACGGTTTTGTAAAAATCACGAGGCCATCGGTTTACAGTAGCTCTTTCTTTCGCTGCTCTTTATTTAAAAGAAAATAATGAGTAAGTAATAACATGAAAAGAATGCTAATAAACGCAACTCAACAGGAAGAGTTGCGTGTTGCCCTTGTTGACGGGCAACGTCTCTATGATTTGGATATTGAAAGCCCAGGTCATGAGCAAAAAAAGGCGAACATTTACAAAGGTAAAATCACCCGTATCGAACCTAGTCTTGAAGCTGCTTTTGTTGATTATGGTGCAGAAAGACACGGTTTCCTTCCTATCAAAGAAATCGCTCGTGAATACTTCCCAAGCAACTATCACTCTCAAGGCCGTCCTAACATTAAAGATGTGTTAAAAGAAGGCCAAGAAGTTATTGTTCAAGTTGATAAAGAAGAACGTGGTAATAAAGGTGCAGCGTTAACTACTTTTATTAGTCTGGCAGGTAGCTATTTAGTGTTAATGCCAAATAACCCACGCGCAGGCGGTATTTCTCGTCGTATTGAAGGTGAAGACCGTACGGAACTCAAAGAAGCACTGTCTTCTTTAGAAATTCCAGATGGTATGGGTCTGATTGTCCGCACGGCTGGTGTTGGTAAGTCTGCAGAATCCCTACAACAAGATTTACTGTACCGCTTACGCCACTGGGAAGCCATCCAAAAAGCCGCTGAGAACCGCCCTGCACCTTTCCTAATCCATCAGGAAAGTAATGTTATTGTGCGTGCGTTCCGCGATTATCTACGTCCAGACATTGGCGAGATTCTAATTGATAATCCGAAAGTCGTCGAAATGGCTCGTAACCATATCGAAGCGATTGGTCGTGGCGATTTTGCTAGTAAAATCAAACACTACAGTGGTGATGTTCCATTATTCAGCCATTACCAAATCGAATCTCAAATTGAATCTGCGTTCCAACGTGAAGTACGTTTACCTTCAGGTGGTGCGTTAGTCATTGATACAACAGAAGCATTGACTGCGATTGATATCAACTCATCACGTTCTACTCGTGGTGGTGACATCGAAGAAACTGCGTTCAATACTAACCTTGAAGCAGCGGATGAAATTGCCCGTCAATTACGTCTACGTGACCTTGGTGGCCTAATTGTCATTGACTTTATTGATATGACGCCAGTTAGGCACCAACGTGAAGTGGAAAACCGCTTACGTGAAGCCGTTCGCCAAGACCGTGCACGTATTCAAATTGCCCGTATCTCTCGTTTCGGTTTACTCGAAATGTCCCGCCAACGTTTAAGCCCATCATTAGGCGAGTCAAGCCACCATGTGTGCCCTCGTTGTATGGGAACTGGGACAATTCGTGATAACGAATCACTGTCATTATCGGTTCTTCGTTTAATCGAAGAAGAAGCACTGAAGGAAAATACGCATGAAGTTCACGCGATTGTTCCTGTGCAAATCGCGTCTTACTTGCTAAACGAAAAACGTAAAGCCGTCAGCGAAATTGAACAACGCCAAACTCACGTTCGCGTTGTTATCGTACCAAATGACCAGATGCAGACACCTCATTTCCATGTAATCCGTATCCGTAAAGGTGAAGAAGTGAATACTCTGAGCTATAACCTAGCTCAATATCACGAAACTGAAACCTTAACTCATACCGATGAAACAACGTCTGAGCGTAAAGTACCTGAGCAACCTGCGATTTCCGCTTTTGCATTACAAGAGCCAGTTGAGCTTTCTTCCGCTAAACCTAAAGAAGTCGCGCCCGTTAAAGCGCCAGTAAAAACAACGTCAAATGAACCTGCTCAGCCAGGCTTATTCAGTAAAATTGCTGCATTCTTTAAAGGCCTCTTTGGTGGTGAAGAAGAGAAAGTGGTCGAAGCACCTGCCCCTAAAGCTCGCAATAATAATGACCGTCGCCGTAATAACGATCGTCGTCGTAATAATGATCGCCGTAACAATAATCGTCGTGATCGTGATGATAACGAAAGTCGTGATAGTCGCGACAATCGTAATAACCGCAATGATCGCAATGCTTCATCGGAAGAAACGAATAATCGTAACAAGGGCCGTAATAATAAAAATACGGCACCGCAAGATGAGCAAACGGCTGAAAATGCAAACCGTGACAACCAGCAGCAACGTCGTGAACAGCGTGCTGATCGCCGTCGTCGTCAAGATGAAAAACGTCAGCAACAAACTGCAAAAACTCAGCAAGATGCACAACAAGATAACGTTGAAACAACAAATGCAAGAGAAGAAGAACAGCGTCCTGCTGCTCCTCGCCGCCAGCGTCGCCAGTTAACACAAAAAATTCGTGTGACTGATAACGAACAAATGGTCAAAACTGATGTTGCAGAGCCCGTTGTCGCTGTATCCGCACCAGTTGCTGCATTACCAGCACCAGTTGCGGTAGTTAACCAAGCTGAAGGCCAAGTACAAGCTGACGATCTACAAGATTTAACTCATCAAACTGATGGCGAAGAGAAACAAGACACCATCATTCCTCGCCGTTCGCGCCGCTCTCCTCGTCACTTACGTGTAAGTGGGCAACGTCGCCGTCGTTACCGTGATGAGCGTCATCTCAATAGTTCACCAATGCCATTAGCCGCAGCAGTAGCATCACCTGAGCTAGCTTCTGGTAAAGTTTTCATTCATTACCCAATTGTTCAGCCTCAACAAGAGAGCATGGCAATTATGACTAATGAGGAAATGCTTGAACAACAAAATAGCACTGAGTCTGTCAATACAAACACGGTAGAAATAGCTAAGACGGAAAGCCAATCTGAAGCCCTAGCCGTTGTAGCAACACCTGTTGTTGATGTAGTGGCTGCTGATGAAGAAGCTGAACCTGTTGAGGTCGTGTATGTCAGCGAAACTGTTGAACCACAACCTGTTGAAACACATAATGTTATTACTGCAACAGAAACGCCTATCGACAAGGTAAAAACTGACGTAGAAGACGTGATTGTTGCCGCTGATACCGCAATTGAAACGGCTGCTGAGGTTATGGTTGAAGAAAATACTCAACCAACAATCGCTGCAGCCGAAGAGATTGCTGAAACTGAAACCGTTACTGAGCCAGTCGTTGAGCAGCCAATTGCCTCTGTAGAGGTTGAACCAACTAAGGTCGAGGCACCAGTAATTGCTAATACTGATGCAACTAGCTTGCATAAACGTCATTCGTACTCACCAATGACCAAAGCCCCTGCCCCTGTAGATGCAGCGGCGCCATTTGAGATTACTGAGTACCAGCGCGAAACCTCTACTTTTGAAGGTAAAGGTGGTGCTGGTGGTCATGTGGCGTCAAATGTAGCAACTTCAGAAATGGCGAAACCAGCGAGTTTCTAATCTAAAGTAATGCTGATTAAAAAGCCTTGCTGGGAAACCAACAAGGCTTTTTTGTTGCTTATCTACATTCAAATTATTACTTTACCAATTAAAAAGTTTCATTGATTATCGGTATTCTGCTATTGCGTCAGTGCACTCCCTATGGTTATATAACTGTAATTTCATACAGTATTTAATTCAAAAAGGAAGGAGTCCATTATGTTAAAAGTGATTGCAGAAGATTTTATTAAAGCTGAAGCGATTGAAACAGTTATGCCGTTATATCAGGAGCTTGTAGAAGCGACAAAACAAGAACCCCTTTGTATCAGCTATGATTTATATGTTGACCAAAAAAATCCTGGGCATTTTGTTTTTATTGAAGAATGGCCCGATCAACACGCGCTTGATATTCACTGTGCCAGCGAACACTTCAAACGCCTCGTTCCTCTTATCAATAGTTATAAAAAATCCGACCCAATCATTAAACTGATGAATAGTGCATTTGTCCCTGATAAATAGCTACTGATGCCTCTTGAGCTTTGAGCTTTGAGCTTTGAGCTTTGAG
>NZ_JAMPNZ010000022.1:0-203819 GCF_028479625.1 Providencia sp. PROV197
CGCGAAATATGACGCGTAGGTGTTTATTTACGGCGCCACGTTGTCCCCGCAGATGAATCCTCCAGCACAATCCCCATCGCTGTCAGCTCATCACGCGCAGCATCGGCTTGTGCCCAATCTTTATTTTGACGTGCATCTAATCGCTGTTGAATTAACGCTTCGATTTTTGCGACTTCCGCATCATCTTCACCTTGAGCGCCGCCTTTTAGGAAGTTTTCTGGATCTTGTTCTAGTAAACCGAGCACGCCTGCTAGTTCACGCAGTTCTGCAGCCATACCATTAGCAGCAGCCATATCTTCCGTTTTCAAACGATTGATTTCACGTACCATGTCAAATAGCACAGAATAGGCTTCTGGTGTATTAAAATCATCGTTCATGGCTTCAACGAAACGGGCTTTAAAGGCTTCTCCGCCCGCTGGTTTTGCAGATTTTTCTGTGCCACGTAATGCAGTGTACATACGCTCTAACGCGGTGCGCGCTTGCTTCAGGTTTTCTTCCGTATAATTCAGTTGGCTACGATAATGGCCTGAAAGCAGGAAATAACGCACGGTTTCGGCATCGTAATACTCAAGCACATCACGAATGGTGAAGAAGTTATTGAGAGACTTCGACATTTTCTCTCTGTCTACCATGACCATGCCTGAGTGCATCCAATAGTTCACATACGGGCCATCATGCGCACAAGTGGATTGAGCAATCTCATTTTCATGATGCGGGAACATTAAATCTGAGCCGCCGCCGTGAATATCAAAATGATTACCCAATGTTTTGCTGTTCATCGCCGAACATTCAATGTGCCAGCCTGGACGACCTAAACCCCAAGGTGATTCCCAGCTTGGCTCACCTTCTTTGGACATTTTCCAAAGCACGAAGTCCATTGGATTGCGTTTAACATCCGCCACTTCAACACGCGCACCCGCTTGAAGTTGTTCTAAATCTTGGCGAGATAGCAAGCCGTAATTTGGGTCAGTTTTCACTTCGAACATCACATCGCCGTTATCTGCCACGTAAGCATGACCACGTTCAATTAAGCTTTCAGTCAGCTCAATAATTTCGCTAATATGCCGCGTTGCACGTGGCTCGCTATCAGGGCGAAGAATATTCAACGCATCGAAATCTTTGTGCATTTCCGCTAACATGCGAGTGGTGAGTTCTTCAACACTTTCCTTATTTTCCGCGGCACGTTTAATGATTTTGTCATCAATATCCGTGACGTTACGGACATAATTCAAATCATAGCCCAAATAGCGCAAATAGCGGCTAATTGCATCAAATGCCACAAATGTCCGGCCATGGCCGATATGACACAAGTCGTAGATAGTGATGCCACACACATACATCCCAATCTTTCCTGCGTGGATGGGCTTAAACTCTTCTTTTTGACGACTTAGTGTATTAAAAATTTGTAGCATCTGGACTTTTCCATGTAAGTGAAAAATGATTATCGATTTCTATCGGTAAAATACCATGTTATTGAACCCCGATCACCTTAAGAATGCAAGGGTTTACCCTGCCTTTTATTGTTGGATTCAATAGGCATTTAATACACACCTATTATGCTATAAACCACCTGCAAAACGCACTGTCGCTTCAAGTCAGGTTTTATCTGTGATATAAACGTGCAGATCTCAACGCTTTCGCAAGATAGCGCACAAAAAACAATTATTCAGGATAGCTATTATGGTTACATTTCATACCAATCACGGCGACATTGTTATCAAAACATTTGACGATAAAGCGCCAGTCACAGTCGAAAACTTTTTAACTTACTGCCGTGAAGGTTTCTACAATAATACCATTTTCCACCGTGTTATTAACGGCTTCATGATCCAAGGCGGTGGTTTTGAGCCGGGCATGGAACAAAAAAACACGAAAGCGCCTATTAAAAACGAAGCAAACAACGGTGTAAAAAATACCCGTGGCACACTAGCAATGGCTCGTACTAACGACCCACACTCTGCCACTGCACAATTCTTTATCAACGTCGTTGATAATGACTTCTTAAACTTCCGCTCAGAGCGCCCAGATGGTTGGGGTTACTGCGTATTTGCTGAAGTTGTTGAAGGTATGGACGTGGTTGATAAAATCAAAGGCGTTTCAACTGGCCGTAGCGGTTTCCACCAAGACGTTCCTCGTGAAGATGTGGTGATCGAAAAAGTGACTGTCAGCGAGTAATCCTGTCTCTATGTCTACTTACATCATTGCAGATCTGCATTTGAGTGAAGATGAACCGGCGATCACCGCCGGTTTTATCAATTTTATTCAACAACGAGCCATCCACGCCGATAGCCTGTATATCCTCGGTGATTTTTTCAATTATTGGGTGGGCGATGATGATGATAACCCGCTTCATCAGCGCGTTGCGAACGAGCTAAAACAACTCACAGCCAAAGGTATTCCTTGTTACTTTATACATGGCAACCGTGATTTTTTAATTGGTAAACGCTATGCCAAGCAGTGTGGAATGACGATTTTACCCCAAGAAACTGTTCTCGATATTTATGATAAGCGCATTTTAATTCTACACGGTGATACCTTATGCACTGATGATATGGCTTATCAAAACTACCGTAAAAAAGTTCACACTCCTTGGATACAACGTATTTTTCTCACGCTCCCTCTGTTTATTCGCCGCCGAATAGCACAGAAAATGCGTAAAAATAGCCAGTACGCCAGTAGCATGAAAACCGAGTCTATCATGGATGTTAATCCACAAGCGGTTGTTAATGCGCTACAAAGACACCAAGCGCAGTGGATGATTCATGGCCATACCCACCGCCCAGCCATTCATGAAATCAATATTGATGGCAGGCTACATTTCCGAGGTGTATTAGGTGCATGGCATCATGAAGGCTCAGCCTTTGTGATTAATGAACACGGTATTGAACTGATTTTCTTTCCCTTTGAATAATACCCATGAAAGTTCTTGCTCGTAAACGCGACTGTTTGCTTACTTATTAATCACGCAAACGTTTTCCTTGCTGCTTTGTCATGATATGATCGACTCAATTCAATTCTCCACCTTCGGGTGACGTTTTTTTCAATACAGGAAAGCACCAAATGACTGCCCAAGCTTCTGCTCAATCTGCGGCAAAAATCGCCATTGTTATGGGTTCGAAAAGTGATTGGACGACCATGCAGCACGCTGCTGATGTATTAACCGAACTCCAAATTCCTTTTCACGTCGAAATTGTTTCTGCACACCGTACACCCGATAAACTGTTTTCGTTTGCCGAAACCGCCAAAGAAAATGGTTTTGATGTGATCATTGCAGGTGCAGGTGGTGCAGCCCACCTACCAGGTATGATAGCGGCCAAAACCTTAGTGCCTGTTTTTGGTGTTCCTGTACAAAGCGCGGCACTCAGTGGTGTTGATAGCTTATATTCCATCGTTCAGATGCCAAAAGGCATCCCAGTGGGTACGCTTGCCATTGGCAAAGCTGGTGCAGCAAATGCCGCGCTGTTAGCGGCGCAAGTATTAGCCATTGCAGATACCGCTGTTTTTAATCGCTTATCCACTTGGCGTGAAATACAAACTAACGACGTACTCAATAACCCAGACCCGAGGGATGCGTAATGAAACCCGTTTGCGTACTGGGCAACGGTCAACTGGGTCGCATGCTGCGCCAAGCTGGCGAACCATTAGGTATCGCCGTTTTCCCTGTCGGATTGGATGCAGAGCCTGAAGCAGTTCCTTATCAACAAAGCGTGATCACCGCTGAAATCGAGCGTTGGCCTGAAACGCCTTTGACTAAAGAGTTAGCTAGGCACAATGCCTTTATTAACCGCGATATTTTCCCGCGTTTAGCTGACCGCTTCCCACAAAAAAGCCTGTTTGATAGCTTACATTTGTCAACCGCCCCTTGGGTACTGCTCGAATCCCCGGAGCAATGGCCTGAATTGTTTGCCTCACTGGGTGATTTTCTGATAGTCAAACGCCGAACAGGCGGCTATGACGGGCGCGGCCAATGGCGTGTACGCCCAGGTGACGAACTCAGTTTACCCGCTGAAGTTTACGGTGAGTGCATTGTAGAGCAAGGCATCCCTTTTGATGCTGAAGTCTCGGTGATTGGTGCTCGTAATGCTGCTGGGGAGTCAGTTTTTTACCCTATCACCCACAATCTACACCAAGAAGGTATCCTGCGCACCAGTGTCGCTTTTCCGAAATCCACCAATCCTCAGCAAGATCAAGCGCAAGCGATGTTAAGCGCTGTAATGGATGAGCTCGGCTATATTGGTGTGATGGCGATGGAATGCTTTGTTGTGGGCGATAAACTGCTGATCAACGAAATTGCCCCTCGCGTACATAACAGCGGACATTGGACCCAAAACGGTGCATCAATCAGCCAATTTGAGTTACATTTGCGTGCCATATTGAATCTACCAATGCCATCCCCTGAAGTATACAGCCCTGCGGTAATGGTGAACTTAATCGGCACTGATGTGAATATCGATTGGCTCAATTTGCCACTAGTTCACTTGCATTGGTATGAAAAAGAGGTGCGTCCAGCCCGTAAAGTTGGCCATTTAAACCTCTCCCACAGTGACTGTAATCAGCTAACCGAAACGCTCAGTGCACTTATCCCACTCTTACCAAATGAGTATAAAAGTGGCATTGAGTGGGCAAATGAAAAATTAGACTGGTACTCTCACCAATAAATAGGGAAAATAGCCTTAATCGATGCCCGAACTTGTTTTCGGGCATTTTGCTATTTTCGCCGTCATCCAGATGATAATTCTCCTGACTAAAGGTGTGCGGCATGACTGGAGTTACTATGTCCTCGCAGCATTTTAGTCCGTTTTATCAGTGGTGTATTTTAATTCTATTAGGGTTAGTTTATTTTTTAGCCACAGCCACGACTTTCACCTCTTTAGGCGTTGTATTGCCAGAAATGATCAGCGAGCTAAAATGGAGCTGGAGTGAAGCGGGTTTTGGCTTTACCTTATTGGGCTTGACCTGTGGGCTTGCCAGTTTCTTACCCTCTTTGCTGATCCGTAAAGTTGGCGTGCGAGCCACATTACTGCTGGGTACCTTAGTCTTTGTCGCTGGGTTTTATAGCCTGTATTCCACCAACACCATCAGTACATATTTCTTAGGTACAGCCTTGATTGGTATCGGTTTTACCTTATTAGCCACGGTGCCTGGCACTTACGTGCTTTCCCGATTATTTGAAAAACAGTCCCTCGCTTTTGGCTTGTATTTCACCATTGGTGGGCTCGGCGGAGTTGCAGGGCCATGGATTTATTTCTATGCTTCAAACCAATTGGGCTCATGGCGCATGCACTGGGTTTTGTGTGCGATTTACCTCAGCATCATCACGTTAATCACTATCTTTATGTTACGTGAAGGCAAACAAGAGCAAGAACATGCCAAGAAAGTGATGCAAAAACAAGTCAGTGATGCAAGTAAACCCATTTATCGTACAGCTGAAGTGTGGACAGTTGGACGCGCACTGCGCACATGGCAGTTCTATTTAATTGCAGCGACCTATACCTCTTTTCTATGGTGTGGTATTACCGTTAACAGTTTTGCTGTTGCCCATATCGAAGAACGTGGTTTTGGTATGACCGTTGCAGTTTCATTACTTAGTACAATGGCTTTTGTTAATGCATTTTCACGATTTATTGGCGGCGCAGCTGGAGAATGGTTGGAGCCCAAAAAACTGCTGATTGGCAGCTTAATTATCATGGTGCTTGGTGTTATCTTCCTCAGTATCGCAAGCTCTTGGTTCTGGTTAATTTTATTTGTTTTGTGCGTAGGAATTGGTTACGGCATGACGTTCTTAGCATCAAGTGTTTTGTTATCAAACTACTTTGGTCGTGGCCCCTATTTGGAGCTATTTTCTGTGGTTAACTTGATTTCAACTATCGCCTGTTTAGCGCCATTTATCGCAGGTGGGATCAAGGACTACACAGGTAGCTTCACCCCTGCATTTTTAGTCATTGCCGCCCCTGTGGTGGTTATCCTCGGCTTAACATTAATGATGAAACCGCCCGCACTCCATACCAAATAAAAAATCCCGAGCACAGGCTCGGGAAAGATTGAAACCAAGGGAAAAATAATCAGAAGACCAGATATTGGATCAAAACATGCGTTTCACATTGTGCCACGACAAACTGGAATGAGGTGGCACAAATTCAATCAAGGCTTTAACAATTCAGGGACTTTCAACAGAATAAATTCATTATCATCGGCTTGATTTGGCTCACGGCTTGATGAGAACGGGTAGTTATTGTCATTACCAACAATGATATGTTCACCGTCGACCACATCCACATTCTCAATCGTAAAGAATGGGAAGGTAAATACCCCATCATTTAAGGGTTTTCTTGCTTGACTATTTGGGTCTTTAATATTCATTAAATCAATGTACGCCTGCTTATCAACCGCTTCACCGACGTTTTTATCTGAAAACTCAATACGGTATACACGCTTAAATTTCGCTAAATTACTAAAGCAATTTTCCGTGTTCGTACTGCCTGCAGCACAGGCTTTATCCGATATCCCCTCGCCATTATCACGCTCGATGATTAGGCCATGAGTGCCATCGATTAAATTAAAATCGCCGATAGCATTTTGGTTATCTTCGAACACATACAACCAGCTTCTGCCTGTCCAATCTTGTTTTTTTACATCGAACTCAAGAATGCGTGCAGCGCGTTTACCATCCACATTTTCATAATCTTGTTTTTCATCAACCCAAATTGCCCCTTCAAGCATTGGGTACAGTTTTGAACCGTCTGGTGAGGAAGCCATACCTTCAAACCCTTTTGAGCGATTCACTTGGAAGGTGACTTTATCTGTTGGTTTTCCTGGTGTGGTGACTTGATAATGGTCTGGAGAAACCACTTTTTTGCCATCGACCTGCGTTTCAAACAAGGCTAACACTTTGCCATCCAAATCCATTTTTATCAGATATGGGCCAAATTCATCCCCTACCCATAATGCACCATTAGCAAACTGAAAACTTTCTGGGTCGAAGTCGCTGCCCGTTAAGTAACGTTCCTTTGTGCTCTCATTAATAATGTGAAAAGGAATGATTCTGTCGGGGTCATGGAAAAAAACCGTTTTGAGTGGTGTTGTTTTGCCTGATTTAAAATCAATATCGTATTGCGTCACATACAGCATAGAGTCTGGTGAATTCACTTTATTACCAAACCCATTATCCGTTAACACCCAATAGGTGCCATCCCCCATCCGTTTAATTCCTGAATGGCCTTGCAATGGCTGCCCTTTGATTGGAATGTGTTTCCCCGTTGGACGATCAGCGGATTTTCCTTCGACTTTGCCGAGAGTGTCAACGCGTGTGCCAGTGGTGAATTTTCCGCTCACTTGAAGGTCTGCAGGCGCATTTTGTGGCGCTGAAACGGTGGAATCAACGGAAAGAATGGAATGCCCCATTAATGTGGCAGGCACTTCTTGTTGAGCAAACCCTGAGAAGCTAAATGAAATCAAACTTGCCAGTAAAGAAAATGAACCCAACGTCTGTTTAATTGGGTGTGTAATTGAATTTTTATGCTGCATGGTTATGTTTCCATTTTAAGGCTATCAATAATCGACGGCGGAATCATAACCTGAGTAAATGACGATTTTGTGAAGGATTCAAGACAGTTATTTTAATTGGGCGTAAATAATTTCACGCCCAATTATTCCCTATAAATTAATCATCCATTGGGTAATCGACGGTGCTGGCTGCCTGTTCCTAATAAGCGAAGACCTAGCCATCCCCCACAAATCGACAACAAAATAGCTGCGCACAGTGGTAATAATAGCCACATACGCCATTCAGGTTGCCATGGAAAATCAAACACTTTACTTTGCAATAACCACAAGGCAATTTCAGCACCAAAGGCCGCAGCAAGGCCTGCCATTAAGCCAAGTAATGCAAACTCGCTCCATAATGTTCTGCGCATCAGCTTTCTGCTCGCACCTAAGGTGCGATAGACCACCAGTTCGCGCTCACGTTGGCTCATTCCCACTTGAATCTGTGCCAACAATAACAGCAAGCCACAGAAAATCACTAAGACGACCATCACTTCAAGAGCTTGGCTGACTTGCTGAAGGATTTGCTGAATCTGTGTAATGATCGCCCCTGTATCCAGCACATTTATGGTTGGGTAATGGCGGCTAAGTTGCGTCAATAACTGGCCGTCCCCCTCATAATGGAAACTACTCAGCCATGTTGCTGGCATTTTCGACAAGCTTTCTTCCGAAAAAATAAAATAAAAATTCGGTCGTAAACTTTCCCAATCCACAGTGCGGATGCTGCTTACCGTCGCCGTAAAAACTTGAGCTCCTGCGTTAAATGTCAGTTTATCCCCCAGTTTTAACCCTAGCTCTTTCACCACGGTTTGTTCAATGGAAACCTCCCCCGCTTTCGGCGGCCACGTGCCTTCATTCACGATATTCGCAGGGGCCAATTGAGATTGCCACGTTAAGCTTAATTCACGCCGTACCGTATTATTATTTGGGTCACGTTTATCGGCCCATTCAATCGCTGACTGGTCATTAATATCGGTTAAACGCGCTAAAACCACAGGATTGAATTCCGTTGGCTTCACTTGATACTGTGCCAGTAACTCAGTCACAGGTTTAAGCTGTGATTGGTTCATGTTAATCAAGAAATAGTTCGGGCTATCTGCTGGCAATTGCTGCTGCCAGCGGTCAAGTAAATCACCCCGAACTAAAATTAATAATGCCAGTAACATAAACGAGAGCGAAAAGGCGCTCATTTGGGTGATAGTTTGCAACGGTTGGCGCAACAAGCGGCTGACCGAAAGGCGTAAACTCAGCTGGCGAAATTTAATATGGCGCAGCCCCCAAAGCCCGACCCAACCAATTAAAGCCAATAGAATCGCCACGACAACAATCCCTGCAAGAATCGACCATAACAGGGGGTTTACTCCCGCAAAAATAAATAACCCGCCCACGACAATTAATATAACCACAGGGAGATAATAATGCAGCGGCCATACTGGGGATTTTGCATCTTCACGTAACACCCGAGAAGGTTGGGTCGCCATCAATTGGTAATAAGGACGGCTGCCTACAATAATGGCAATGATAAACAATGTCCCTATCGCCCAGACCCACGGCATTAGGCTAGCAGGAGGCAATTCTTTTGGCAGCATTGCGCCTAGAATTTGCATCAAAATGCCTTCAAAGGCTAGCCCTAATAACGAACCTAATAACGCCGCTGCCACTAAAATTACCAACCACTGGCCAATGATCCATTTACGCAGCGCACTGCGCCCAGCCCCAAGTGTTTTTAGAACCGCAATAAGCTGGTGGCGGCTACGGCAATAGTGGGTCATAGAAACCACAACAGCTGCAATCGCCAGTAATAAGGTTAATAATACGGATAACAACAAAAATTGCTGAGCACGTTGGAAAGTTTTCCCCACCGCGCCATTGTCTTCACTTAAGGTATACCATCGCTGGTCATTGCGCAGTTCTTTATCAAACTTTTGCTTAAATGCATCAATAACTTGGCTATCACCCGCGAACATATCGCGATAGGTTAAACGGCTACCTAACTGAATCGCCCCCGTTAACGGTGCATCTTCAATCGCAATTAATACTCGAGGGGCAATTTGGAATGGATTGAAGCCACTATCGGGCTCTTGGAGTAATTTCCCCGAAACCTTTAACGTCGCATCGCCGATATCAATATTATCGCCAATATTCAGGTTCAATAACTCTAATAAGCGAGGTGCCACTAACACCTCCCCTTGGTTTGGTACTAACCCTTCAGGTTCTGTAACTAACTCGCCATACAGCGGATAAGCCTTATCGGCGGCTTTGACTAACACCAGCTGTGGGCGGGCATCTTCATCTTCCGTTGCATAGGCCATCGTCGAAAATGATATCTGCTGGCTCAGTTTTAACCCATCTTTTTGTGCCTCTTGCAACCAAGCGGGCTCGCTCGGGTGTGAGGAACGCAGAACCAGATCCCCTGCAAGTAGCTCACGGCTTTGGTAGCTCATGCTGTTTTCGATACGATCACTAATGCGCCCTAACGCTAAAACACAGGCAACGGCGAGAGTGAGTGCTAACCAGACAATCAATAATGACGGCGTTTTCCATTCACGCCAAAACCAACGCCAAATCATGCTTCTTCCCTCAGTTGTCCATCAACCAAGCGTAAGCGACGCTGACAACGTGCAGCGAGTTCGTTATCGTGTGTAACTAAAATCAGCGTAGTACCATGTTCTTTGTTCATGGCAAACAGCAAGTCCGCGATTTTATCCCCAGTCTGTCTATCAAGGTTACCTGTCGGCTCATCGGCAAATAAAATTTGTGGACGACCGTTAAATGCGCGTGCCAGTGCCACACGCTGTTGTTCGCCACCAGAAAGTTGTGGCGGCATATGCTTCATGCGATCTTTCAAGCCTAAATCAGTCAGTAATTCAGCGGCATGTTGGTGGCTAGATGACTCTGGCTCTCCACGCAACAAGGAAGGTAGCTGCACGTTTTCAATCGCATTTAATGTAGGGATTAACATAAACGATTGGAACACAAACCCCACGCTTTGCGCGCGCAAACGAGCTCGTTCCTCTTCATCCATGCGGGTCAGGTCTTGCCCCAATAAATTGACCGAGCCACACGTACCGTCATCTAAGCCCGCAATGATCCCAAGCAGAGTTGATTTCCCCGATCCTGACTCGCCAATTAAAGCAATTGTTTGACCAGACTCGACAATTAGCTCAACACCTTGCAATATAGTCAGTTCATGTTCACCTTGACCAACACGTTTAATGAGATGATGAACTTCAAGAATATTATTCGCCGACATATATTGGTTTTTCTCCTGTTACTGACTGCAAGTGGACACGCCCTTGCGTCAACTAAGCTATTGATCTTAGGTGATAGCCTAAGTGCAGGCTACCGTTTACCCGCTGAGCAGGCGTGGGCCTCTTTGCTTGCCAACCGCTGGCAGAAACTGTCTCCGCCTATTGAGGTGGTCAATGGCAGCATTAGTGGCAATACATCAGCACAAGGGCTGGAACGCCTTTCTACCTTATTGGAACAAAATAAACCGAGCTGGGTGCTGATCGAGTTAGGTGCTAACGATGGTCTGCAAGGCTTACCTGTCGAACAACTGGAAACTAATTTACAGCAAATAATCGACCAAATCGTGCAATCGGGTGCAAAACCGCTCTTAATGCAAATTCGTATTCCACCAAATTATGGAAAACGTTATACAACAAGCTTTGAAAAAGTGTACCCGAAACTGGCGGATAGCAATCAAATTCCGTTACTGCCTTTTTACATGGAAACCGTTATCACTAAGCCTGAGTGGATACAACAAGATGGGATTCACCCGACGGTTGAAGCACAGTCATCCATTGCTGACTTTATGGAAAAACAACTTTCCGCACATATTTTACCCTCAAACAAGTAAAATAGACGGTAAACAAACGCGATAAAGGGCTCTTTATACGCGAAATAAATTCAGTTGCATGAAATGAAGGTAAAGTTATGCAAACATCCGCACGAAACGGAAAATCGGTTCTGATCACTGGAGCATCAAGCGGTATAGGCTTTTGTGCTGCCCAAACTCTGCGCCAACGGGGCTACCATGTGATTGTCGCCTGTCGCAAAGAGAGCGATATCTTCCGCTTAAGAGACCTTGGCTTTGATACAGTTGCTCTCGACCTTGATGATAAGAATAGCATAGATACAGCGGCAAAAGAGGTGTTAACACTCTGTAATCACCGACTTTTCGGATTATTCAACAATGCGGGTTTTGGGGTTTATGGGCCATTGAACAGTGTTAGTCGGGAACAACTCGAAGCCCAGTTTTCCACAAACTTTTTCGGCGTGCACCAATTGACCTTCCAACTGCTACCCGCCATGCTAGCACACCATGAAGGGCGCATTGTGCAAACCAGTTCGGTGATGGGCATTATCTCTACCCCAGGTCGTGGTGCTTATGCAGCGAGCAAATATGCCTTGGAAGGTTGGTCAGATGCCTTACGGTTAGAGCTAAAAGGCAGTGGTGTTTTCGTGAGTTTGATTGAGCCAGGGCCAATTCACACGGCATTCACTCAAAATGTTGAACAAACTCAAAAAGATAAACCTGTTAAAAACCCAGGGATCGCCTCGCGCTTTACCTTAACCCCAGAGCATGTGGTGGAAAAGCTTATCCATGCGTTAGAAAGCCCACGCCCACGCGTGCGTTATTCTGTCACGCTTTTAACAGTGGCAGTCCGAGTGCTTAAACGTGTTTTACCTGACAAACTGATGGATAGAATACTGGCAAATCAGGGAAAAAAGGCTTGAAAAAAGCAAATTAAGCCCCACTCTACTATTAATGCTAACTCATTCAAAAGAGATACCCTATGTTTGCGAATAACGCACAAATTATTGATATTAACGAAACTAATCTTCATCAAGTCATTGAACAATCAATGAACTTACCCGTCATGTTTTACTTTTGGTCACCTCGTAGCCCTCATTGCCAAGAGTTTGGCTCAATGTTGGAAAAAATTGCCAACGACTACGCAGGTTTATATATCTTAGCTAAAGTTAACTGTGACGAAGAACAAATGATTGCCAGCCAGTTTGGCTTAAAAGCCATCCCAACGGTATATGTCCTGCAAAATGGCCGACCCGTTGATGGCTTTGAAGGGCCGCAACCGGAAGAGGTCGTGTTAGAGATTTTATCTCGTGTTCTACCAAGCCCTGAAGAGTTAAAAGCGGCACAAGCGGCTGAATTAATAGCGGAAGGTAAAACACAAGAAGCGTTGCCTCTGCTGAAAGAAGCTCATCAACTAAACCCGAAAAATAGCGATATCACGCTGTTATTGGCAGAAACGCAAATTAACCTAAAACTCGTCGATGATGCACAAACCACCTTAGATGTGGTGCCATTACAAGACAAAGACAGTCGTTATCAAGGGCTGATTGCACAAATTGAGTTGTTAAAACAAGCAGCGGATACCCCTGAAATTCAACAATTACAGGACGAATTTAATCAAGATCCGCAAAATACCACGTTAGCCGTTCAATTAGCACTAAAATTACATGAAGTGAACCGTAATGAAGAAGCCCTTGAAATGTTATTTAGCTTCTTACGTAAAGATTTAGGTGCGGGTGACGGTGCTGTGAAAAAAACCATGATGGATATTATGTCCGCCATGGGTACTGGCGATGCGATTGCGAGTAAATATCGCCGCCAAATGTATTCATTACTTTATTAATTAAGGGTTAGATATGGACTTGTTCGCCTTTGGTGCCATTCCGATTATTATTTTTGTAGCCATCGTTATTGTTTTCACCTGCGTTAAAACAGTACCGCAGGGTTTTCAATGGACAGTTGAACGTTTTGGGCGTTACACCCGTACATTGCAACCTGGGCTGCATATCATTGTGCCATTTATGGACAAAATCGGCCGTCGTATCAATATGATGGAACAAGTCCTTGATATCCCATCACAAGAAGTTATTTCACGGGATAACGCCAACGTCACTATTGATGCCGTGTGCTTTATTCAAGTGGTTGACCCTGTTCGTGCTGCTTATGAAGTCAGTAATTTAGAACTGTCCGTGCTTAATCTGACAATGACCAATATTCGTACCGTGTTAGGGTCTATGGAACTTGATGAAATGCTGTCTCAACGAGATTCGATCAACTCCCGCTTATTGCATGTGGTGGATGAAGCAACTAACCCATGGGGTGTGAAAATCACCCGTATTGAAATTCGTGATGTGAAACCGCCAAAAGAACTTATCAGCGCGATGAATGCGCAGATGAAAGCGGAACGAACAAAACGTGCCGATATTTTAGAAGCGGAAGGTATTCGTCAAGCGGCAATCCTTAAAGCGGAAGGTGAAAAACAATCACAAATTTTAAAAGCCGAAGGGGAAAGACAATCTGCTTTCTTACAAGCTGAAGCGCGTGAAAGGGCTGCAGAAGCTGAAGCGAGAGCAACCCAAATGGTATCTGAAGCAATTGCCGCTGGGGATATGCAAGCCATTAACTACTTCGTGGCACAGAAATACACAGATGCGTTAACCAGTATTGGCTCGGCTCAAAATAGCAAAGTGATTATGATGCCATTAGAAGCCAGCAATTTAATGGGCGCGATCGGCGGTATTACCGAACTCATTAGCGAAAGCAAAAAAACAACACAAAAGGCGAAAGAATGATAGAGCTTATCAGCGCTCAACCCGCATGGTTTTGGCTGTGCCTCGGTGGGCTATTGCTGATTGCTGAGTTACTCGGCACGGGTGGCTATTTGCTTTGGTCGGGGATTGCCGCTGTCGCCGTCGGTTTATTGACTTGGGCTTTACCCTTCCTAAATTGGGAGTGGCAAGGGATTTTATTTGCCGTCTTTACCCTTGTTTCTGCCGTGTTATGGCGCAAATGGTTAAGCGGCCGTAAAAGAAGCAAAGCTGACGATGTCAATCAAATCAGCCACCAGCTTGTGGGGGTTAAAGCGCGTTTGTTAACGGATACCGAAGAAGGCTTTAGCCGTGTTCGCCTTGCTGATGGCAGCTGGCGGGTTTTCAGCGATGTCCCACTTCTTGCTAATACTGAAGTAGTGGTCATCGCCGTTGATGGCATTACATTGCAAGTTAAACCTTCTGGTGATGGCAACAGCCACGTGCCAGGTGGTCAATAATTGGGCAGTTAGCGCCATCATCCCCTGGGCACACATCCACCAGCTCCTGTAATGTATCGCGGATTGCAGACAGTTTAAAAATTGTCTGCTCTATTTCATTTATCTTAGCAATGGTCGTGCTTTTCACATCAGCACTGTGTCTGGTTGGATTACGAAACAGCCCAAGCAGTTCACCGCATTCATCCAAGGTAAAGCCAACATCCTTCGCTTGTTTTAGCAATATCAATTCGTTTAAATGCCGTTCTTGGTAATAGCGGTAGCTATTCTCCCCTCTTTCAGGTGGCGTAATCAGCCCTTTATCTTCATAAAAACGGATTGCTTTTGCAGTTAGGCCTGTTTTTTTGGCAATTTCACTAATATTCATAATAACCCCTTGACCTTAACCTTGCTGGAAGGTGTAACCTTTGCTCATTGTCGAATTATAGACCTAATTGTCGATAAAGTTATAGACCCAATTCATCGAACGGGTTCGGAGGCTGCAAAATGAGTAACAAAACTATCCTAAAATTACAGGGGCTAAGCTGCATGCACTGTGTCGGCTCAGTCACTAAAGCATTAGAAGCTCGCGGTGATGTGATAAATTTAAACGTCACTATCGATTATGCGACATTAGAAAGTGATACCAATGTTGCTGATATCATCAACACGATTACTGAAGCTGGCTATGAAGCCGAAGTTGCATCAACACCTGATGTCGAATTGCAGCTTTCGGGTTTAAATTGCATGAAATGTGCAGGCAAAACCCAAAAAGCCCTTGAAGAGGTTGAAGGTGTTGCCGCTGCGGTTGTTAGCACAACTCAGGCAAAAGTGTATGGCTCTGCTGATGCACAAACCTTAATCGCTGCGGTTGAACAAGCAGGCTTTAAGGCCCAGTTGCCGCAGTCCAATGAGGTGACGTTATCCCTTTCAGGATTAAGCTGCATGAAATGTGCGGCGAAAACCCAACAAGCACTCGAAGCTGTTGACGGTGTAGAAAGCGCACAAGTGGATACAACGTCTGCGGTTGTACAAGGTTCTGCATCAGTTTCGGCATTGATTGCTGCCGTCGAAGCCGCTGGCTACCAAGCTACAGAAGGTGAATCTCACCCAAAAACTGAGCCGCTGACCACCCAAACTGAACAGCCGGATGCTGATTCAGCGGCAATTTGTGACATTCCGGCACAAGAGTCAGATTTAGGTGAACAGCCTGACATCCCCCCAACGGATGACAGTGTGCAGTTACTGCTTGATGGCATGACCTGTGCCAGCTGTGTGAATAAAGTGCAAAAAGCACTCAGCGGCGTCCCTGGTGTGGAAAACGCACGCGTTAATTTAGCCGAGCGTAGCGCATTAGTCACAGGAACTGCAGATCCCAATGACCTGATTAATGCCGTGGTTAAAGCGGGTTATGGTGCTGAAATCATTCAAGATGAAGCCAAACGCCGTGAACGCCAGCAAGAAGTTGCTCAAGCCAATATGCGCCGTTTCCGTTGGCAATCAGCCTTAGCCTTAGCCCTTGGTATCCCTGTCATGGTATGGGGAATGATGGGCGATAATATGGTGCTGACTGAGCAAAATCACACCACATGGCTTACCATTGGGGTATTAACCTTCCTAGTAATGGTATTCGCAGGTGGGCATTTTTATCGCAGTGCATGGCAAAGTTTAAAAAATGGCAGTGCCACTATGGATACCTTGGTTGCACTGGGTACAGGAGCTGCATGGCTCTACTCTATCGTCGTTAATATTTGGCCTGAATGGTTCCCTGACCAAGCTCGCCACCTTTATTACGAAGCCAGTGCGATGATCATCGGTCTGATTAACCTTGGCCACGCTTTAGAGCAACGGGCACGCCAACGTTCCTCCAAAGCCCTTGAAAGGTTGTTAGATTTAACACCGCCAACTGCACGTGTTGTGACGGAGCAAGGCGAAGTTGACATGCCATTGGAGCAGGTTAAAAAAGGCATGATCTTACGCTTAGCGACGGGTGACCGCGTACCTGTCGATGGGGAAATCATCGAAGGGGAAGTTTGGCTAGACGAAGCGATGCTGACAGGTGAACCTATCCCGCAACAAAAAAGTAAAGGTGACCCTGTACATGCAGGTACTGTCGTGCAAGATGGTACGGTACTCTTTCGCGCCGCGGCAGTGGGAAGCCAAACCACATTAGCGCGAATTATTCACCTTGTTCGTCAAGCACAAAGTAGTAAACCGCAAATTGGCCAAATGGCGGATAAAATTTCGGCAGTGTTTGTCCCTGTAGTTGTTGCTATTGCATTGATTTCGGGGGCTATCTGGTACTTTATTGGCCCTGCGCCACAAATTACTTATGCCTTGGTTATCACCACAACTGTGTTAATCATTGCCTGTCCATGTGCTTTAGGATTAGCAACGCCGATGTCGATAATTTCAGGTGTCGGTCGTGCAGCTGAGTTCGGGGTGTTAGTCCGTGATGCGGATGCCCTTCAGCAAGCTAGCGAACTGGACACTATCGTCTTTGATAAAACAGGTACATTAACCGAAGGTATGCCTCAAGTTACTGACATCCACGTATTTAATGGTTTTGATCAGGACGGCGCATTGCAGCTCGCAGCATCGTTAGAAAATGGTTCAAACCACCCATTAGCGCGTGCTGTCTTAGCAAAAGCGAAAGGCTTAACCTTACCCGCTAATGAGCAATTTAGGACATTAGCAGGCTTAGGTGTAAGCGCAATTATTGATGGTAAAACCATTTTGTTAGGTAACCAAAAGCTGTTAGCGCAAAGCAGTGTGGATACCACAGATGTCGACGGTATTCTGCATCAGCAAGCCTCTCAAGGGGTGACCCCTGTACTGTTGGCCGTTGAAGGGAAAGTCGCTGCGTTGTTATCTATTCGTGACCCATTGCGTGAAGACAGCATCAGTGCTCTTGCTCGCTTACATAAACAAGGCTTCCGTTTGGTGATGTTAACAGGGGATAATCCAGTCACCGCAAATGCTATCGCTAAAGAAGCGGGTATTGATGAAGTGATTGCTGGCGTCATGCCTGATGGTAAATCAGCCGCAATTGAAGCCCTGCAAGCGAAAGGTCATAAAGTAGCGATGGTCGGTGATGGCATCAATGATGCCCCTGCACTTGCCCGTGCTGATGTGGGTATTGCGATGGGCGGCGGTAGTGATATCGCCATTGAAACAGCATCTATCACCTTGATGCGTCAAAGCTTACACGGGGTTGCTGATGCGGTTTCTATCTCAAAAGGGACGCTGCGCAATATGAAGCAAAACCTATTTGGTGCCTTTATATATAACACGCTGGGGATCCCAATTGCTGCTGGTATTTTATACCCACTCACAGGGACTTTACTTAACCCAGTAGTTGCAGGAGCAGCAATGGCGCTCTCCTCTATCACTGTAGTGAGTAACGCAAACCGTCTATTACGTTTTAAGCCTGAAAAATAACCTTTAAAAAAGGGTGGGGGCCTCTCTCACCCTTGAGGTTGTTGACAAAGCAGGATAAAAGCGTGGTTTTTCCTGCTTTGTGTTATCAGCCGAAAATCAATAAATTGATTTTCCTCGACTATTTTCAAAACCAATCCAACCTGCAGTCAAACCTAATCGGTTTGTCAGCAGTCTGAAGGGTGGGAGCCTATCTCATCCTTTCTCGTCTTATTTCAATCATCAAAATACGCTAAGTATTTGCCTTCCAAGATTTTATTATTTAAATCGCACGATCTTTGATGCCCTTTCTCGTCGGCTAGGTCTATACTATTAAATAATTAGCTACTTAATATTTGGAGCGCAAAATGCTTAATATTGATCGTGAAAAACTTGCTAAACTCGCTGGTGAGGAATTTAAAAAACAGCGAACTTTTTTATTAATTTTGTCCTTTTTGCTGTTGGCTGGCGGCATTTTTTGTATTGTTAACCCAATGATTTCAGGCATTGCGGTCAGTACGGTATTAGGCGTTTTACTGATTATTGGTGGTGTCGGTGCCATTGTTAGCATACTTAGCACGGTAATTTATACGGGATGGTCGCGCTTATTTGGTTTTGTGATTGGGCTAATCTATATTATTGTCGGCTATTCCTTTATTAAAGACCCACTACAAAGCTTAATCGCCCTCGCGATTTTAGTCGCCGCACTATTTATTGTCGGCGGTGTCATTCGCTTATATGTGGGTTTTCAACAAATAAAATCCCCAAGCGGTTGGCTGCAAATTCTTATCGGGTTATTAGATTTCTTTATTGCCTTTTTGCTTGTTGGCAATGGGCCATTAACGTCGATTACGCTATTAACCACGTTAATTGGTATCGAAATGGTGTTTAGCTCATTCAGCTTATTTGCGTTGCTAAGTGTGTTTAAAAACATTACTAAAAACAGTTAATTCAATTTGCCCCCTATTTGGGGGCAATCACTTCATCGATGACGACGACTGGTACTGGGTTGATTTTTATCAAGCTGATGGCCACGACCTCCTGAGCTTTTGGGGGGTTTAGGGGGAAATGACTTTTTGACTCCCTTTCCGATAGGAAGACTCCCAAATACACGTTCAAACTCATTGGCATACATTGTATAGAGTGTTTTATCCATCCCTCCCCAGAAATTCCCCATTCCAACCTGAAACTCTATATCTTTATAGTCGTATAATGTGAAACTCGTTTTCCCTACCGCCACTCCAGCAGAATATGAAGAGTTTTTATAGCGAGTTCGTGACTGTCCATGTTGTATGGCTGCAAGAGGTAAATCACCATCTCGAAGAATCATCGTTGTGAAGCGACGTTTAGGCATTGATTGTCGAAAAGTATACATGGCATTTTCACAACTTGAACATAATTTAGCCTTTTGGGATATGATTAAATTACTTATGTTAAAACTATCATGAGCCGTTAATGTTCTTATTAATGCCTGCTCCGCATGATTAACCGTTTCCCAGCCAGGCTGACGCTGGCGAGAAGTATTTTGATAGCTTAATTTATTTGTCGCCCATGTCTTAAACTCCTCACTTTGCGAGTCCATCTCCAAAAATTCATATAAATTAATAGCATATGTAAATTTAGATGTTTTATCTTTGTAAAATAATTGCGCCATACTAATGACTCGGTTGCGAATTAATGATGGATTTTTCGCAATTCTTTCAATTTTAGAGGATGCATTAAGCAGCTTTGATACTGTTTGCTGGAAATCAGCAAACATATCATCCTGTGTATCAAAAAGTCGAGGTGCTAACCCATGTTCATCCTGATAGGTCAATGGGTTGTTACGTACCATCCGATACAGATTTAAACCATCAATAGTTCCCGCGGGATCTGCGCTTAACCAACGCCCCACCCAAGGCTGATAATAACGACGACCATAATAATAAAGCCCTGTAATATCACGCTCTTGCCCTGAATAGCGCCGTGTTTTGTAGTTTACTTCCAATGCGCTACTTACCGCCCAAACAGCCGTTCCACCAAAGGGATAAAACTCCTCTTGGCTAATCAAGTTTCCATCCATATCGAGTTCTAAACCGCTATTGCTGGCAAGCCCATTAATACTATAACGAACGGTATTATTTACCATTTTATCTGGTAGCCCAATTTCCCAATGCAATACTTGGGCTTGTACCTCACTGTCTTCCCCGATACAGATCACATGGTATTTTTCATTATGTTCAATTTGCCTAATCTCTAGGTTCGGTAAATAAACAACCTTGCTTTGTTTTTGATTATATTGTGTTATTTTTAATGCCCGCTGGCTGTCGCCATCGTAGCGGTAAAACTCATTCCCGCCAGCACCATTAACACTTTGCAGTTCTTGCCTTGATGTCCACGTTAAATTTTTTCCTTGCAAAAGCTGTTTTTGCTGTCCACTTGGCGTGAATAATGGTTCCACTTGATGAGGAAACTCAGCTAAATCTGCCAGTACTGCATGGTTACTTCGGCTGCTCGTTGTCATTTTGATTGTATAAGCTTGCTGCATCGCAGGGGCACGGTGGTGAATTTGAATTAAATTCCCGCCTTTATCATAAGAATAGGCACGGAAATACCGTGTATATACCGAATTATCAATTGATGAATGGTGAGGAAGGTAGTGACTTTGCTGGCTAATACCCGCTATTTCTCGCCCTGTCGCATGGACTAATTGATAAAGCGTGTCATATTGATATCGATGCTTGGGTTCGACTTTTTGATTCCGCCAAAAAACCTTTTTTTCTGCACTATTATAAATTGCAATCACATTGCCGACAGGATCGTAGTCGTAATGTAAACTCTGAAATAATTTATAACCCAATGAGTGATTTACTGGCCTATAGGTCTGAATAAGGATTAAGCGCTGTGTCTGCGCCTCGTATACATACTCAGTCACGGCACCATTACCATAGATCTCTCGCACTTTCTGACCGACTGCCGAATATTCAATGATCTGAGTTATTAGCTGCGTATCTTGCCCTTTAACTGTGAATGTCGTTCTGATTAACTGACCTGTAATATCATATTCTCGCTGTTGTTTATGGCCTTTTGCATCAATAATAGAAAGGCAAGCACCTGCAGCATCAAAATGTGTTTGGTGAGAAAATTTTTCGGGTGATAATGCCGTTAAATCACTATCTCCTTGCCAATCAACATTAAACTCAGCATTATCAACTTGTTGAATAAACTGCCGAGTCAATAAAGTCGGTTCCCCTTGCAGTGATACTTCCTGTGTTTGCAATAACCCTGCAGTATCAAAGTGACTAATACATTGCCCAGCTAAATTTGCCAATTGTTCGGTATGCGAATTACCTGCATATTGAAAACGCTCGCTGACTCGCCAGTTCCCCCCCTCTATTTTCTCACTGACACTTTCGAGGCGACCTAATGAATCATTAGCCTCATAGCAACACCATTTAAACGTTTTATTTGCGTCAATGCTTACCATAAGCCGCTGTTCAATATCATTCAGTTGGTAAATTTCACCGCTATCAACACCTTTGTTTAATAACGAGAACCCCATTAAATCCGCATGATAATAAAAGTTATCTTGCCCACTTTCAGACAAACGTGCATCTGCATTTTTCTGTAAAAAACCATAAATATTAAAATAATGAAATTCAAGACGCTCCTGTACATCCTGTTGAATATTAGGCTGTCGATAGTATTGAAGTGTACGAACCGTAAAGTGACGGTTATCGAATGCCGTTATTGTTGGTGTGCCCGCATGAATATTTGAAATTTGAGGCGTTATCATGTTATCTCCAATTAAGGCTAACAAAATGATAACACCATCTTGTTAACGTATTGCTTCATATCGTGAAACCATAATTGAAGTGTGCCTAAATTGTCATTGTCCATTTTTATCAGGACAGACGAAAAATGCGTAATTGACGTACAACATTCGCAAATTCGCGAGAGATTGTTTACCCTATTAACCCAAGAAGAATGCAGGGTAAAATGATGGGAAAACTATTTGAAAGCTTTAAAAATTGGCTCCATATGGAAACGGCGCTGGTATACCCCTATCCTGCGATTGATGTTCGCTTATCAAAAGGCCTTAAATTGCACATTGTAGGCAGTATTCATATGGGAACAGAAAATATGTTTCCGTTATCTGCCATATTGCTCGATAAACTGAATCAAGCGGATGCATTAATTGTTGAAGCGGATATAACCCAAGCTCAATCCCCTTTCCCTCATGAAGTTGATGAGCAGCGCCCTGTTCAGCAACGTTTGAGCGAAGAACAATACGCCTTATTTTTGCAATGTTGCCAAGAAATTCACCAGTCACCCGAAAAGTTTGATAGTCTCCCTTCATGGCAAATCGCCTTGATCCTACAGGCCACTCAAGCACAAGGGCTTGGCTTGCGCGGCCACTATGGCATCGATTATCAGCTTATTCGCAACGCTCAGACCCAACTTAAACCGATCATTGAACTTGAAGGCACTGCATCCCAAGTTGAATTGCTGCTTTCCTTGCCTAATAATGGGTTAGCGCTCTTACAAGACTCATTAGTCCATTGGCGTGCAAATGCACGTTCACTGCAAACCATGATTGGTTGGTGGCTTGATTATCAACCCAATAACCACATGACTTTACCTAATACTTTCAGTAAAGATGTCTATCAAGTACTAATGGATAAACGTAATGCAGTTTGGAGTGAACAACTTAAGGCGCTTCCAGATGGCAATTATGTGGTTGCTGTTGGTGCATTACACCTATTTGGTGAAGGCAGTCTTGTTGAGTATCTGCGCCATTGTGTCAGAGATAAATAAAAGGTAAAAAAATGACTCCTGCTGTTAAATTACTTGAAAAACAAAAAATTAACTTCACATTGCACCCTTATGATCATGACCCAAATGAGAGCAACTTTGGTGATGAGGCAGTACGTAAATTAGGCTTAGATGCCAAACAAGTGTTTAAAACGTTATTAGTGGCATTAAATGGTGACCAAAAAACATTAGCTGTTGCCGTCACCCCTGTCTCAGGGCAGCTTGACTTAAAACTGGTCGCAAAAGTGTTCAAAGTGAAAAAAGTGGAAATGGCCGATCCCCAAATCGCGCAAAAGACCACTGGCTATTTATTAGGTGGCATCAGCCCATTGGGCCAAAAGAAGCGATTACCCACGGTAATCGATGACCAAGCCCAGCAATATGCAACAATGTTTATTTCAGGGGGAAAACGCGGGTTGGATATTGAATTAGCGCCAGCTGATTTAGGTAACGTACTCAATGCTACTTTTGCTGAAATTCGCAAGTAAATACGCGCATTGATAAAAAAAGCCTCATCGATATGAGGCTTTTCATATTATAAAATGAATTATTTATTGTTATAAATAATCTCACCTTTTGGTTCGTAATCTGCAGCTTTTAGTGGAGAATGTTTCTCTATATAACCTTTGAGCACTTCCGCATCCACAAAACCTGTATTCACATAGTTAGGGTGATTATCAATTTTCGGATAACCATCACCACCAATCGCATTAAAATTCAATGTTGCCATACGATAAGTTTTTGATGTATCAACAGGTTTACCATCGATTTTCACATCGCTAATCGTACCATCTTTATTCAACGTCAAGTTTACATTATAGAATTGACCATATGCCCCTGCATCGGGTTTCATATTCGCGACCGCAGTCAGGTAAGGAATGACTTCATCCCCTTTAAAATCAACGTACACTAATTCATTCGCAAAGGGTTGAACTTTCAGCACATCTTTATACGTGATATCACCGCTTTCGATAGAATCACGGACACCCCCCCCACTCATGATGGCAAAATCAGCGCCTGCGCGCTCTTTTTGAGCTGCTAACAGAAGGTGCCCCATATTGGTTTGCACAAAGCGCACTTTGCTACGATCGCCTTCCAGTTTGCCTTCAACAGAACCCACTTTGACGCTTAATTGCTTATCACCTTTCTCTTGGTATGGCGTCAGTAATTTCATCATATCTGGGTTGTGGGCGATTTCTTGTGTGTAATAAACACGCTCACTGGTACCATCTTCTTTGGTCACTTTTTTCTTCAAGTTAATTGGAATTAACTGGTAGTGTTTTAAGGTAAATTTGCCATTTTTGAATTCAAAATCAGCACGTCCTACATATTTACCCCACTCATGGGCCTGAACAATCCATGTACCATTTTGATTATCTGGCGCACAAGGAGTCCCTGGTACATAGTCCGCTTGTTTGTAGTCTTTGTTTTCTTGGGACATACAAACGGGGTCTTGTGAGTGACCACCCACTATCATATCTAAGTAACCCGCAGGTAAACTGCGTGCCATTTCGACGTCACCTGGTGCGTTTGAACCATGTTTGCCGTCATCATAGTGCCCCATGTGGGTTGCGGCGATGATAATGTCAGGTTTTTCAGTCTGGCGCAGTTCTTCAACCACTTTTTTTGCTTCATCCGCAGGTACGCGGAATTCGACATCAGGGAAATTAGCTGGGTTACCAATACGTACAGTATCATCTGTAGTCAGCCCCATCACTGCAATTTTTACACCTTGTTTATCAAATATTTGATAAGGTTTAAACAGACGTTTACCTGTGCTGGTTTGGTAAATATTAGCGGATAAGAATGGGAAGGTTGCCCATTTTTCTTGCTGACGTAGCGTTTCAAGCGGATTATCGAACTCATGGTTACCCAATGCCATTGCATCGTACCCGACTAAATTCATCCCTTTGAAATCAGGCTCCGCGTCTTGTAAATCAGATTCTGGAACCCCTGTATTGATATCACCACCAGAGAGTAGCAACACACTGCCACCTTGCTTCGCCACTTCATTGCGAATTTCATCAACGACGGTTTTTTGCGCTGCTAAACCGTATTCGCCGTGGTCGTTATGCCAAAAGTGACCATGGTGGTCATTTGTATGCAAAATAGTGATATTGTAGGTTTTGTCTTTTTCCCACGCGTTTGCCATCGTCGCGGGTATTAACGCTAACGATACTGTTAATGCACATGCGGATGCTTTAAATGCAAACTTCATACACTTCTCCCTGCTGGTATAGGAATTTTTATTCGTTAATATTAGATTATAGTTTGTCACTGCCCGCAGATTTATAGCATAAAAATATGAGCAAGATTTGATACCTCTTGCAGAATAAGAAATTCGTTTCATAAAAATGAGATCACCATCAAATAATTCACTGATATTATTTTTCATGTGGCTTATTTATTCATTTCAATAAATTGTATTTCAGTTATATTGATAACAATTATGTAACACAGAAAGTTGATAATTATGAGTGAGCAAACAACAACCCCTAATAACGCAAATCCATCAAAACCCGTGAATAAAACAGGGAAAACCGTCTTCAGTATTCTGACAGCAATTAGTGTCTCCCATTTATTAAACGACATGATCCAATCGCTTATCTTAGCGATTTATCCTTTATTACAATCTGATTTCTCGCTGAGCTTCGCGCAAATTGGGATGATCACCCTAACGTATCAGATTACCGCATCCCTACTGCAGCCTGTTATTGGCTACTACACGGATAAACACCCTCAGCCATACTCATTACCAATTGGCATGAGCTTTACATTGACTGGGTTAATTTTATTGGCGATGGCAGAAACCTTCCCAATGATTTTATTTGCAGCCGCTTTAGTCGGGACGGGTTCTTCAGTCTTCCACCCAGAATCATCTCGTGTAGCTCGAATGGCTTCAGGTGGTCGTCACGGCCTTGCTCAGTCATTTTTCCAAGTAGGCGGTAACTTAGGGGCATCACTAGGGCCGTTGCTTGCCGCATTAATTATTGAACCTTATGGAAAAGGCAACTTAGGTTGGTTCTCCCTTGCGGCTTTGTTAGCGATTGTGATTTTACTGCAAGTCAGTAACTGGTATAAGCAGCAACATCGCGCTGCCAGTAAAAAAACCATTTCCACTGGCAACATTAAAATCTTACCTCGCAAGGCGGTTATTGGTTCGTTAGCGGTCTTACTAGTTTTGATTTTTTCTAAATACTTCTATTTGGCTAGCATTAGCAGTTATTACACCTTTTATCTTATAGAGAAGTTTGGTGTTTCTGTGCAAAATGCCCAGATTCACCTATTTGTTTTCTTATTCGCTGTTGCCGCAGGGACAATGATTGGCGGCCCTATTGGGGATAAAATAGGTCGTAAATATGTTATTTGGTTCTCAATCCTCGGTGTCGCCCCCTTTACCCTCATTTTACCGTATGCTTCGCTGTACTGGACGGGCGTGCTAACTGTAATCATTGGGATGATTTTAGCCTCTGCGTTCTCAGCTATTTTGGTGTATGCACAGGAGCTGATCCCCGGTAAAACCGGCATGGTATCAGGATTGTTCTTCGGTCTTGCATTCGGAATGGGCGGTGTTGGGGCAGCAGTTTTAGGCCATATTGCTGACCAAACCAGTATTGAGCAAGTTTATCATTATTGTGCTTTCTTGCCATTACTTGGGATTTTTACAGTATTGTTACCAAATATCGGTCATAAATAGATTTATTTTCTTATTTTACCCACACTTAATTAAAAATAAGTGTGGGTCTTTCCTACCATATTTCCTAAAAATTTCAGCTAAAAATCGCCTAATCCTAAAGTTTGTAACGATTTAGCACCTTTAGTCTGTCTTTTTTTTAAAAACATTTCATTTTTTTAAGGAAATATTTCTCAAAAAAAGTTAAAATAGAAAAACATGCAAATTGGCATTTTAAAATGAAGGCCTCATTTTAAAAGTCAACGGCATGTACCCACCTTATATTTTCATACTAACCAGAGGAGACTAAATGGAGCATTCAACGCCCTTAATCACAACCATTGTTGGTGGTCTCGCCCTTGCATATTTGTTAGGTATGATCGCACAGCGATTAAAAATCTCCCCACTTGTGGGCTACCTTGCAGCAGGTGTCCTTGCAGGCCCATTTACCCCAGGGTTTGTGGCAGATGCAGCGCTTGCACCTGAATTAGCTGAAATCGGCGTTATCTTGCTGATGTTTGGCGTGGGTTTACACTTTTCACTCAAAGATTTACTAGCCGTTAAAGCCATTGCTATTCCTGGTGCAATTGCACAAATTGCGGTAGCAACCCTATTAGGTCTCGGCCTGTCGATGTTATTTGGCTGGGGCATTTTTACTGGTATTGTCTTTGGTTTATGTCTTTCAACCGCCAGTACCGTGGTTTTATTACGCGCATTAGAAGAACGGCAACTCATTGAAAGCCAACGCGGGCAAATTGCCATTGGCTGGCTAATTGTGGAAGACTTAGCCATGGTTCTTACCCTGGTACTGCTTCCTGCCGCAGCTGCTATCATGAATACAGATGATGCAAGCTTTAGTGAGCTCGCATTAGGCCTTGCCTGGACAATTGGTAAAGTTGTTTTATTCATATTCATTATGATTGTGGTCGGTCGTAAAGTCATTCCATGGATTTTATCTCGTACCGCCTCAACAGGTTCTCGTGAGCTGTTCACCTTAGCTGTTCTCGCCCTTGCGTTAGGTATCGCTTATGCCGCTGTAGCTATCTTTGATGCTTCCTTTGCGCTGGGGGCGTTCTTCGCGGGTATGGTTCTGAACGAGTCTGAGCTGAGCCACCGTGCAGCACAAGACACCTTACCACTGCGTGATGCATTTGCGGTTCTGTTCTTCGTTTCCGTTGGTATGCTTTTCGATCCGATGGTTCTGATCCAGCAACCTCTCGGTATCTTGGCTGTTCTGGCTATCATTATTATTGGTAAGTCCGCTGCGGCCCTGGTTCTGGTCAGAATGTTTGGGCACTCACGGCGAACCGCATTAACCATCTCCGTCAGCCTTGCGCAAATTGGTGAGTTTGCGTTTATATTAGCGGGTATGGGCCTCACCCTCGGCGTGATGGATAAAGACGCACAAAACTTGGTGTTAGCGGGTGCTATTGTCTCTATTATGCTTAACCCAGTATTATTTAGTTTGTTAGATAAATACCTTGAAAGAACAGAAACGATTGAAGAGCAACTTCTGGAAGAAACGCTGGAAGAAGAAACACAAGTACCTGTCGATATCTGTGGTCACGCCATCATCGTCGGTTATGGTCGTGTCGGAGGTATGTTAGCGGACAAACTGCGTAGACGAGAAATCCCTGTTGTCGTCGTGGAAGACACCCGTGCTCGCTTTGAGGAGCTGGCTGAAAATGGCTTCAGTGCAATCCTCGGTAATGGAGCGAATAAAGAAATCATCAGCCTTGCCCGCATTGAATGTGCTAAAACGTTATTATTAACCATTCCAAATGGTTATGAAGCAGGTGAAATCGTCGCAACCGCGAAAGAGATGAACCCTGACGTTACCGTTATTGTTCGTGCCCACTATGATGATGAAGTCAGCTTTATTAAAGAGCGCGGCGCTGATCATATCATTATAGGTGAACATGAAATTGCCAAATCCATGGCGACACTCATGTGTAATGATGTGGAAGAGTTTGGCTGTTCTATCGATGATATGCTTGATGGCGGCAACGATAAAAAAGGTGAAGGCAAAAGTTTAGATGATTATCTAAAACCGGCTCACTAACCTCCTCTCTCTATAAATACAAAAAGGAAGCCATGGCTTCCTTTTTTATTACTACACATTGCTTATGTGCTTTTTATTCAGCCTTTCCTTATCATTCACTCTACATAGTTGAATTAATACGCCTGCACAATAAGCACAATACTCGCTTCGTAATTACCTGCTTCAACATTTCCTGATTGCAATACAGACGTTTTAATCGTATTTATAGAAGTACCCGACTTATAACTTATCATTTTCTAAAAACCATCTTTATTACAACTACCATTGTCTGCAAAGCAGATTACCCCTGATAGCGCCTTCCCTAGAGGAAATCGTAATCCATTTTGGGCCGAGCCATTTCCGCCTGAAAATGACATTGATACACTCGCGGGACCTGAGCAGCTTACCGTTACAGTATCTGTATTGGTACTTGAGGCCAAATCTTTAATCCCTACGACACCAAAATCAATGGTATTTGGTGTTTCTACATCACAATATACAGGGTCTGGCTCTGGCATCGGGGTTGATGGCCCAGATGACAAACAGGTTGGATCTACCGCGCGATTATCAATATATAAACAATATTTAAACTCACTGCCATAATGATTATCTTTTATTGCTTGAGTAGAAAACCCCCCTGCTGCTGTGGAATAACCCCATGTGTTTCCTAATGAAAGGATATCTGCCCTACAATTTGAGCTGTTCTTGCCATAAACACCGGCTCTTTTTAAGGTCATACCTACGACATTTCCGGCTTGCTGTGTCACCGACAGCCTAATAAAACCTGAATAAGGCTCTAACCGCCACTCGATAGTACATGCACTGCTTTTATCGTACCAGGCACCCGGCTCAATATACGGAAAAACAATACTTTTTAGTAAGGTTGCTTGAGTATAGGTACATGTATAATTCCCTGTCTGCCCTGCCCCCCACCTTGGCAAATTAGCTCCCCAACACTGAGCAACTGAGCCGCTCCAAACACTGCACGTTTCAGGGTCACCAATACCACCAGCACCACAAACAACTCTAGCAGTATAGTGGGTATTATATACCCACTGGTTTGCATCCCCTGTACCACTCCCCCAAGACCATATGGCAGCAGTAGAAACCTCAGGAATGAGAAGAAATAAAAAAAATAACACACGATACATATAAGAACTTCCATTAATCGTTAATTTTACTACTCTGATATTTCCAGCAATGCAGTAAATAAAAATTATCTAAAATGATTATTCATAACCTAAGGTATAGGTCATTGTTGCGCTGAAAAAGCCAGGAGTAATGGATTGGTTTGCTATTGCAGCGCTATCACCTTCGACATAAGCGCGCAGCCGAACGGTCGTTGTACCATCATATAACCGATGGGCTAAGTAGGGCTTATCAGGATTAATCGGTAGCTTTACGCCACTCATCGTTTCAATACCAATAGCGGCACCAGAAGCCTCACTACTAGAATCGAAGACGAGTAACCCTTCCGCGTTACTATTACCTGTAAACATTGCAGTAATCCCACTCCCTAACGAAGTGCTACAATCTTTCAATACAAAATCAAATTCCACACCCGTTGTACGTTTGTGTAAATACAGCTGTTTTGCGACTATATTTCCCATATCTAGCCCAATAATTTCAAATGAAGGCTCGACTGTGCAGGGCAGTGCGACCAAAGTGCCACTGTACTCAATATTTTTCAGGTTATCTGACTGCGCAAATAGAGGTATGAAGCTAAGCCACATCAAATAACCCACGGTGTAATAACGTTTAGCCATCATTGCCTCTTTACGGATATAATATTTCAATGGTAGCTGATGCCGTAAAATCACCTTCTCGCAATACCACTGAGGGGCGATTATCTTTCACTGGAATAGCGGTTAATGGCAACTCTGCGGTATCATTGTTTGACATTATAATCTTCGTTCCAGTATTCGGCGGAATGACTACTCCACCATGATATAAACGGATACCTAACCCCGCGGGATAAGCCTGTATTGCGTTATTGTCAAAGGGGGACTTTATCCCTCTATACTCTAAATAGAGCAAAACGCCCTCCCCCAAACCATCTTCACAATTCACCTTTAAGGTGAAATTCTGTTGATAGTTTTCGCCATTAATTTTAGTAATCCCCATTTCTCCAAATTGGATTTTTATTGGTTGGTCTGGGCCATCGGGGCCTGTTATATGACACGGCGGGTTCTTAATTAAATTACCTTTAATTTTAACGTCTACTGCATAGCTATTAAGTGAAACTAAGCCAGACAATATTAACCCGATCCCTCGAATATGATTCTTTTTCACTATTGATACTCCACACTCAAGGTTGCAGACGCATCTAGCTCACCGTCTTTGACTCCACCCGTTTGGCTTGTCACCGGAACGACACTCAATGTAGGCCTAGTTGCATAATTAAAATATTCCCATGCACCAAGGTTTAACAATGTGGTGCCAGCCTTGAAGCGCAAACCTAAATTGGGGTCTTGTGTTTTGAGTAAATTGGCATTAAAAGGACTAGAAGCCCCATCAAATTTCAATTTTAACTTTGGGTTTTGAGCCGAATCTTCACAATCAATGGTATAAGGAATGTCAGTTTCATACTGAACACCATCAATTTTTTTGATGGTTATATCCCCTAAATCAACTGTGATGGGTTGGTTGATACCACCATTCCCATAAATATCACACGTTTTTTCAACAACGGTTATTTTCACTTTTAATGTGTACGTTTCAGCGAATGCAATGCTGGAACAAAAACACAACACGACCAAAAGCATGCCGTTTGCAACGCGATTAATGGCAAATAGAAAAGGTAAATTAGGCATTATTTTCATATTTCCCTCACTTACTCATACTGCATTTCAAAAGAAATCAAAGCTGAATAAGCCCCAGGCTGTAATAAACCTGTCTGTACAGGGGTGACATAAAATGTTAATTGGTTTTGATTAGGAGATAACCACTGCGGGCTACTTGCTTCGCCTATTGATAATAAGTCGCCCTTAGCAGTAGTTAATAACAACCCTAAACCACTAGCACCATTAACCTTAACGACATTCGGCAAATTACCAGCTGTTGGCGCTAAAAAACGAATTTTTGCCGCAGGTTGATTCATGCTCCAAATAGATAAACCAGAACGTTTATTTTCTAATTTTGTGGGAGTGTCAACGCAGTCTTCTAATTCAATTTGAAATGGGACTGAACTTCCTTGACCATTTTGTTTCAAAGTCCCGATATCTAAATTCCCCATTTCTACCGTTTGATAACTCGATGCCATACCTAAGCGACATGGGCTTTCTGTTAATGAGCCGGAGACATAAACAACACCGTGTTGCCCATCAACATTCCAATTATCAACAGAACGATAAAGCGTAGAATCATTATTAGCAGCCCACATTGAAGTGACAACACTGCAACTTACCACAGCCGCAGTAAGGCCATATCGAAACCGATTTTTGCTTTTTAGGTCAATCATCTACTATTCCTTACCGTCTTTTAATATGCGTGCCAATATACTGGTTCAAAGTGATTAATCATTACTTTGGGAGACAACCTGACATGTTGTTGTTTGACAGTTAAGCTGTAATGCAGGACGCCCACCAAAATCATTGATATACATAACTTGTGGGTTGTTCCCTAATTGGCTAGCCGTTAACCCTAATTTATCTTGTCCAAATGGCGCCACCATCACAGGTGTAAACTCTTGCCCATTCACAGGCTTACTATTTCCAACTGCATTGATAATAGTGATGTAATAAGGCGTTGGGTTTTTAACAATGACCTGTTCGCCTTGTTTTTCTAACGTTATTTTTTGCTGCCAAGGCGTTCCATTTTTTTCTGCTTGAATAGCTTTCGGACGATAAAACAGTTTCACTCGAGTTTGTAACGCAATTTGTAACGTATTTGGTTTGTCACTTTTAGGTGGAATTTCACGCATATTAAAATAAAACAGAGACTCTCTATCTTGAGGCAAATTAGCGATAGCAGGCAATGACTCAATTTTAACCTGACTTGATTTACCTGGCTCAAGGCGTTGAACAGGCGGTAAAACAATCAATGGTGACTGTATTTTTTTACCCTCTTCATTTTCAATCCAAGCCTGCGCCAAATAAGGTAATTGTTTATTGTTATTAGAAATATTTAACGAGATGGATTTTTGTCCACCATCAAAAACAACGCGCGTTCTATCCATTGATATCGCCGCTTGTGCTGCGCTGCTTAAAAGAATTAAACTCATAACACTGGCTAATGAGTATAAGTATTTATTTGCTGTCATGGTATTTCACCTTTCAAATGGTTCTGTCATTACACTAAGTCGTTTTATGGGTGTTCAATAATAAGTACACCGTTATTTTCTATTTAATTTTTAGCGGGTTCTATTGACTAATACAGCCGCCTTATCTATTGGTATACATGGCAGCAGTAAAGCCTCCTGTTGCAAATCTATGCTTGCCGGAAATTGAATTTCACAGGCTTTATCCTCCCCCCAAGTGACTGTCATTGAGGTTTGTGGATTTATTCCACTGATATAAGTATTTCCTGCATCACCGACAATCCCTGTATTTTGCCCTTTACTATTGACAACCTGAGCACCAAATGGCGGGTAGCTACCATCTGATATACGCAATACAGTCATTGCTTTTTGACCTGAAACCACAGAAAAATGGCGATACCCTACAGCCCCTTCAGTTAAAGTTGCTTGTACCACCGATTGTTGAGCATCAACATCATCGGGTAAGGTGTTTAAATCAATTTGAGCTTTACTACGGTAGTAACTATTCACATCGCCAACGACCGCTTTACCAAAATGGTTCGATTCTATTGGTGCTTTAACACTTTTAATCGGAACACCTGAAACACCATCAGTGTCTACTAATAAACGAGTTCCGCCCGGTGAGTTCATCCTATGTATTGCTCCACCCTCAGGCGTTAAAGTCATACCACCACTTGCTGTGACACCAAATGCACTATATTGGTTGTTCATGTAGCTGGCATTTGCCGTTATACGTGCGCTATCACCTTCATGGGTGACAAATGCACTCCCCATTCCCCCTTTTTTATTGCTACCCGCACTCAATTGGTAAGTTGTACGATCATCAATACGGTCGAAATAGGTGGCTCTATTGGTAGTATCGTAATGGCTGTTACTTATTGAATAACCAACGCTAGCTCCATTACTTAACGGTATTGAAGTAGACAAATAGATGCTGTCATCATTTACCCCGTTATAAACACTGCGATTAGCAGACAGAGTGAAGCTAATATTTTTTAATGAACCAAGATCCATATACTTAGAGAGCATAATGCTGTAATAGTCATTATCTGGCTGCTCCCAATAGGTTTGGTGGCTGTAGTTCAAATAAACAGACATTCCAATATCAGCAAAATTTTTGTTTAAGGAAACGGTATATAATTCTTTGCTCCCCCCTGAACGCTCTCCTGTTTTTCTTGCATTTAGAAAGTCAGACATCGTCATAAAATCACGTTCAGAAAAACGATAACCCGCAAATTGGATAGTGCTATCTATCTCATCAAAACGTTTTGAATAGTTAACACGATACGAGCTCCCCGTAAGCTGCCCGGTTTCTGGTAAACGCGCAAATGATTGAGTAACATCGAAAGATAAAGCACCAAAAACTAATAAATCGCGACCAACACCGAGTGATAATGCGTTATAGCGTTGGCTGTTTAAACTTCCACCAAACAGTGACCAGCCGTTGTTCACTCCCCAAGAAAATTCACCTGTAGCAAAGTTATCTCCTTCACTATGGCGCTTATCATCTGTTGGTTGTCCTAACGCTAATTTATATTGAATTTGCCCCGGTCGTGTTAAATATGGCAAGTTAGCCGTATCAACTTGAAACTCTTGAACGGTGCCATCTTGCTCTTTAACTGTTACATCCAACTTGCCACTTACCGCGTCACTTAAATCTTGAATTCGAAATGGTCCCGGCGCGACTTGCGTTTCATATAAAATACGACCTTGCTGGCTCACCGTTACGGTGGCATTGGTTTTCGCTATGCCCGTCACTTCCGGCGCATAGCCTCGCAAATTAGGAGGTAGCATATTGAGGTCTGAACGAATGCTTGCACCAATATAGCGAAATGAATCAAAAATATTAGAAACTAAATAATCTTCACCAAGTACTAATTTTGCAGCAACCGTTGGTAACGCACGATAGGCATAGAAGCGATCCCAATTGAAATCTTTTTGAGTTCCTTGAGAACGGCCCGCAGTATGGTTCACTCTTCCTTGCCAATTGGCTCGAAAACGCCATGCACCAAGGTTAACTCCTGCAACACCATTACCATTTGCGCTGTGTGTATCTTTACCACCATTATATGAATGGTTAGAATTTGCGTTTAGGTTGTAGTCCAATATCAGCGCTGAAACTCCGTCATCCCAACGTGATGGAGGGTCCCAATTTGGTGCGGTATATTCAAGGTAAGCCTGAGGTAGGCTGACATATAAAGAAGAAGTGGATAAATCCCCACTAATTAGCATTCCTGGAAGGCTATTTTGCTCTAAGCACTGCCCATCATGCCACCACTTAACATCTTTCAACGCTGAAGCCGTTAAGCCTAGTTGTTGAACAATATCAGGAGATAAGCACGCGATACTGCTATTAGAATCATTTTCAGCGAGATAGAAAGGCACTGAAATATCTGCAACTTGCTCGCTATTCACTTTTAATGCCAATGAATAGTTACCAGGCATAATATATCCAGCCTGTGAAAACTGTTCTAAATCGATGTTATTTTTGTCTTCTAAATCCAATACATCAGTATTGAACTGAATAGCTTGTGCTGCCCATATTGGCGTTAATACACCATATAATGACAACGCGATAGCTAAACTAAGCCCAGTAGGGCGAAGAAATAAAGGTTGTGATGAAGACATGAATAATATCCCTAGAAATTAACATCAGGAAAAAATATGAACAGAATTATTGTTATTAGTAATAGTCCAACTTAAAACGGATCGCGCTTTGGTATTCACCTGGCCGTAATGGCTTATTGTCTGATACCAACCGTAATCCATAATTTAAAACAGCTTCACCTTGAACTATATTTTGACGAGCCATCGATTTTCCTGGGTAAATTGAATTCCCTTGAGCATCTTGCAATAACAATGCTACCCCTCTGGCTTCACCTGATACGGTAAACCATTCTCCTAATGAAGCTCCATCAAAGGTGACGGAAAAGGTTTTCCAATTACTCCCATCAATAGGTACTAATTGGCAACCAATTAATTTAATTGAAAAAGGATGAACAGGGCCATGTCCTTGTTGACGAATAGCACTTACAGGCAATATCCCCATATCAACTGACTGTTCATAAGAACCTATATCAATGGCACATGCAGAATCGACAATACTGCCATTCATACTCACAAGGCCTAACAACTGTGCTTTTTCAGCCTGAGCGAAAGGCAATGGTATTAAAAAGCTGGTCAGTAATAATGCAGCACCTGTAATCGCTTTCATAACCTTGCATCCCTTTCTTCATTAATTCCCCTGACACCAAAGATGTTCAGGGGGATATCCGTACTAATTAGTTATATTGCAGAGTAAAATTAGTCACTGCTGAAAATTCACCAGGAGTAACCGTTGTGCCGTTAACACCTTGCAGAGCTGCTTGGAAACTCAACGCGTTTTCACCTTTAACAAAATTTTGGTTTACCGCTGAGTTGATATTGATTTGAGCACCTGATTTATTCATTAACTTAATACCAGCGCCTTTTGCATCACCGATAATTTGCAATAAACCTGTGTTTGTTGTGCCGTTAATCCACTCTGTACCTGCGAAAGTAACATCTACAGTATTATTATAAGTCTGCTCGTCACCTTTACTGTCTGTATATTTAGCATTCAGGTTACAACCTTCTAAATTGATTTTGAAAGATTGAGCTGAAGATGCGCCACCATTTTCTAATGTCACATTAGAAATTTGGCCCAGTTCTACGGTTTGATTTTCATCGCCAGGTGCAATTGAACACGGTGCGTCAATAATTGAACCCGTGAAAGTAACAGTTCCTTTACCTGCATCAACAGCTAAAGCAGATGAACTCATTACACCAGAAACTAATGTCGCTATAATTACTTTTTTCATAATTTCCTCAAATATAATATTTAATAAAAAATTTATTCATATAAAAATAAAAACTAAAGATCTATTTAAATAAATTTACAGTGATAAACCAGACATAAAAAACTAAAATTATTTTCCAATAAGAAATAATCAATCGAAATAAAGGTACTGTTTATTTCGAATTGCATACTCATTATTAAAATCCATTAAAGGTAAAAATATTGGTTGATATTTTTCATAAAAATCTGGCATATCCTTTTTTAAAGATAAGGATACTTTAAAAAAAAACTCATCTAATGGCACACCTAGATTATGCAATATGTATATCAGTGTATCTATACTCACTTGACAAATACCTCGTTCATAACGTGATATTTGCTGTTGAGAAACACCAACTTGTTCGGCTAATGTTTTCCCTGATATACCAAGGCTTTTTCTTAATAAGTGAATTTGGTGACCTACAGCACTAGATATATGTTGTTTAGATTCCAACATTGTAGTGTGGACACTTTCTTCTTTCATTTTTATATTTCCAAAAAATCACTTAAGCTAAATTTAAATATTGGATATGTTTATTTAACTTATATTACCACTCCGCTGTTGCGACGAATTTTAATATATTCAGTAAAATAATTGCAACCATCGAAAAAAGCACAGTCATTGATATTTAAGTTTTTTTTTACACTTAAAAATAGACTTATTAAAATAAAATCCTTTCATAACAAACCAATACCTTATTCATCACTTTTTGATGAGCAAGAATCAACCAAAGATAACACCAAAATAGACATCATTAAATATGTAATTCGATATAAAATCCTACATTTTACACTCATTAATACATTAATACCAAAAGTGATGAAGATCACGTTTGATAATTAATTTTAACTCGTCTTGCGAGTTAAAAAAAATAAAATAAAATCAATGAGTTAACATTTTGTTACAAATTTACTCAGTCTTGCCATCCCTTCTATATTAATACTATAACCTTTTAATATGTAATGTTATTAAATTAAACAAAAAGGAAATATACCCGCTAAAAAAACAATTACCCTATAAATAAAGTAGCTAATATTACTTATGGAAATTTGTCGTACAATATTAAAATAATGCTTTACACCTTTTCTTTGTAAGTATGTAAATAATAATTTACTTTACATATCCAAAATTATTATTACCATCTCAATTAATAATAAATTAATAAATGCCTTGGCTGCATTAACGCAACAACGTGTTTTTGATTACATATTTAAACATTGCTTTTAAACAACACTCTCATAGAGTCGGATTTATTAAAAAGTGTGATACTGACCGTACCATTATTGGTGAACATGAAATTGCAAAATCTATAGCAACATTAATGTGAAATGATGTGGAGAGATTTACTAGTTCTATTGATGATGCGCTTGATAACAACAATGCCACTGCACACCATAGGTCCATGCACTAAACCGTCATTTAAAACTGAGCGATAGCAGTTCATAGGGTTTATGATGACAATGGAAAACATTATTACAACTTATCATTATTAGAATATTGCTATTCCATAATGTCGAATGCTGTTTTTTTGGATTATTCATCATTATGAACGATGAGAGCAATTGAGTTTAGTATTGGTAATTAATATATAAATTAGCTTGATGTATTTTTGATTATCAAGAAGGAAGAAATAGTTAATCAATGAATTAAATAATTGGCTTTTTATTAATTTATTAATGATATGTCTCATTGAGTCTATAAAAACACTTTAATCTCCTTATGGAAATTAAAGCATTTTTATACTGAACAGACAGAAATTGGATAAATTACAATCTAATGATTAACGTTCCCAATAAGACTCTTCTAAACTGTCTTCTTTTTCAGGAAGCCCACGAGTTAGCCGAGGGGAATGCTGGGTTAACACTTGATAACTCACTCGATTTGCATACTTACAAACTTGAGCCAATGAGGAATAGGTTAAATATTGGCGCTCATGTTTGCTGGAATTAGGCACATTTGAACGATGGTAAGAATTCGCTGTAATATCATGCAGTAATGCAGATAAAGCCCCGTCTCCAGCACCATTCGTGTTCATAATTTTCTCAGGGCCACCCATATACGGTTCAATATGCGAAAATATACGCAGTGGTACTTTGCAATCTTGCTGGCGCATTGCACGGCTAAATTCATATAAATTGAATTCTGCAATCGCACCAGGCAACAATGGGTGCTGAGTCGTCCGTTTGTAGCTCTCTTCTGTATATCCTGCCATATATAGCCCTGATGGGCCCGCCGTACAGAGCACCAAATCAACCCAGTCTAAAGCCATATTAGAGGCTAATAACGGGTCACTCAGACCTGTCAACTCTTGCGCTTCATCTTCATTCATCGCAACGACCGAAATATGCTCAGCAAGGAAGTCACGCCAAAATTGCGGATCTTGAGCAATCACAAATTTAGTTCCCAATGTGAGCACCACAGGAACATTGTGTTTTTTCGCATAGGCTATGGCTTGCATTGTGGCATCAGGCATGGTTTCACCGGGTTTGCAACGCACCAAATACGCCGTTAAAACTAACGCAGACGCCCCAGCGATAATCTCTTCAGGAATACTCATTGGATGCAGGCGATTCATATGCCCAGGGCTAATGGCAAATGTCCGTTCACCATTTTCGGTAATCAATGTGAAACAACGACCAATTGGACCATCAACGCCTTGCAGATAGTTCAGATCCATACGGCTTGAGGTATGGCACAGGTAGCGATAAGCATAACTTCCTATTTGGATATTATTACACATCGTCCCTAATAATACCGACCTATCATCTGCTAACACTGAGTAGTTATGCAGCGTGTTACCGATGGTGCCACCCGCAAATTCATGCGTAATCAACGCATTGTCAGTCAACTCTTTATACAACGCCTCAGCAGCATCATCTTCAATAACCAATGAATGCCCTTTACTGAGCTGATAACGTTGAATAAAATCATCATCTACTTTCGCTTCAATATCGACGAGAGTTTGATCTATCCCCACAATATAGGATTTACAATTCTCATCATCAGCCAACGTCTCTTTTAATGGCTGTAAAAGTGGATCTCTGAGACTAACAGGGAAATAATGTTTTGACTTGCGTTGACCGGGGAATTTCATAAGTAAGAAGATTAACAATGGAACATCACGCTATTCTAGCACGATAAAATAAAGCCAGCACCTTCAAAGAAAGTACTGGCCTCATTGTTTGTCTTTTGTAAGGTTAGCTTATTGATTTTGCATTTTATAATCGCGATAAAGCTCACGGCTTAATACAAATGCACAACTTAAAATTAAGCCTAAAATGGCGCTTAACGCCACAATCAATGCTGATTTAGGTGATTCTTTATTCAATGGCAAATCAGGTTGTAATATAAAAGTGACTGGCGTAAAAGCCAATTCCTTGCTCTTCAATTCCGTGATTTCATTGATATAAATCTGGCGATTTTGCAAATTTTCACTCATCAAGGCTAAATCACGGTTTTGTGTCTCAATCAGTAATTTCTTTTCTAACGCCTCAGCTCCCAACGCAATAGGATAGTCTGGGTCATCATTAATCGCTTGAGAATCACTGGCTATAGGCTTTTCAATCCCTGCTGCTTTAGCAATATCCACTGCACGTTTTAACCTTTCAACTTTAACGTCATACTCAGTTTGAATTTTGCTCACTTCACGCTTAAGTGATTCAGTGGCAAAAATAAGTTGCTGTGAGATCGTATTATCAATTTCGTTTTTAATCTGACTTCTCACTTTAGATGCGCTATAGCGGATATAGCCATCCAATAAATCTTGGGCTTCTGTTGGCTGTGATGCCGTAAATTTTAAAATAATATCGTTAGAGGTACTGTTTTTCTCTTTAGATTGGTCTTGAATTTGAATATCGTTATTAATGATTTGATTCACTAAACGTTGCTGTGCCACCACATCATCTTTAGGATCAACATTTTGTGCAAGTTTATGATAGTACTGGGTACTTCTAACATAGTCGCTTTGATTAACTTTAGAACGATATTGGTCTATAAAGGCATTAAAAATACGTTGAGACGTTAAATCTATAGGTATTTCAAGTACATCCAGTTGAGCTTTTAGTGCATTAACTTCTTTCATGCTTTCGGAGGTTGGCGGAATGACAATGGCCGTGCTGCTCCACTTTTGAGGTAAAAGCTTGACAATCCCAGCACTCAACGCAATACATAAAGCCGTAAAAATGGTAATCAATAATTTATTTTTTAATAAAACACTCAATAATGCCATGAGATCAATTTCATCACTCTGCTGAATATGAAATTGATGAGCAGAATTTGACTTCTGCTCAATACTTTTTCGTGGCGGCTGCTCATTGCTCATATTAATTCCAAAAGACATCACATTTCTTTAATAGTTTTTAATTTAAGATAAGTTATTATAGTCTATATTTGAAATTTTGATATATCGATTAATGAACTTTTTAGTATCAATTTAAGCGATCACTGATTTAATTCATCTTGAATAATTAAATTAATCATGCGAATACTATTTAGATTATCATTTAACGCCGCTATGTAATTATATTTACTACCCCCACTACTGATAAAGAATTCTTTATTTTGTTCGCTAATTTCTTCTAATGTTTCCAAACAATCAACAGAGAAGCCAGGGCAAATGACCTGAACAGAGTTTACCCCTTGTGATGGTAATTCATGCATGGTTTTATCCATGTATGGCATCAACCAAGGTTCACGACCAAAACGTGACTGATAAGTGAGCAACACTTTTTCACTTGGGTAATTCAGCGCCTCTCGAAGCGCCTGAGCCGTTTGTTCGCATTCTTGCTGATAGATATCCCCTGTATCACAATAACGCTGTGGGATACCGTGGAACGACAATACCAGCCTATCAGGTTCACCATGTACTGCAAAGCTCTCTTCAATTGATGCTACTAATGCTTGAATATAAGCAGGGTGAGTTGCATAACTGCGAATAAAACGGACTGACGGAATGGTACGCCTACCTTGAAAAGCTCTCGTTACAGCATCATACACAGCAGCAGTTGTTGTGCAGGAGTATTGTGGATATAACGGTAAAACAACTAAATCATTAACGCCTTGCTCCATTAAACTATCAACAGCACTTTTAATGGAAGGCGAACCATAGCTCATCCCTATTTCTACGGGGGTGTTTGGCATCAACTCTGCCAGCTTTTGTTTTTGACGCAATGAATACACCAATAAAGGTGAGCCATCATCAAGCCAAATTGACTGATAGAGCTTAGCCACTTTAGATGAGCGCAGCGGTAGAATGGCTCCATGTAAAATGGGTTTCCAAATCAAACGAGGTACATCAATAACGCGCTTATCACTAAGAAACTCGGCTAAATAACGTCTAACAGCTGAAGTTGTTGGGGCATCAGGGGTTCCTAAGTTCGCTAACAGAATGCCGGTTTTTTTTTCTGACATGAAACAGCTCCTAATTGATAATCATTCCCAACTTTATCACAATTAAATAACGATTTTTGTCACCAAGTGGTATAAAAAAGAAAGGCAGCGATATTCGCTGCCTTCATATAATACATTCATACTCTAAATAATTCGAATTACAGTTATCAATACTGTAATTTAGCGCATGATACGTACAAATATTAACCTAAAATTTTCGCTAACTCTGCGCTAACTTCTGCGACTTTACGAGTACCGTCTAATTTAAAGTATTTAGTGTTACCCGCTTTCGCTTCGTTTTGATAATAAGCAATCAATGGCGCAGTGAGTGCATGGTATTCAACCAGACGCTTACGAACCGTGTCTTCTTGGTCATCTTTACGGATAGTCAGCTCTTCACCTGTCACGTCATCTTTGCCTTCCACTTTTGGTGGATTGAAGTTGACGTGGTAAACACGACCTGATGGTGCGTGAACACGGCGACCGATAATACGCTCAACAATGATTTCGTCTGGTACGTCAAACTCAAGTACGTTATCAACAGTAATGCCCGCTTCTTTCATCGCATCCGCTTGTGGAATTGTGCGAGGGAACCCATCCAACAAGAAGCCGTTACGGCAGTCATCTTGTTTGATGCGCTCATTAACCAGTGCGATAACAAGTTCATCCGTCACTAATTTGCCGTTATCCATCAGCTCTTTAGCTTGTAAACCTAACTCGCTCCCTGATTTAACAGCTGCACGTAACATGTCACCTGTTGAAATTTGTGGGATCCCAAACTTCTCCATAATAAATTGAGCTTGAGTGCCCTTACCAGCGCCCGGAGCGCCCAGCAGAATGATACGCATTGCGTAAACCCCTTGCTATTTAGTTTTTTATAATTTGAAAAGAAAACACGCTACCATACCATTAGCATGGCGCTTTACTCAAGAACACACGTAAACGTTTTCGCATTTATCTTTTTTCGCAAAAGAAAAAAACCACGCTAAAGCACAAGCAAAAGCGCGGTTTATGTTCAGAAACGAAAATACAATTTCACATTACTTTAGAAGTAATTCATTGATTTTTCGTATAAATAGATTTGGATCTTCTAACGTCCCGCGTTCTGCCAATAAGGCTTGATCCAGCAGGACATCTACCCAGTCAGCAAAAACAGACTCATCTGAGACTTCAGACGCTTTTTTCACCAGTGGGTGTGCAGGGTTTAGCTCAAAGTTATATTTCACCTCTGGTGCTGCTTGCCCCGCCGCCGCAAATAATTTCGCCATTTGCGTACTCATTTCATCCGCGTTGGTGGTAACAATCGCTGGAGTGTCGGTTAAGCGGTGCGTTAATTTCACCTCTTTAACACGCTCACCTAAGAAGGTTTTCACGCGCTCAACAAATGGTTCAAGCTGTTTGTCTGCTTCTTCTTGTTCTGCTTTGTTTTCATCGGCAAGTTTATCCAATGATTCATCTGCTTTACTGACTGATTGGAACTGTTTACCGTCAAACTCAGACAAGTAGTTCATCATCCATTCGTCAATGCGGTCGGATAACAGCAGGACTTCGATACCTTTTTTGCGGAACAATTCCAGGTGTGGGCTACCTTTCGCTGCTGCGTAGCTGTCTGCGGTGATGTAATAAATTTTGTCCTGACCTTCCACCATACGGCTAACATACTCTTCCAACGACACGTTTTGTTCGCTGCTATCGGTATGTGTTGTGGCAAAACGCAGAAGTTTCGCGATTATTTCGCTGTTCGCCATATCTTCAGCAGGGCCTTCTTTCATCACAAGACCAAATTGCTGCCAGAAGGTTTGATATTTTTCTGTATCTGATTTTGCCAGTTTTTCGAGCATTTGCAGAACGCGTTTCGTTAATGCACTGCGTAAACTGCGAGTCAGCGCGCTATCTTGTAAGATTTCACGCGATACGTTCAGTGGCAAATCATTGGAATCCAAGACACCGCGGACAAAACGCAGATAATTAGGCATAAACTGCTCTGCATCATCCATAATGAATACACGCTGAACGTACAGTTTTAAGCCATGTTGTTGGTCACGATTCCACAAATCAAACGGCGCTTGAGAAGGCACATACAGCAAACTGGTGTACTCTTGCTTACCTTCAACACGGTTGTGTGTCCACGTTAGTGGATCAGCATAATCGTGGGAAATATGTTTATAGAATTCAACATATTCCTCGTCTGATATTTCAGATTTGCTACGTGTCCATAGGGCTTTCGCTTGGTTGATTTTTTCCCAAGTGACCGTGCCGTCTTCTTCGTTTTTATCTTCGATTTCAACAGGCAAGGCAATATGGTCTGAATATTTACTGATAACTGACCGTAAGCGCCAGTTATCGAGGAATTCTTTTTCGTCATCGCGTAGATGTAAGGTTATTTCAGTCCCACGCTCCGCTTTTTCAATATCCGCGATGGTGTATTCACCCTCACCCGCGGATTCCCAGAAAACGCCTTCATCAGCTGGCGCACCCGCAGCACGGCTGCGTACAGTGACTTTATCCGCCACAATAAACGCGGAGTAGAAGCCCACACCAAACTGGCCAATCATTTGGCTGTCTTTGGCTTGGTCGCTACCGAGAGTTTCTAGGAATGCTTTTGTACCCGATTTTGCGATTGTCCCAAGGTTGTCAATCACCTCGTCACGGCTCATCCCGATACCGTTGTCGCTGATAGTTAGCGTGCCTTTATCTTTATCGGCGCTGATGCGTACACGTAATTCACCCTCATTTTCGTACAGCTCTGGCTTAGATAGCGCACGAAAACGCAGTTTATCTGCCGCATCAGATGCGTTAGAGATAAGCTCACGCAGGAAAATTTCTTTATTGGAATAAAGAGAGTGGATCATTAATTGGAGGAGTTGTTTAACTTCTGATTGGAAACCACGCGTTTCCTGTCCTTTCATACTCATTAATCGCCTCTATTTCATCAATCTAATTGGATAGGTTTGACTTACCGATGCAGATTAGTTGGGGGCGAAAAACAGAAATTCAAGCGAAAAAGACAAAAATTTTTATCAAATAAAAACCTAAAACCAATGATTAAAAAGGAAATAATAACAACATAAATTATTTTAAAGGAAACCAAGAAGGAGATCTTTTTACCACCTCCCAGTATATCCTCTAAATAATTTGTGCTGTAGCTAGGCGTCGAATGCGTTAATCCCTAGGAGCATACACCAGTTGTGCCCTGAATCGTCCCCTCTCCAGTTATATCCTTTAAATAGTTCAAACTGTAGGTAGGCGGCAAATGAGGAGATTTCGGAGAGCATATATGAGTATGTGGCCCCAGTCGCCGAAAGCAGACTCCTACAGCTTACCCTCTCCAGTTATATCCTCTAAATAGTTCAAACTGTAGGTAGGCGGCAAATGAGAAGATCTCGGGGAGCATATATGAGTATGTGACCCCTGTCGCCGAAAGCAGGCTCCTACAGCTTACCCTCTCCAGTTATATCCTCTAAATAGTTCAAACTGTAGGTAGGCGGCAAATGAGGAGATCTCGGGGAGCATACATGAGTATGTGACCCGAGTCGCCGAGTGCAGCCAACACCCCTACAGATTGAAATATGACGAGGATATCAAAGTTTAAGGCGGCCGGAGAGCGAATGGGATAACGTCGTACTATCTACAAGCTCCAACTCCCCCCCCACTGGAACCCCGTGGGCGATACGGCTCGCCGTCACCCCATATTGCGCGCACATTTGCCCAATATAGTTTGCCGTTGCTTCGCCTTCCACCGTCGGATTGGTGGCTAAAATCACCTCGACGATTGATTCGGCGGCTAAGCGCTCTTCAAGCCGATCCAAGCCGATATCCATCGGGCCAATACCATCTAGCGGTGATAGATGCCCCATCAGAACGAAATAACGCCCTGAAAATTGCCCCGTTTGCTCAATAGCGTATATATCCGCAGGGCTTTCCACCACACAGATCAAGCCATTTTGTTGGCGGCGGGGATTATCACAAATATTGCATACATCTTGTTCAGTAAATGTTCTGCAATCACGGCAATGGCCAATTTCAGACATCGCACGTGTTAACGACTGCGCTAAACGCATCCCACCACTACGGTCACGTTGTAGTAGTTGGAAAGCCATTCGCTGCGCTGACTTTGGCCCAACACCAGGGAGACAGCGCAGAGCTTCCATTAATGATTCAAGAAGCGGACTAGTTTGCATTAGAATGGCATCTTAAAGCCTGGTGGTAATTGCATACCACTAGAAACACTCGCCATTTTTTCTTTTTGCGTCTCTTCGATACGACGTGCTGCATCATTAAATGCCGCAGCAATTAAATCTTCCAGCATTTCTTTGTCGTCTTCGAGCAGACTAGGGTCAATTTCTACGCGACGACAGTTGTGTGAGCCATTGATAGTGACTTTAACCAGACCCGCGCCAGATTCGCCTGTAGCTTCTAGTTGAGCGATTTCTTCCTGAACCTTTTGCATTTTGTCTTGCATTTGCTGGGCCTGTTTCATCAGGTTACCCAATCCACCTTTACCGAACATAGTTTTCTCTCACAACTGAGGCTACAGCTAAATATAAGACTGTAGCGTTAAACGGGGCGAATACTCTCTTCGTCCAACTGCGCATCAAACATTGAGCGCAGTTTTTGAATCGTCTTATCCGCAATAATAGACTGGCGAGCTTGTGCCAGTTTCTCTTCATAAATCGCCTGTCGCCATTCCAGCGGGGTTTTCACCTCACTATTATCATCGTGAACGATTTTCAGTTCAACAGTACGACCATACAGTTCACTCAGAGCCTCTTCCAATGCTCTATGGGCAGAGGGTTTATCAAGGTGTTTCTGAGCGGGACGCAAATGCAAAGCAATTTGCGACTCACTTAATTCTTCTATATATGAATTCAAAGCTAATTGTTCAACTAGCTTGGGAATATTTAATTTTGCAATTTGACCTGACCAGCTATCTCGTTCACGCCCTTCTTCGATAATTTTTACTGCTAATTCAGGGGTTTTCTCATATTCGAGCGCCTCTTTAATCTCCGTTGGCGTGGTGACCGCCTCTTTCGAGTTCATAACGGCTTCGTTTTGTGGCTTCCACTGATACTGCTTCGGTTTCTCTGGTTTTGCAGACCCCGATGCTTTGTTTTCCACATTTTGTTGATGTTTGCTGGTCACGGCGGCCAGCCTTTCCAGTGCTGATACCGCCGGCTTTGCCCTTTCAGACATCACCGGTTTAGCCTTTTTTGGGCTAGGATCCTCACTTTGTGGCACTTGCAGCGCCTGCCTTGCTTTGAGCAATTGCGCTGTCGGGCTATTTTCAGGCAAATTTTCTGAACGAGGCATCGAAGGTGCAACACGTTGCTGAGTAACGGGCTGGTTCACAACTGCCGCTTGCTGCACTATTCTTGGGGGCGGTTCAATCTCTTCAATCACGCTCTTTGGGTGAAAAGCTAACGCCCGCAATAGCGTCATTTCAACCCCCATACGCCGCTCTGGTGCATAAGGCAGCTCTTTTCTGCCCACCAAAAGAGTTTGGTAAAAAAGTTGCAAATCCGCAGGGGAAACCACCCTAGCCACTTGCCGTAAACGCCCCTCTGTTGAAGATGGGTCGGTTTCTTGTTCCGCAGGCAGTAATTGGATCATCGCGATGCGGTGCAGTTGCGATAGAATTTCCACTAATAAGTTTTCCCAATCAGCACCGCGACTTGCCGCGTGCTCCACTTGGGTCATAACCGCAATGCTATCTGCTCTAACGAGGGCTTCGATAATGGCTAAAGGTTGCTCATCATCCAACGTTCCTAACATTTGGCTGACTATGTCTGCGGTGACTTTACCTTGTCCCATAGCAATGGCTTGGTCAGTTAAACTTAATGCATCACGCAAGCTGCCATCCGCAGCACGAGCAATTAATTGACGTGCACGTTGGTCGTGCTCAATATTTTCTGCATTGAGAATAACCTCGAGCTGTTCACTGATTTGCGTGACATCCAACGCTTTAAGATGGAACTGTAAGCAACGCGATAAAATCGTCACTGGCAATTTTTGTGGATCCGTCGTTGCCAATAAAAACTTGACGTGCTCAGGCGGTTCTTCGAGGGTTTTTAACAGCGCATTGAAGCTGTGTCGTGAAAGCATGTGAACTTCATCGATGAGGTACACTTTAAAGCGCCCTCTCGCAGGTGCATATTGCACGTTGTCTAGCAATTCACGCGTATCTTCGACCTTCGTTCGCGAAGCGGCATCAATTTCAATGAGGTCAACAAAACGGCCTTGCTCAATTTCAAGACAGTTTGCACATTGGCCACAAGGCGTTGCTGTGATCCCTGTTTCGCAATTGAGCCCTTTAGCAAAAAGGCGTGCGATTGTGGTTTTCCCAACACCGCGAGTCCCCGAGAAAAGATAGGCGTGATGAAGCCGCTGGTGCTCCAGCCCATTAGCAAGTGCAGTCAAGACATGTTGTTGGCCAACAACGTCTGAAAATTTTTGAGGTCGCCACTTACGGGCAAGTACCTGATAGCTCATGGATCCCACAGTAATTTAATAATGGTGTGTGAATAAAGGTAATCATAGTACATGCTACCACAGCCTCAACCTCTGCGGCGAGACTGTGATAAAAATAGAGGAAAAATAAAGATTAATGGCCAGGGAATTCAACCAAGCTGTATGAAGAAACGCCTTCTTTTTGTAAGCGTTCAACGCCACCTAAGTCAGGTAGGCTAATGATAAATGCAGCCTCAACTACATTTGCGCCAAGTTGCTTGATCATTTTCACGGTCGCTTCAACTGTTCCGCCTGTTGCCAGCAGATCGTCAACCACCAGCACATTATCTTCTGGACGAATGCTGTCTTTGTGGATCTCAAGGGTATCAGTGCCGTATTCAAGATCATAAGTCATACTTAATACTTCGCGCGGTAATTTTCCTTTTTTACGAACAGGAACGAAACCCACGCCTAAACGTAATGCGACTGGTGCGCCGAATAGAAAACCTCGCGCTTCAGTTCCTACAATCTTAGTGACGCCTTTATTTTGATAATGCTCAACTAACATATCAATCGTTGCTTGGTATGCAGCAGGGTTATTTAACAAAGTCGTAATGTCACGGAAGATCACACCTTCGATTGGATAATCTTGAATGGATGCGATACTTTCTTTAATCAATTGCAGTTGTTGCTCTTTAGCGGTCATAATAAAAGCCATGTAGTAAACACGAAAGTGTAGAATCTATGTAAAGTACCATAAAAATGCAATAAGCAGCCGTCTATTTGCGGTGAGTTTTGTTGCTGAATATCAATTTTACGCGATTTTTCACATTTAATGGGAACAAAAAATGAAAATACAAGCTCTGTTGGATGCGTTAAAAAAGCAAATTGACGAGTTAGAAACCCGTGTCGCTCCCATTAAAGATAACGAGTTTTCCCACTCACGTTTTGATATGCAACTGTTTAGCCATAAATCGACGCGCTTAGGGGATTGCCAAAAAGAGTTAAATAATCTTTATCAGCAGTTGTGCAACAGTGTCACACTGAACCATACCGAACAAGTGAATTTTCTCACCGAAAAAATTGTGCATCAAATGCAGGCTATTTCCCGCGAAATTTCAACGCAATCGTTGCGTGAAAAAGAATCATCCTTTACCAAGAAAAAGGAACAGGTTGATTTATATGAACGTTTATCACAACATCAAGATTATGAGCGCCGCTTACAAGCGATGGTCAGTGAAAAAGAACTTCAATTATCAGGGCTAACAGACCACCGCTTACAGCACCAATGCCAAAAAGAGCTCGCAACATTAGCAGGCCGTTTGTACCGTTGCCGCCAAGCTCTTTTACGTATTGAAAAGGCCATAGAGCACCAAGAAAATCAGTATTTTGAATAATACGACACACCGCAATATAAGGAATACGAATGGACTCACTCAAAGATGCCTCCCTCGAAATACAGCTTGCCGTTGATTTGATTTACTTGTTAGAAACGTCAGATATTGAAACCGATATTGTTCTTAAAGCCCTAGATATTGTTAAAAATGATTATATTTTAAAACAACAAAAGCAAACGGCAGAAACAGCCTGCTTTGAAGAGCTTTAATTATTTCCCGCTATCTTCGCCATTTTCTTTCGAGGAACGTTGCACTTCCTGTACTTCCTCCCCTTTATTATTGTGCAGATGAACTTCCAGCTGATTAAAGGCGATATCAATGTCGTTTTCTCTGCACAGTTTATCAATCGCTCGATTCACTTCATCACTGGTCACGCTGCGATCGCCAATTTGGCGGACGTAGAAGCGCAGTTCATGGTCTAACGTGCTCGCACCAAACGTGGTGAAATAAACGCTCGGTGCGGGCTCTGTCATCACTTTGGCATTACTGGTGGCCGCAGAGAGTAATACACGCTTCACTTTGTCCAGATCCGATCCGTACGCTACGCCCAGTGAAATCGTGATCCGCGTAACTGTATCTGACAACGACCAGTTGATCAGCCGTTCAGTGACAAACGCTTTATTAGGAATGATCACTTCTTTGCGATCGAAATCAACAATGGTGGTCGCACGAATACGAATTTTGCTCACCGTGCCTGAATAGGTCCCGATGGTGACGGTGTCGCCAATACGGATCGGTCTTTCGAATAAGAGGATGATCCCCGAAACAAAGTTCGCAAAAATTTCTTGTAAACCAAACCCCAACCCGACGGTTAAAGCGGCAGCTAACCATTGTAATTTGTTCCATGTCACGCCAATCATGCCCAGAGACGCAATCGCACCGATCCCCACAATGATATACGTTAATATCGTCGTTATGGCATAAGTTGACCCTTGTCTCAATTTTAAGCGTGATAAAACAAGGACCTCTAATAGCCCAGGCAAGTTGCGGGTCATCACCCACGCAACAATAATAATCACCACCGCTAAAATGAGATTGGCGAGTGTCACGGACTGAAGAATATTCGTACCTTCAGGAGAAACATCGGTATAGCGCCACAGTTCCACACTATCAAAAAACGAGAAAATGGTAATAAAATCAGACCAAATACCATAAAACGCCAACGCAAAGATGATAAACAACACCATGGTTGTTAAACGCAAAGATTGCTGGCTAATCAGTTCAATGGTCATTGGCGGCTCTTTAATTGGCTCATTTTCCGCATCTTCCTGCGGTTCCTGCCTTTCTAGCCTTAATGCTTCACGACGTTCGACTGCACGTTGATAAGCCAGCTTGCGCGCCACCAGCGTCAAGCCCCTTAAACAGGCGTTATAGGTGATATACCAAAGCAACAACAAATACAAACTATCAAGCCAACGGTTTGCCAAACGTAGCGTGGTGTAATAGTAGCCCGCCATCATCAGCCCCACTAAAATAAGCGGGGAAAACGTCAATAATGTGATGACAATCGTCCGCGTTAAATGGCTACCTTTCTCTTGCCAGACTTGTTTGCAAAATGGCACGGTAAAAATACACAACAGCAGTAGCGAAACTAAAACTATCAATTGCCCAATCACATCTTCTGATACTTTTAGTGGGTTGATCACGCCATAAGTTGAAAAGAAGATTAATGGAATCAGCGGGATAGATAACCGTGACATACGGCGACGAGTACGTGAGATAGTGCCTTGGTCTATCCCAAAATGCTTCTGTGCAATGCCTTGTGGCTTCAATATGCGGAATGTCAGCTCAAACAACGCCCAAAAAATGGCAAGTTGTTGGCAAAACTGCCAAAAGAACGGCCCTTGGACATTACCTGTTTTTAAGAACCAATAACCTATCGCCAATAATAATAAAGAGATAGGCAGGGTTTGCATCAATGTCAGTAAGAGCGCTATTGGCGTGCTCAAAACACTGTCATTCCGTAGGCTCGATAAGCGTTGGTCAATCTCTTGTAAACGTCGGTTAATTTTGCGATGAAACCAAATAAAAATCACCGCAATCAATACCAGCGGGATCACCACTAACAACGAGTTTGTTATCCCGCGCTGAATACTGCGAGACGATAAACTGAAATCAAAACTGCTGATTTGGGCTGCCGCAGCTTCTGGGAAGGTTTTAATCCACTCCAAATCCATCGGTTTATTGCTGTTCACCCAAAATATTTGCTGAGCTAATGTATTTTCAAGGGAGCTTACCACACTCAATAATTGGTTTTGGTCGAGCTGCAAGTTAATTGCTTGGGAAATTTGCCCGCCCAGTTGCTGGTTAAGCTCATCTAACAAGCCACGCCTGACATCTAAAAGCTTGGTCAATGCGGCCTTATCATCTGTTGATAGCAATGATCCGCTGCTCTGTTCTTCACCTGTTTTGACGGCCAGTTGGCTCTCTAAACCAGAGATGTAGTCATTAGGTTGATACAACGCATCACGCTGCTGATTAATATCAAACTGTTCAAGACGTAAATCCGCAATCGTCACAGGCAAGTTTTTAGTTAAAATATCTGGCGGTAAATAGATTTGCTGTTGGAATAAGATACGAGATAGCAATAAGCTCCCGCGTAAAACGTTAATTTGCTCTTTCAAATTACGTTCTGACTGCGTTGCCCTTTCTAACCACGCTTTAACACGGATACCGTTTTGTACCAGTTTATTGCTTTCCTCGGTCACTTGGATCAATCGGTCACTGAGCGCATTATTAATAGCGACTTCTTTTTGAATAACGGGGTTTTGCTGTGCTTGAATATCCGCTTCAGAAGTATTTAAAGCTTCACGCACAGTTGATTGGGAATCATCTAGACGGCGATTACTGATAGCCGCTTGTAGCTGTTGAACCTGATCCTCAAGCTGCACAATATACGCTGCGGTATAATCACGTTGCTTTTGCAGAACATCTTGCAATTGCGTGTTAGTTTGCAAAATCCGTTTTTGGTATTCATTTTGTTGCTGCAAGAGATACTGCTCGACTTGTAGCATATCAACCTGAGAAGGCCGCAAGCTCACTGAGTCATTAAGTGTACTGTTTAATTCATTACGAATTTCTTGTAATCGCCGCGCATTATCTAACATCAACGCCTGCGCACGTTCTGGTTGAGTTTGTAAACCGATGAGTTGGCTATTATAGGTTGCTAGGTCGTTTTGTTCAGACTGTAAGTTTTCTAAGTAGGTCGATTGTAGGGTTTCTAATTGAGAAAGTGAGCTACTTTTTATCTTTTCAGCGAATTGGGAGGCTTGTCGTTCGCTTTCATTTCTAACTTGTTGCAAACCTTGAATAGCAATTCTTGATTCTTCACTTGTTCGATTAAGTTTTTTTTGCAGTTCTTCCGTTCGTTGCTCAAGTTTATCCAATTCATTATAAAAATCAGATGTTTTTTCTAAGTCCCCACGCACCAATTTTTCTTCTTCACTTAAGCTACTTTTTTTACTTAACGCAGTGAGCGAATTTTTAATGTCGTTTTTACTAGGCAGGTTATTGGGAGCTAAAGCAGATGCGGAGTAAGAAAAAAATATCATTGCGAGTAACAACACAGCGCTAATAAAATACCGCTCTATTCTTTGTTGTTTTATCATCATAATATTCTTATACCCGCTCATATTCTTTCTTTTGTTCCAGCTTTATCCAGAAAAGTAAAGTGCCAGTAATACATTACCAGCACATACGATTAGGCTAACATTTTAAACCAACAAATTAGAATGTTAAGACTTTATCTGATGTTAATGTCCAGCTAGCCAATTCCACTAGTGTGCCAACTTCAACGCCATCCGCTAAAGTTAACTCACTGATACCACGGGCATCGGTACATGTCTTACATAATTTAACAGGCACCCCTTGAGCCGTTAAAATCTCTAACATTTGCTGAAGGTTATAACCTTCTTTCGGCTTTTGAGCAGCTAAACCTGCACAAACCGCATCTGACATTAAAAAAATTTTTAAATCTAAATCTGAATTTTGCTCTTTTAGCGTGATAGCAAGACGCAGGGAGTTGAATAAAGTTTCACTACCATATGGCGCGCCATTGGCGATAATCAGAATAGAGGCCATCTGTTACTCCAGTTTATTATATTTGAGTGGGTTTAAGTCGTATTGCTGGGTTACACTTTAATGTCTCTAATAGTGTCTCAACCAACGTTATCGTGTGTTGATTTATATTAAAGTCCTCAGGTTGTAATAGCCAGTTTTCTAACAAACCCGACATTAATGAACGGATCATGATGGCAGCGCATTCAATATCAAGGTCAGCAGGTAATTGCCCAGCATCGATACAATCTTGCAAATTACCGACAATACGACACTGGCTAGCCACATAATTAGCCCGTTTAAAATCGACTAATTCAGCCATCTCACCAACTAATTCGCATTTTAAAAAGAAAATTTCCATCAACGCACGGTTTTTGGGATTGTCGATAAAATCGGTCAAAATAAAAACTAATAATTCTCTTAGTATTGAAAGTGGATCATTGGTATATTTAGAACGATAATATTCTTCAGCTTGGATTATTTGGTTATCACCAAACTCACAGGCCTGAAAAAAGAGATCAACTTTATTTTTAAAATGCCAATATATTGCACCTCGGGTTACCCCCGCTGCTTTTGCAATATCGGCTAATGATGTGGCTGAAACCCCTCGCTCAGAGAATGTTTTGATGGCAGCATCTAGTATTTCCTGGCGGGTTTCTTCAGCCTGTTGTTTAGTTTTTCGTGCCATTGTGACCCGTTTCTATCGAAAGCTGATTTACATACATTCGTGTATGTTTGTACTATAGCACAGTGATAAATCATATTGTTTACCATTTTTCTTATTTTTGTTTTGAACTCATATTGATTAATTGAGGTTAACTTATGCGAAAAAACAGAGGGGTGTTACCTCTGGCTCTGTTGGTTCTTTCAGGTGGCTTAGCTTTATCAGGTTGTAACGATGAACAACAAGGTGGCGGAGAACGCCCGGCGCCTGAAGTAGGAATTGTTACGCTGAAAGCCGAACCTCTGACTCTCAAAACCGAGTTACCAGGCCGTACATCTGCATTCCGTGTTGCCGAGGTTCGCCCACAAGTGAGCGGCATCATTTTAAAACGTAACTATAAAGAAGGTAGCGACGTAGAAGCTGGAACATCTTTGTATCAAATTGATCCTGCTCCTTTCCAAGCAACCTACGACAGTGCAAAAGCAGAACTTGCAAAAGCGCAAGCGAATGCAAATATCGCGGCTCTGACGGTTAAGCGTTATAAACCATTATTAGGGACGAATTACATTAGTCAGCAAGAATACGACCAAGCGACTTCAACTTATGCCCAAGCGCTTGCTGCCGTCAAAGCAGCCGAAGCAGCTGTTGAGACTGCGCGTATCAACCTGAACTATACCAAAGTGACCGCACCAATCAGTGGCCGTACTGGCAAATCGAATGTGACTGAAGGGGCGTTGGTCTCCACAGGACAAGCAACTGAATTAATGCGAGTTCAGCAACTTGACCCTATCTACGTTGATGTGACGCAATCGAGCGATGATTTTCTGCGTCTAAAAAATGAGATAGCACAAGGCGCTGTGCAAAAAGAGTCTGGTCAGGCACCTGTTAGTTTAATTAATAACAATGGCCAAGAATACGCACAAAAAGGTGTTCTCGAGTTCTCTGATGTCACCGTGGATGAAACCACAGGTTCCATTACTATGAGAGCCGTTTTCCCTAACCCGAACAAAGAGTTACTTCCGGGAATGTTTGTCCGTGCAATTTTAGAAGATGGCGTTGTTGAAAATGCAATTTTGATTCCTCAACAAGGTTTATCGCGTACTGCTCAAGGTACCTCTCAAGTCATGGTTGTTGGCGCAGAGAATAAAATTGAAGTCAGGACGGTTAAAGCAGGACAAGCGGTTGGCAACAAATGGCTGATTAAAGACGGTTTAAAAGCAGGTGATCGTGTTGTCGTCATTGGCTTACAAAAAATCAAACCAGGAATTGTTGTGAATCCTAAGGAAGCAAACTTAGAAACGCAATCCATAGACAATCAGGCTAAACCTGAAGAAAAGTCTAAATAAGGGAGCGGCTGATTAATGCCTAAGTTTTTTATAGAAAGACCAATTTTTGCGTGGGTAATTGCGATTATCACCATGCTCGCTGGTCTGTTGGCAATTATCCAGTTACCTGTTTCTCAGTACCCGACCATCGCACCTCCAGCTGTTTCTATTTCAGCTAACTATCCAGGAGCGGATGCTGAGACGGTACAAAACACAGTAACGCAGGTTATCGAACAGAATATGAACGGTATCGATAACTTGGTATATATGTCATCGAGCAGTGACTCATCAGGTTCTGCTAGCATTACGCTTACCTTTGAAGCAGGAACTGATGGTGATATCGCGCAAGTACAGGTGCAAAACAAATTGCAACTGGCGATGCCATTGCTGCCACAAGAAGTTCAACAGCAAGGTATTAGTGTCGATAAATCAACAAGTTCGTTCTTAATGGTTGCAGGTTTCGTGTCCAACGATGGGTCGATGGGCCAATATGACATTGCTGACTATGTAGGTTCGAATATTAAAGACCCATTAAGCCGTGTAAATGGTGTGGGTGAAACACAGTTGTTTGGTACCCAATATGCCATGCGTATTTGGTTAAAACCAGAGCAACTCGTTAAATACAATATGACGACGACCGATGTCATTAATGCAATCAAGGTTCAAAATAACCAAGTTGCAGCAGGACAGCTCGGTGGCTCGCCGTCAATTGCAAACCAACGTTTAAACGTTTCAATCATTGCACAGACACGTTTAAACAATGCAGAAGAGTTTTCTAATATCTTACTGCGTGTTAACCAGGATGGTTCGCAAGTTCGTATTAAAGATGTTGCGGATGTTCAATTAGGTGCGGAAAACTACAGTACCGTAGCGCGCTTTAACGGAAAACCTGCTGCAGGTATCGGTATTAAACTAGCGACAGGTGCGAATGCGTTAGATACCTCTAACAACGTACGTGCTGCGCTGGAAGAGATGAAACCGTTCTTCCCGCAAGGGTTAGAAATCGTTTATCCATACGATACAACACCATTCGTTAAAATCTCGATTAACGAAGTTGTTAAAACATTAGTTGAAGCAATCATGTTGGTTGTCGTGGTTATGTATTTGTTCCTCCAGAACATTCGTGCCACATTGATCCCAACAATTGCCGTTCCTGTTGTATTGTTGGGGACATTTGCCATCCTATCGGCATTTGGTTACTCAATAAACACCTTGACCATGTTCGCGATGGTACTCGCCATCGGTCTACTCGTCGATGATGCCATCGTTGTTGTAGAGAACGTTGAACGTGTTATGCAAGAAGAAGGCTTATCACCGAAGGAAGCGACCAAAAAATCAATGGGTCAAATCCAAGGTGCGTTAGTCGGTATTGCAATGGTGCTGTCTGCGGTATTTATCCCAATGGCCTTCTTTGGTGGGTCAACAGGGGCAATTTACCGTCAGTTCTCAATTACCATTGTTTCATCCATGATCCTCTCAGTTCTGGTGGCGATGATTTTAACACCAGCACTGTGTGCCACGATGTTAAAGCCAATTGAAAAAGGCAGCCATGGTAGCCAAAAAGGGTTCTTTGGATGGTTTAACAGAACGTTTGAAAAACAAGCTCACCACTACACAGACAGCGTAAGCCGCATGCTTAACGGCACAGGTCGTTACCTGGTGATTTATCTGATTTTAGTGGCAGGCATGGCATTCATGTTTGTTCGTTTACCGTCGTCCTTCTTACCAGCAGAAGACCAAGGTGTATTCCTGTCAATGGTTCAATTACCACCTGGATCAACACAAGAACAAACTCAAGCTGTATTAGATGAAGTCAACAATTACTACCATACTGACGAAAAAGACAATGTTGAATCTGTCTTTACCGTTGGAGGCTTTAGCTTTGCGGGTCAAGGTCAAAATATGGGTCTCGCCTTCGTCGTTCTGAAAAATTGGAGCGAACGTAAAGGTGATGAAAACCACGTTGATGCGATTGTACAACGCGCGAATATTGCGATGTCCAAGAAACAAGAGGCACTGATTTACGCCTTTAACCTACCCGCAATTGTTGAGTTAGGTACCGCAGACGGTTTTGACTTCGAGTTAGTGGATAAGGGTAACTTAGGGCATGACAAACTGATGCAAGCACGTAACCAATTACTTGGTTTAGCGGCTCAACATCCAGAAATGCTCCAAGGTGTTCGTCCAAATGGTCAGGATGATACGTCACAATATCGTATCTACATTGACCAACAAAAAGCGCAGGCACAAGGTGTCGCAATCAGCGATATTAACGCAACACTCAGCTCCGTCTTTGGTGGAAGCTATGTAAACGACTTTATCGACCGCGGTCGTGTTAAGAAAGTTTACGTACAAGGTGATGCAGAAAGTCGTATGTTGCCATCGGATATTAGCAACCTGTATGTTCGTAATAACCAAGGCAAAATGGTTCCATTCTCGGCATTCTTAGATGAATCCAAAGACCCTTGGAAATTTGGTTCACCACGCTTAGAACGTTATAACGGTGTGCCAGCAATGAATATTCAAGGCCAAGCAGCACCAGGAAAAAGTACGGGTGATGCGATGCTATTGATGGAAAAACTCACGACTGAAAACCTGCCAGAAGGTATTGGTTATGAGTGGACAGGTATGTCCTATCAAGAACGCTTAGCGGGTAACCAAGCTCCTGCTTTATATGCGATTTCCTTGATAGTGGTATTCCTCTGTCTGGCTGCTCTTTATGAAAGCTGGTCAGTGCCATTCTCCGTTATGTTAGTGGTTCCATTGGGTATTATCGGTGCATTACTCTTCACCAGTATTCGCGGTTTAGATAATGACGTTTACTTTAAGGTTGGCTTATTAACAACCATTGGGCTCTCAGCGAAAAACGCAATCTTGATTGTTGAATTCGCCAAAGACCTAATGGAAAAAGAAGGTAAAGGGTTAGTTGAAGCAACGCTAAATGCCGTTAAGATGCGTTTACGACCAATCCTGATGACATCACTGGCATTTATGCTGGGGGTTATCCCGCTAGTGTTTAGTAATGGTGCAGGTTCAGCTTCTCAGAACTCAGTAGGTACAGGTGTTCTGGGTGGTATGTTTGCTGCTACCTCTCTGGCTATCTTCTTTGTTCCTGTATTCTTCGTGGTGATCCGTCGCCGCTTCTCTAAGAAGTCTGAAGATATTGAACACAGTCATCCACCTGCAGCACACTAATTGCTGATAAGTAACATATTAATAAGAGCCACTGAAATGTGGCTCTTATTTTCTTCTTAACTCAATATAATTCCCCCCTTTTACCTGTTTCTATCAATCCCATACTATTTTTTGATTGCTTTGAAAAATGCATTCCCCCTTATACTCCTTAGCGATTACGGGATTTTTTAATAGCAGGGAGCTGATAAATGAAATCAATAACGACACAAACTATCACTGTCTTTTTCTTATTTTCGCCATTCATTACTAATGCAAATGAGCTCAGTATTAATAAAGCCAAAATCATCAATATCAATGCACCTCTAAAAAACCATATTTCATTCAATACGTTCGAGACCTTATCTTCAAATGAACATGGTTTGATTTTTAATAATGATGTAGCGAGCAATAATAACTTGGGTGATAAGGCAGCAAAGTTAATACTCGCAGAAGTGACAGGTACCGAAGAAACTCAGATTCAAGGGGTATTAGGTATCAAGGGACAACGAGCAAACCTTGTTATTGCAAACCCAAATGGTATTTCTTGGAAAAAAGGCACGATAAATAATATCAATAGCCTGTCTTTAATTGCAGGGAAATTAGAACAGCAATACGCTAGAAATAAAGAAAATAAGAAGCAACTTGAACCTAAAAAAAAGGAGGATTACAGTAATCTTAAATTTTCAACCCACCCGGCTGGGCTAATCAGCATAAGCCAACAACAAGGCAATCCTATTCAGTTATCTAAAATGAATATATTTGCCGATCAAATAAAACTGCAAAATAACCTCAATATCAATGCTGCCTTGCAAAACTACATAAGTACGTCAGGTAGTGGAACACTTTCACCAAGTGAAGGTGTGATAAAACATAACACTAAATTCAAAACAGATATCCCATATTTTCAAGGAAATCACTTTGAATTAAGTGAACAAGCGAAATTAACAGGGCATACTGTGATGTTAGAGAGTCATCAATATCAATGCAGTAATGATTTTCTTTGCCCTCAAAACAAAATCGATATTCATGGGACAATTAAAGCAATGAATTTCTCATTACGTGGTAACAGTGAAATAACATTTTCAAATACAGGAGTTCTTCAGATAGGGAAGAGTCAACAAGCACTCGTCGCACGCCCCCCTCAATAATATCGAAATGCAAAACAACAATGTAAAGCGGCCTCAAAAGAAGAGGCCGTAAGGTAGATTTTTGAATTACATCCAGAAGAACCAAGCAAATAATGAAATCACAATGATACAAGCGACATTCAGTACAGCTCCAACTCTCACCATTTCTATTTGGCGTATATAACCCGAACCAAACACAATCGCATTAGGTGGTGTTGCTACAGGTAACATAAAGGCACACGATGCACCGATACCAATAATCATGGTTAGCACAATGACAGGCATACCCAACGCTTCAGCCACTGTTGCAAAAATAGGAACTAATAACGCAGCACTTGCCGTATTACTGGTAAATTCTGTCAGAATGATAATAAAGGTCGTGACCGCTAAAATAATGACAAACCAATGACTTTGGCCAAATGTTAGCTGCATCCAATCCGCCATAATTTTACTTGCGCCAGAAGAGCTCAAAATTGCACTCAGTGTTAAACCACCACCGAATAACATCAATACGCCCCACTCTGTATTTTTTTGAATCTGAGACCAATTTGCGACGCCCGTGACACAAATTAGAATTGCGGCGCTCATCGCAATGATGGTGTCTAAATCTTTCACACCACCGAATGCATCGCTGATAAAAGTACTAGTGATCCAACAGACTACCGCTAACAAAAATATTATCATTGCAGTAATACGTTTACTGTTCCATTCAACATGTTCTAATTCAATTTCAAAGCGATGTTTAAGGTTTGGACGCAACATCATGTACATTAAAACAAACATCATCGGCAATAACACAACCATAATTGGAATGCCGTATTTCATCCAAGAAAGGAAGTCTAAGCCTAAAGCAGAAGCCGCAATGGCATTTGGAGGGCTACCAACGATCGTCCCTAATCCGCCAATACTTGCACTGTAAGCCACACCAAGCAAGACAAACACAAATGTATTACGTTCATGACGGACATCAAGATTGGACAAAATACCGAGCACAAGCGGTAACATCATTGCTGCTGTTGCCGTGTTACTGATCCACATTGACAAGCCCGCCGTTACACCAAATAACAGCAATACAGCAACTGAGAGACGCCCACGCGCAGCCATTAATAAGCGATTCGCGATAAGCCTGTCTAAACCTTGAATATGCAAGGCTGTGGCTAATGCAAACCCACCAAAGAATAAGAAAATAATGGGGTTCGCAAAGGATTTAAGCGCATCCCCAGTATTCATTAGCCCAAGTCCCACGGCTAAAATAGGAATGCATAGCGCTGTCACCGTAACGTGTATAGCTTCAGTAAGCCAAAGCACGCCAATGAAAACCATCATCGCTAACCCTGCATTCGCTTTCTCATCAAAAGGTAGGTATTTCAAAAGTAAAACCAACAGCACAATATCAATTGCTAAAATAATCCAACCACGCTTATTGGCGGGAGTTGGACTTACTGCCGGCGTCAAAGATTCAGAAGCATCCATGTAAGACTCCATAGCTCGGAAGCAAATTGTTTTCGAGTATTATTGTTAATATTTATTTACAAGGTCTGAAATATAGAGTTAATTGAATGGAATGAAAATGTGGAGTAACCAAAAGTGCGATCTATGCCGTGTAATTTGCTAATCTTTACCATAAACTCTAAAAAACCGAGCTATTGCATCGCAAAAATCGAAGAATTAAAAACCATCATATGAAAAGTCTGCAATATAAATCTCTTTTTATTCCCTTGGGTAAGAATAAACATAACTTGCTGATTTTTATATAATAAAATAACTTATTCCATTGGTTAATTTATTGCTATAAAAACCAGCTATGAAATCAATCAGTTAAATCTATAAGTAAGGTGATAAAAGTGGTGGCATCAAACTTAATGCACGTTCTGATGGAAAATAAGCACCAGTGTCTTGCTGTGATAAATCAAGGTCAAAATTAAACATCACTGCTTTTTCAATAATTAATTGAGTTTGATGTTCACTCATTGCGCTAAAATCACCTTGTTGTGCATTAAATAAACTTTCTGTATGTATTGTATCACGAGTAAATTCACTCAGACTCATAGAGTATGATTGATTGTGTATTCGGATCTTTAAATGATTATGTGTTTTAGCGTTTTGACCAAACACCTGCCTAATAACTAATGATGTTGATGAATTTATATCAAAAATAACTAAGTCATCATCCCGACGAAACGTCATAAGTGAACGGCGATTTAATGCAGGCAAAATGAGAAGATCCTCTTTTTCATCATAGCTATCATTATCAATAATAATCGTTTGGTAATTCAGCCATGATTCTTGGCTGATTAAATAACTATCTTGTCCTTCTCCGCCACTTAAAATAATATTTTTCACGTTTTTGATTATTGATGGGCTAAGAATATCATGCTCTTTTCCACCTTGAATAATCAAAGAAGAACTTAAATGATTAGCACTAAATTCATTATTTGACTGGCTGTTTAATAAACCAACATAAAGTATTTCTCCATTTTCAGCGGAAATTAATAAACCTTCATCTACTCGTTCTACTTTATTAATTTGAAAGCCAGAGTAAAGGTCAATTATAGCAGGTAAATCAGTTGGGTTATTGAGTACTGAGCCTTCAGAAAATGCAGCCATTAATTCTTTTTCTGTAGCGAAGTGTTGTTCATACAATTTTTTTTGCTTTCTATCAAAAATTAACCCTCCAGAACACGTTGCGTTCAGACCTAAAAATTGCAGTTCATTTTCTGAAGAAAGTTGATGTGCAATGATGACTTTCCCTTGAACACTCCATGCTGGAAGTATTTTGCTATTATCAACACTTCTAATACCAAGTAATGGAAGAACCGTTTTATCCCGATAATCAGATTCTAAGTCCCGCCACCAATATGCATGCTCTCGAAGCCATTTATCAGTCAATGCAACTGTAGATGAAGACCTATTAACATTTAACTGGCTAACAACACCAATGCTATCAACAAGTAGTAAATTTCCTTTCCATGTAAATACACGCTCTAAATTAGGCATGAACATAAACCAGGCTGAAGGTTTTATTACATTTAATACATCTTGCCCCGCACCTCTTTGTTGATATAGTGATTTTTCCTTATCACTATAAAAGTAAAAGACTTCAGTCCCATCGTTATCAAATAATGATGAGACTAAATGTAAATCCTCAGGGATTGCCCAATGACTTTGCCTCAAAGTACGATCGACGGGAAAATGACCAAACCCTAACGAAGCAGATAGGTTAGGCTTAATCAGTTTATTATCTTTGAGTCTAATCCAGTAGCGGTGCTGAGCTTGATTGTAGTCACTTCCAGATATCATCACCAAACTGGCTAAGCTGGAGTATTTCAATTGTGACATTCTAAAATTATTTTTATTATCAATTAAGTAACGCTGTAAAATTTCTTCAGGTTCAGTACTTCCTAACTGAGTATGAGTGCTAGCTAAATCGACTAACAGTTCAGGTGCTGAAACAAGACTCACCAATTCAATGTTGTTTTCTACAATTTGGTAATTTGCTACCTCGAGTGAATCTTGATAGCGACAAGAAAAATAAATAATATCTTCTTCTGACCATACTTTTAAAACGTCTAAATTACGTGCCATTTTGTTTTCTAATCGGTATTCAGAAAGAACCTTTCCACTATTAAGGTCTGTCACCCAAATCAGAGGCGAGCCTACTGAATAAAAAATAGCCTTATCTTTTCTAACCCACGCTAACAGTGCATTTTTTTTCTCTGCATCAATTGAGTCTGTAAATAGTATTTTTTCCGTTTTCACATCAAAATAAGCACGGCCTACATTGTTTCCATTATGCTGATAATTTTCAATAATAACATACTGTTGATGTGTTCTATGTTCCAAGGCTAAAGTGTGTAAATATGCATCAAAACCTTTTATGTTATTTTTCCATACTGTTTCATCAATACTCACAACTGTCATCGATTTTGTTTTGAAATTTATTTCGTTTACTTCATTCTCATTTCCAATAATATAATATTTACTTCCTGGATTTTTATTCTTGATAAAAAAATCAACCTCCCCAACGCTTACTCGATCATCAAATATTTTTATATTATTATTATCTTTTGAGTTAATTATCCATTGAGAAGAGTTCTGGCAGCTTGAGCAATCTGATAATAATACATTGACTCCTTCATTAATATTAATGGTATATTTTCCCCCACACCCTTCTAGATCATAACTAACAAATCCGTGCCACTCTTTTGGTAAATTAGGTATAATTAGATTACGTTTTTTATTGTCTAACCTAACACTTATTGGGGTATTAACATACTCATGGTAAATATGAGTAATTGTATTTTCGCTTGGGAAAATATAAAAATCATAATCAAATTTATCAGTCCGCTCTAGCCTACGAATAACATCAAAACCATTGTCGTGCCTTGTTGTTGCCCCAGGCCATAAATTATAGTCATACTTTATATATGATTTTGGTGTCACTGGTAAAAAAACATTCTCTTGTGAAGCGAAATCCACAGTATGGTACCTACTTACATAGCCTATTCCTGTACGAATATTAATTGCTTGTTGTCTATCATGTACCATAGTTGGAAAATTACCCGCCCAAAAAATATAATTTTTTCGCCCCCCGCCAGAAGATTTCTCACTCGTGCGATAAATATATTGACTATCAAATTCGATTTGATCCGCTTGTAAGTCGATAGTTTTAAATACAGCACCATATTTAGGTATTAAAGTTTTATTATCTTTCGAATATTCATAACCGTTACCTTGGTATGCTTTATCCAGTGCGCTAAAATACAAACCAACCGCTTTGGCATCCTCACCTATGATGGCAAAATTACGCGCAAGTGCTGTGAAACCAATCCCAAGCCCAGAAACAATGACCCCCATTCCACCGAAAGAGGCTGATGCAGTCGTGTAACCAAAAGCATCAGCACCTATAGCCATAGTATTAGCTAAAAAACTTGCAGAATCAAAAACGAGTTGAGTACTAAAAGTGATTGTCTGTGGCTCATTTTCAGCTTGTGTTATTTCATAAATATCAAACCCAATCAATGCACCATTAAATAATGTCGATAGCCCCTCATTAGCAACTTTAGCGAGTGATGATGAAAAGAGATTCATTGAGGGAGATACTGCTTTTGTTTGGTAACTTAATGCGGTTTTAGCTAATTGCGTTATATGAGCAATATCTTTTACTGTGCTCTGGGTGATTAATGCATAATTTACATAGGTATGAATTTTTAAAGCCATAGCTAAATTTGATGTATTCGAAGTCTTTGTATTTTCAATCCGGTTTCTGTCTTCTACCCATTGGATGATTGATTGAATCACAACCCCCGCATTTAAACCATCAATAGAATTACCTTCTACAGTTAGGCTTTTTTGTCTGAACTCTTCTTCAATAAAATGATAGTCGCGCCCAAACTCCGTCATTTTTTCAAGGCTATATTGGTGAAAATCTTTAAATGTTTTATCGGTTGTTTCAACCCATTGAGTTAAATCTGTGTCATCTAAGTGAATAAATTGAATACGATAATGCCCCTCTTTCTCTTCTTCTATATTAGAAAACAAGGGAAGCCATCGATCATCAAGGTTATTTTCTACAGATAGTTTAACGCTTGCTTCATGAATTTTTTCTGCCCACTGGTTTGCATCCAAGATGGATAGTGAACATTTTAATTGTAAATCTTCTTGGTATATTTCATTTTGGCCTCTTAATATTAATCTTGCTTTATTCTGCCTCGCTTCTATTGTGCTAATCTCATTTTCATCGCTTAAATTTTCAACGGTAAGCTGGTTACCTATCGAAACCCCACTCATTTTATGAGTATCGATATAAACCAGATTAAAAGCCGGCTTTCCATCTACGTCAAATGCAGAGTAATAAGGTGCAAATTTTTTCTCAATAAAGAACTTTGTTATTGCATTAAATAAACTTTGGCTATTATCAAATACAAAAATACCAAAGTTAGGATCATAAAAATAGTAGTTACTCTTACCATTTTCCACTTTTTCCCTAACATCATTGAATGACTATTAGTATTTAATGCAAACATCATTGTGTCATCACGAACAGTTAATAACTCTTGGATCTTGTTTAAGCTCATTTTCCCATAGGAAAAAGAAGATTCAACAGCACCGGTATTTGAGTGTAGGTTATTCAACCCCTCCTTTAATAAAATGGAATTTTCATCATCTGGATTTGCAGCAGCGACATAGAGTTTATCTATGAGCTTATCAGCACTATTTTGTCCCCCTTTTGCCAATGCAACAGACATCGCCCTAACCAGTGGATAACAGCGTCCACCAGATTCACTTTTAATAATTGATAAGTAAAAGTCCTGGGGGATCAACCTATTTCTTTTACTACCATTTTCATAAAAAAACTCACTGATCTTACCCGTTTCAATAAGAATTTTATCGATATACTCCGCATAATCAGCATCTTGAATCAATCGATATAATGCACCTCTTTCTTTTGCGGAAATCTCCGCTAATACATACTGTTTTTTTAATTGCCAAGACGTTGCATTACTATTAATTTCTTTAATTACAATATTATTATAATTTTTCATTCCTTCATTAAATTCATTTCTAAAATCAATATTCTTTGATGTTCTATGTAAATACAATAAATTTTCATAGCGCTCGATTATTGTTAGCCGACTACGTTCATCTGCTTTAGATGATGAAGACCCTGAGTTTATTCCTCGAACCACAAAGTCCATACCTTTATTCTGTTTAAGTGTTTGCAAATAAAAAGCATATTCAACCTCAAGCAAGCTCGAGTATATCTCATTAAATTGTTCGTTTTTTATTCTATCTAAAACCTGATTAACATCTATCGTTGCTTGCATATCAGAAATAATATTTTCATCATTAATTCTCTTTAAATTTAGTTCTATATTTCTAATTCTATTTTTTAACTCATCTGAACTCGCTTGGACTTTTCTTTTTAGTTCATTAGCTAAATTTACCCAATGAATAGAGTTAACTTTTTTTTCATCTGTGACTGAATACTCTTCAGCTGTAGAAAAATAGACGTCTAGTTTTTTTGCAAAAAGATTCAACTTTTCGTGTACATTTTTTCTGTAAAGATTAAATTCCGTTATTTTTTCATCTAAAAAATAACTCTCCGCTGATTTAATTTTTACACTATCAGGAAAAAAGTGTAATCCATCCTGATTCGTTCTATCTTGAAAAACCAACTTCCAATGTTCATCATCAAAATATAAAAAAACAAAGGGGCTATCATGCTCCCTATTTTTATAATCCCGCTCATCTATAGCCATGGTAACATTATCATAAAGTAAAGAACTGTTATAACGGCTATCATAGAAAACTCTATATTTTTCTGAATCTAACTCTGTTACAACAACAGAGCCTTTATTAACCTTACTTAAAAATAAAAATTTATTTTCTGGAGATGTTTTTTCTATATCAATATAATTAGAAAAGTCTTTATCTGCCCCTTTTGAGTTAGTATCTAAAAAATAACTCTCTAGCGCATAAGCAGGATTTGAATGATAAGTATCATCAACATACTTTATTTCATATTCGGATTTTTCATTACGGTAAAATACAACTTTCCCACTTACTGGTATTTCGTCTATATCATTGAGATAACCTGCATTAACTTTATATGAGTAGCAAAATTGCTCGGGGTTTAATACAAATTGTTGTATATCTCGACTTGGAGCAGCAGTACCTAACTCTAAATTTGAACCATTCAGCCCTGTTTTCAAAAACCTATCTTTAATCGTTTGAGAAATAAGCGCAGGGTCTTTAGGATCATAGCCAAAACGTTGTAATGTTCTTGGTAATGTGTTTATTAACCTTTCACCTGTTAATAACGATTCAGTGACTGCCTTGGCCATAATCACTGCCCTTAATTCACCATAGCTACTAGATTGCCCCTCTACCGTTTCAGAATAAGAGATCCCAGTCATTAGCCTTTTCATACCAACGGGCGTATGTTCAATAAGTGCATTTGGTGGTAACAGTGATTTTAATTGCTGGCTAACTTCTTTAGCAGACACAGAACTCGCCTCTGCAAGGTAAATAACGGCTTGATTGGTTCTGTTACCTAATTTTCTTGGCCCCATAATTTTTGATTGAAAGACATTTTTTTGCGGATCATTGTCATATAACTTAATTAAAGCATTTGCTAAATCAATGTAATTTTTCTTATTAACATTAACCGTTAATCGAGCCATTAATTTGGATCTACTCAAATAACGTTGACGGTAATCTTTTGGTAAAATACGATAAGCACTTGCATTCAATTGTTGTTCTGAACTTAATTTAAAAAAAGATTCTTCATTTTGCCCTTGGGCTCTAATACTGACTTTATCCCTAACCTCTGAATTTAGAAGAGTTTTAAACTCATCTAAAAATAAATTTCTTTCTTCAAGATTTAACCTACTTGATTCTGCCGGGATATCATTACTATATAATTGATAAATAATGTCAGTTATTTTATCTTCAATATACTTCTTTTTTTCTATTAGTGTCGAATCCCAATTAAAACTATTATTTTTATAACCAACTTTAATCTCTTTAATTAAATCGATAATTTCCTGAGCAGTTCTTGCTTTATCTCTGCCTTCCCTTGAAATGGCAAGTAACGACTCATAACCTTCCTTTTCCATATTCCACCATTTAATATCAAAATTAATTTATTTTAAAGACTTATTTCTATCACAGAAAATAAATATTATTGAATTCGTTTTAATAAAATAGGTAAATTTAAGATTAACTTTAATATGGAAAAAATGATTTTTTTATCGTTTTTTAAAATATCATTTATTTTAAGCATAAAAAACGGGAAGCCGATGCCTCCCGTTGCAATCAATTAGCTTAGCAATTAAATTATGCTTGGCCTTTAACTTCTTTTAAACCGTTGAATGGTGCACTGTTACCCAGAGCTTCTTCAATACGGATTAATTGGTTGTATTTAGCAACACGGTCAGAACGACTCATAGAACCTGTTTTGATTTGCCCCGCTGCAGTACCCACTGCTAAGTCCGCAATAGTTGCATCTTCAGTTTCGCCTGAACGGTGAGAAATAACAGCAGTATAGCCTGCATCTTTCGCCATTTTAATTGCAGCCAAAGTTTCAGTTAACGAACCGATTTGGTTGAATTTAATTAGGATTGAGTTAGCGATACCTTTGTCGATACCTTCTTTCAGGATCTTAGTATTAGTTACAAACAGGTCATCACCAACCAATTGGATTTTGTCACCAAGAACTTTAGTTTGGTATGCAAAACCATCCCAGTCAGATTCGTTCAGACCATCTTCGATAGATACGATTGGGTACTGTTTAGTCAGCTCTTCTAAGTAATGAGTGAACTCTTGAGACGTAAAGGTTTTACCTTCGCCTTTCAGTTCATAATTACCTGTTTCAGCGTTGAAGAACTCAGATGCTGCACAGTCCATCGCTAACGTTACGTCTTTACCTAATACATAACCTGCTTGTTCAACCGCTTCTTTGATAGCGGCTAACGCTGCTGCGTTAGATTCTAAGTTAGGTGCATAACCACCTTCATCACCTACAGCCGTGTTCATACCTTTAGATTTCAGTACTTTTGCTAAGTGATGAAAAATCTCAGAACCCATGCGAACCGCTTCTTTCAGCGTTGGTGCGCCAACAGGCTGGATCATGAATTCTTGGATATCAACGTTGTTATCTGCGTGCTCACCACCGTTGATGATATTCATCATTGGCAGAGGCATTGAATATTGACCGTGAGTCCCATTCAGATCAGAAATATGCTCATACAGAGGCATACCTTTTGCCGCTGCTGCTGCTTTTGCGTTTGCTAAAGAAACAGCCAGAATTGCGTTCGCACCAAATTTAGATTTGTTTTCAGTGCCATCAAGGTCAATCATGATTTTATCGATATTTGCTTGATCTTTTGCATCTTTACCGATCAGGGCTTCTGCGATTGGGCCATTAACTGCACCAACAGCTTTCAGAACACCTTTACCCAGGAAACGTGCTTTATCACCGTCACGCAGTTCCAGAGCTTCACGAGAACCTGTCGATGCACCTGATGGTGCAGCTGCTAAACCAACGAAGCCACCTTCTAAGTGAACTTCAGCTTCAACAGTTGGGTTACCACGAGAGTCAATGATTTCACGGCCGATCACTTTAACAATTTTGGACATTAGGTTTTCCTCAGTACAAGTTAAATTTCGGGAAGTTGGTGCCAATGCGCCGACTTCCCCATATCTTATTTCAACTCACCTTTCTGGTACTTACCAGCGGCTTTAACAAAACCTGCAAATAATGGGTGACCATCTCTTGGGGTCGAAGTGAACTCTGGGTGGAATTGGCAAGCCACAAACCAAGGGTGATTTGGGTTTTCAATAATTTCTACCAGTTTGTTATCTACTGAGCGACCTGCGATTTTTAGGCCCGCATCTTCGATGCGTTTCAGTAATAAGTTATTCACTTCATAACGATGACGGTGACGTTCAACGATGGTTTCAGCACCATACATATCACGCACTAAGCTACCATTCACTAAATGGCATGGCTGCCCGCCAACACGCATTGTACCGCCAAGGTCGCTCTCTTCAGAACGCACTTCAACGTTACCCTCTTCATCACGCCATTCTGTAATCAGCGCAACAACTGGATATTTACAATCTGCTTTGAATTCTGTTGAGTTTGCATCTGCCATATTGGCAACGTTACGTGCAAATTCAATCAGGGCAACTTGCATACCCAAACAAATACCTAAATAAGGGATTTTATTCTCACGTGCGTATTGCGCTGTCAGAATTTTCCCTTCTACACCACGCTCACCAAAACCGCCTGGAACTAAAATTGCATCAAGCCCTTTCAGTAATTCAACACCACGGGTTTCGATATCTTGCGAGTCGATTAGCTTAATATTCACGGTTAAACGATTTTTCAAGCCGCCGTGTTTCAGTGCTTCGATAACTGATTTATACGCATCTGGTAACTCAACGTATTTACCCACCATTCCGATAGTTACTTCCCCAGCAGGATTGGCTTCTTCGTAAATAACTTGTTCCCACTCAGACAGATTCGCTTCAGGCACATCGATACGGAAACGGCTACAGATGTATTCATCCAAACCTTGGGATTTTAACAAGGCTGGGATTTTATAAATAGAATCAACGTCTTTTAGTGAGATAACTGCTTTTTCTGGCACATTACAGAATAACGCGATTTTCGCGCGCTCGTTTGCAGGAATCACACGGTCTGAACGGCAAATTAATACGTCAGGTTGAATACCAATGGACAGCAATTCTTTCACAGAATGTTGCGTTGGTTTGGTTTTTACTTCACCCGCAGCTGCAAGATATGGCACTAAGGTTAAGTGCAAATATAGTGTGCGTTCACGACCCACTTCCGCCGCCATTTGACGAATAGCTTCTAAGAATGGCAGAGATTCGATATCACCGACAGTTCCGCCAACTTCAACGAGAACAACATCATGGCCTTCACCACCACGGATGATACGGTCTTTGATTTCATTCGTAATATGCGGGATAACTTGGATGGTAGCGCCTAAGTAGTCGCCACGGCGCTCTTTGCGCAGAACTTCAGAGTAGACACGGCCTGTCGTAAAGTTATTACGACGTGTCATTTTGGTACGGATGAAACGCTCATAATGACCCAAATCCAAGTCAGTTTCAGCGCCGTCTTCTGTAACGAAAACTTCCCCGTGTTGGGTTGGGCTCATTGTACCTGGATCTACGTTAATGTAGGGATCCAGTTTCATAATCGTTACATTGAGTCCACGGGCTTCGAGTATAGCCGCCAACGAGGCTGCGGCAATGCCTTTACCCAGAGAGGATACGACCCCGCCGGTCACAAAAATATAGTTAGTTTTCATGCTGAACCTGAAAGTTTAGGTTTAAAAGATGATGGATATAACAGGACGGGAAAACAGTATACCCGAACCTTAATTTCGCTACAAATGTTCTAAGCATAATAAGGCTAAATTTCATCAACACTCTAATATTATCAGCAAGTTAAAAACGAAAATTATTTATCGCTTCAAAAATAGTCATCTGCGTCTGTTTTTATACATTAACACAGTTTAAAGGCAAAAGCTAAATCCTTTCAGCTCATTCTATAGCGTAAAAAATGCAATTCTGCACTAAGTTTGATTTTGAATAACTATTTACTCTATCACTCGCTATTTGACGCCTAAAAATGCCATTCTATTCATTGTTTTTGAAGCTTTATTTGGGAATATTAAATAAATTACTTTTAGAATAAACCAACAACATCCAAATCTTAAAACGACAAATAGTTTCAATACTTACATGTAATGGCTCTAAATAGTTCGCATTACAGCTAGGCGGCAAGAGAGGATATCTCGGGGAGCATACATAAGTATGTGACCCATGTGCCGAACGCAGCCAACAACGCTGTAGTGTGAAATATGACGAGACATTTTATTCTTGGCTTTTAACCTGCAGCCAAAGTGCCTCCATCTCTTCAAGTGTAGCACCTTCTACAGACTTACCACTTTCGGATAAGCTTTTCTCGATTTGCCTAAAACGTCGTTCAAATTTATTACAGGCTTTTTGCAGTGCAATTTCGGGCTTATGGCCTAGGTGACGAGACAAATTTACTGTCGCAAACAGCAAGTCTCCAATTTCTTCTTCTAAGCGGTTTTGATCTACAACCACCTGAGTGGCTTCTTCCATGACTTCTTCAAGTTCTTCATGCACTTTTCCAACCACTGGGCCAAGCGTATCCCAATCAAAACCGACAGAAGCACAACGTTTTTGAATTTTATAGGCTTTCATCAGTGCAGGGAGTGAGTTTGGAATATCATCAAGTACAGAAAATTGAGACTTTTCAGCACGTTCTTTTGCCTTACGCTTTTCCCATCCCTCAATCACTTCGGAACTTGAAAGTTGGTTGTTCGCATCAAAGATATGTGGGTGACGATGCTCAAGTTTGTCACTCACCGCTTGGCAGATATCATTAAAATCGAAAAGTGATTTTTCATTCGCCATTTGTGCATAAAAAACGACTTGGAATAATAAGTCACCCAATTCGCCTTTTAGATCAGAAAAGTCCTCACGCTCTATCGCATCAAGTACCTCATAGGTTTCTTCAAGTGTGTAAGGTGCGATGGTTTTAAATGTTTGTACTTTATCCCAAGGGCACCCCGTTTTTGGGTCGCGCAGCTGTGCCATGATGGATAGTAAGCGTTCAATTTGGTGATTTTGCTGACTCATTGTATTACCCTTTGATTTTCTTTTGTTTCTACATTGCTACCTTTATTTCAAACTTACCAGATATAAAGGCTAATCAACAAAGAAAACTTGAAAAGGATCATTTCAAAATAGTTGATGTTGTCGCGAGGAGAGCGCGCAGCCAACAACGCTGCGGCTCAAAATATAAAAATGGTTAATTATAATGGTGCCGATTTTCAAAATAGTTTACGTTGTAGGTAGGCGGCAAGATTAGCTATCTCGAGGAGCATACATAAGTATGTGACCCGAGTAGCTAAGTGTAGCCAACACCCCTACAACGCAAAATATGAAGAAAACCACTGACAATATAACAGTACTGATTTTCAAAATAGTTTGAGTTGTAGGTAGGCGGCAAGATTAGCTATCTCGGGGAGCATACATAAGTATGTGACCCGAGTAGCTAAGTGTAGCCAACACCCCTACAACGCAAAATATGAAGAAAATCACTGGGAATGGCGTTTTGCCTCAATAACATCCGGCAACTGATTTAATTTTGCTAACACCCGGCTCAGCACCTCAATATTATACAGCTCAATTGTCATATCTATCGTTGCTAATTGCTGCTTCACATCGCTGCGGCTACTGACGCCAAGCACATTAACCTTCTCATTAGCTAATATTGTCGTGATATCACGTAGTAGACCACTACGGTCATTGGCGATAACTCTAACCACGAGAGAATAACCACTGGAATAGTTTTCTCCCCAAACTGCATCTATCACGCGTTCTGGTGCGTGACTTTGCAGCTCAGCTAATTGTTCGCAATCCGCACTGTGAATAGAAATACCTCGTCCTTTCGTGATAAAACCGACAATTTCATCCCCTGGAATTGGCTGGCAGCAACGTGCAATATGGTGCATTAGGTTACCAACCCCTTCAACCACCACTCGACCACTACCATGGGATGGTGCTCTTGGGAGTGAAGACTTACTTTCTAATGTCTTCATTGCCGCGCGGTCTTCTTCTTCCGCCGTTGCTTTATTGAATTTGCTTTGTAAGAAATTCACCAACTGGTTAATTCGAATATCACCGCCACCAATACCTGCTAATACTTCGTCCAGAGAATGAACGTTATAGCGGGCAATAAGCAGTTTTTCCGCTTCACGCAGGCTAATATCAAGCTGAGATAGTTCACTATCTAAAATCTGGCGTCCAGCAAGAATGTTTTTATCTCTGTCTTGTTTACGGAACCAGTTTTGAATTTTGGCACGCCCACGGCTGGTTGTGACATATCCTAAGTTTGGATTTAACCAATCACGGCTTGGGTTCGGATGTTTTTGGGTGATGATTTCAATTTGATCCCCCATTTGCAGTTGATAACTAAATGGCACGATCCGACCACCAATTTTCGCACCGATACAACGATGCCCTACATCACTGTGAATATGGTAGGCAAAATCAAGTGGAGTTGACCCTGTCGGTAAATCGACAACATCCCCTTTCGGTGTAAAGACATAAACGCGATCATCAAATACCTGGCTACGAACTTCATCAAGCATTTCACCTGAGTCTGCCATTTCTTCCTGCCATGCAATTAATTTACGCAGCCATGCAATACGATTTTCGTAGCTGCTTCCCTTGCCAATTCCTGTTGCGCCTTCTTTATATTTCCAGTGTGCAGCGACCCCTAACTCTGCATCTTCATGCATTTGGCGGGTACGAATTTGAATTTCAAGGGTTTTACCGTTGGGGCCCAACACAACTGTATGAATTGATTGATAGCCATTTGGCTTGGGGTTTGCTACATAGTCATCAAACTCATCAGGAAGATGGCGAAAATGGGTATGCACAATTCCCAGTGCCGCGTAGCAATCTTGCAAACGTTCAACCACGATACGTACAGCCCGCACATCGAACAGCTCATCAAACGCCAATGATTTCTTCTTCATTTTGCGCCAAATACTGTAGATATGCTTGGGACGACCGTAAATATCAGCCTGAATGTTTTCTTTTAGCATATATTTACGCAACGTACCGACAAAATTATCAATATAATCTTCACGGTCAATACGGCGTTCATGGAGTAACTTAGCGATTTTTTTGTATTCATCAGGGTGCAAATAACGGAAGCAGAAGTCCTCTAATTCCCATTTTAATTGCCCTATCCCTAAGCGATTCGCTAATGGCGCATAAATATTGGAGCATTCTTTTGCGGCTAATACGCGTTCATCTTCTGTGGCGTCTTTGACTTCACGCAAATGCGCGATACGCTCTGCTAGCTTGATGACAACACAACGAAAATCTTCCACCATCGACAATAACATACGACGGATATTATCGACTTGGACTGAGCTTGTTTCACTGGATTGTGTCGCTTTTAATTGACGAATAGCATCCATCTCAAGCACGCCTTTAACAAGTTCGTGTATCGAATTTCCGAACTGTTCAATGACTTCGTGCTCTTCCAGCTTGCCTTCTTCTACTAATGGAAATAATAATGCGGCTTGTAAGCTGCCGATGTCCATGCTGAGCGTAGATAAGATTTCGGTCATCTCGATGCCACGCCACAGCAATAAAGGCCCAATTTCTTGGCCTGCTAATTTATCGTGACAAAACTGCCAGGTATGGATGAGCTTTTCTTCTGATTGTTTATTGCTCAAACCCAGACCGCCTACCCATTTTTCTGGGGCAAACTCACCTGCTGGGGTAAGATGTGCGCTTCTTACTGCAACCATATATTCTCCCTACCTGTTAATGCTCTGGCCGACGGATAAATAGTGCCATTGATTCTAAATGGCTAGTGTGCGGAAACATGTCTAACATCCGCAAATGTAACAATTGATACCCCTCATCAAGCAAAACTTTACTGTCCCTTGCTAATGTCGTTGGATTACAAGAAACATAGACAATTTTTTCAGGCATCAGTTTAATTAAATGTTCCATCACGCCCGCCGCCCCTGCTCGTGCAGGGTCTAATAATACTTTATTGAACCCTTGAGCTGCCCACGGTTGTGTATGAATTTCGGCTTCTAGGTTCTCATTATAGAAGGTCGCGTTGGAAATAGTATTGAGCTGAGCGTTGTTTCGCGCCTGTTCGACTAAATTTTCGACACCTTCAACCCCAACAACTGATTGCGCTAATCGTGCTATTGGTAACGTAAAATTACCCATTCCGCAAAAAAGGTCTAATACCCTATCTTCACGCGTTAGATCTAACCATGCTAACGCTTGTGCCACCATCAATTGATTTACTTGCCCATTCACTTGAATAAAATTCAATGGGTTAAATTTAAGCACTTCACCTACCACTTGATATTCTGGCATTGGTGAGCTCGACGTCAGCGCTTCTAATGCATTGTCATTTCCTGCCAACCAGATAGACACGTCATATTGCCTTTCAAAATCGTTAAGTTTCTGTTTATCTGCATGTGAAAAAGGCACTAAATGACGGATCATGATGATATTGCTGTTATCCGCATGGATAAGCTCAACATGGCCTAATTTCGGCTTAATGCTAAGTTGGTTAAGACACTCAGAAAGGGGGGTAAGTAACATATCCAGTTCAGGCACTAACACTGGACAGTTTTTAATATCAACCAGCGTATTGGACTGTACTTGACGAAACCCCATCACCAACCGTTGATGTTTAGGTTGATATTGCAAGCCTAAGCGAGCACGGCGGCGATAGCCATAAGGTTCACCACTCATCACGGGAGCTGCACTTTTATCAACTCCCGTTTCTCGCATCATTAAATATTGTAAAGCCTCGGCCTTACTTGCTCTTTGTAATTCAATATCAATATGTTGCTGTTGGCAGCCACCACACTGATTAAAATAACGGCATTGTGGCTTCACTCTCTGTGGACTTGTTGATAAGCGCTTAACCACTTTCGCTTTCGCAAAACTACGCTTATCTTCCGTTAACTCAATCTGAGCTTCCTCCCCTGGTAATAAATCCGCAACAAAAATTGTTTTCCCGTCAAGACGTGCTATACCTTGCCCTGCTGCATCTAAGCTATCAGCAATGACCGTAAGTTGACGGCGTGGAGTGGTGCGGCGGTTCGGAGAGTAAAATTGAGCCATAAGTAGTCACAACGAAGTATTAGTTACAAAAAAGGGTCCTTGTTTGTTTCCATTTCAGGCATTTTTTATTTCTGAAAAGAGAAAAACAGACACACCTAGTATACCTGTTTTTCCTTTTATTTTATTGCCTGCTTTTCGATTTTATTACTTAGCGAATTAATATTATTAATTACTCACCATAAATTTTCTATATTCTTCATAAGCATAGTGATCTGTCATACCGCTGATGTAGTCTTGAATCAAGCGGGCTCGATAGTAAAACTCAAGAATAGATTTATCCGCTTCATTCGTTGCAGAGACTTTCTCAAGCGCCTCGTTATAGGATAAACGGTGCTTATTGGATAACTTATGGAATAACCGCGTTTCAATAAAAAAGTGTTTGTGGTAATTTTTTTCCACTAAATCTGCAAAGTCAGTTCGGTTCATCATTAGCAACGGACTATAAAAATCGAGTAATCCACTGATAATTTTATAACCTTGTAACTCTAGCTGCTCGACTTCGTGATGGTTAAATACATGTTTAAATGCAACGGTTTTCAACACTTTCAGCAAACGATGCTCAGGGCTTTTGTCTTCCAATAATGCGCTATTAAAACAACCATGATAAATTTCAGGTAGGTTTTTAATAAAGCGCTGGGCACTATAGTGCGCTAACTTACCTGTAATATTAACGCGTAAGTACATAAAAAACTGGTCTTGCTGAATCCGCCTTGTGTGGTTATCACTAATATTGTTATAAGCACGCATAATGGTTTGATCGAATAAATCATTCTGCTCAACTTTCCCCCACTCTGCGCGCAAATAATCAATTAATTGCTCAACGGTAAAGATCCCTTTTTCTGCAGCATCATCCAAATCAGCAATACAATAAGAGATATCATCTGCCGCCTCCATAATGTATGAAAGTGGGAAACGGCAATATTTCTCCATATCGAGTTTCTTGGTAAGTTCACTGACAAAATCCGCTTCAGACCAGTAATACCCTGGTTTTTTCATCAAATAATCAAATTCTGCTGGGATTGGTTCTAAATCATAAGCTCCTCGCGTATATTTCAAGATAGAACCAATTTGTGCGTAGGTTAGGTTAAGTTTCAACAAGCGGTGAGCCATTCGTAAACCTTGTGCATTCCCCTCAAATGAACATAAATCTCGCTTCAATTGGCGACGAAAAAGGTCTTGCTTTTCATTGCCTGTTAATTGCAAAGCTTCAATTTGACAAGGGTCGGGTAGGTCAGATGAAAATAGATACTCAGGGGCGAGTAGTTTGCTAAACCAGCGCTGAATAGCAGCCTCACCAAAATGTCCGAAAGGTGGGTTACCAATGTCATGCATCAGGCAGGACATCTCCACTAAGCTTTCAAAAGCATCACAACGCTCATCTAACCCATAGGTTTCTAACAATTTTTTCTTTTTCAGCTCACCAAGCACAGTTTTACTGATATAGCGCCCCACTTGCTGAACTTCAAGTGAATGAGTTAATCGGCTGCGCACCGCCGCATTTTGTTCTAATGGGAAAACTTGTGTTTTTTGCTGTAAACGACGAATAGCAGCGGAATTAATAATACGCCCACGGTCACTTTCAAATAAGCGGTTTACGGCGTCTTCATCCTGTGGTGAGACTTTCTGGTTTTTAGCACTGCTCATATAGTTACGCTGAAAGCTCAGTTTCTTTAGAAAATTAATTTCACCCACACTGCCACCTTCCCTATCTCAATTGATGCTTCATTATATAGCCTAAACACAGGAAAAATACTTCACGACTCACCTTTCAATGTTACACTTCGTGCATCTTTGTAATTTCGTTGTCGAAATTCGAGTTGTTGCAATAAAATTTGCGAACCCGCTCGAAGAACACAGCACTAACACAATAAAACATTATCTTCCCTAGTCAAAATATTGACACTAATCGTACAAATTGAGCAGGGAAAAGGAGACAAAATGAAAGTTGGGATCATTGGAGCGATGGAGCAAGAAGTTGCTATTCTTCGCTCACAAATTGAAGGCTGCCAAACCATTAGTCGTGCAGGTTGTGAAATTTACACTGGGAAAATTAACGGTGTTGATATTGCCCTATTAAAATCAGGTATTGGTAAAGTTGCTGCTGCTATTGGTACGACTTTGTTGTTAGAACATTGTCAGCCTGATGTTGTGATTAATACAGGTTCCGCTGGCGGGTTAGACCCTCGCTTAAATGTGGGTGATATCGTTGTTTCGACCGAAGTACGCTACCACGATGCTGATGTTACGGCATTTGGCTACGAGCCCGGCCAGATGGCACAATGCCCACCTGCTTTTGTCGCTGATAACAAACTCATTGATGTTGCTGAGCAATGCATTAAGTTGCTCGATATGAATGCAGTTCGTGGCTTAGTGTGTAGCGGTGATGCCTTCATTAATGGTGCAGAACCTTTAGCACGCATTAAAGCGACCTTCCCACAAGTTGCTGCTGTTGAAATGGAAGCGACGGCGATTGGCCAAGTCTGCCATCAATTCGGCGTACCATTTGTTGTGGTTCGCGCGATTTCAGATGTTGCAGATAAAGAATCGCATACCAGCTTTGATGAATTTCTTCCCGTTGCAGCTCGCCAGTCTTCACTGATGATCAATGCAATTTTAGCTAAGCTGGCTTAAATTCAACAAAAAAGGCATAACTAATTGTCAGGTATGCCTTTTATCGCCACATGATGATGCGCCATGAAAAAATTAACTGCCTATTCATCCCACGTTATTACTTTATTATTGGCTTGTTTTATCTCCTTTTCTGCTCTGTCTGAGCCAAAACAGCGCGTAGTTAGTTTATCCCCCGCAAATACAGAGCTCGCCTATGCTGCTGGGTTAGGTGATAACTTGATTGCAGTTAGTGCTTACTCCGATTACCCCGAACAAGCAAAGAAGCTGGAGCAAGTTTCTGATTGGCAAGGGGTTAATGTCGAACGTATTATCGCGCTTAATCCTGATTTAATTTTGGCATGGCGAGGGGGAAACCCGCAACGGCCGCTTGATCAGTTGGCATCCTTTGGCATTCCCATTATCTATTTTGACCCACAAACCATTGATGGAGTCATCGACGCTGTCAATGAGTTATCCCAATACAGTCCTAGACCTGAGCTGGCTCAGCAAAATATTAGCGCTATGCGAGCTAAGTTGACTCCTTATCGAAATCAAAAAAAGTCAGATCTCAAAACCAAAAAAATCTTTATCCAACTGGGGACTCAGCCTTTATTTAGTACGGGTAAACATACATTGCAAAATGATGTCGTGACATTTTGTGGAGGGGAAAATATTTTTGCTAACAGCGCCGTGCAATGGCCGCAAATTAGCCGTGAGCAAGTGCTCACTCGTAATCCTGATGTGATTGTAATGACTGGCTCAATTGAACAGGAAAAAGTTGTAAGAAATTTTTGGCAATCACAACTGGATGTCCCAATCATTCGTCTAAATGAAGATTGGTTCCATCGTGCAGGCCCACGAATCATCGACGCCACCGAACAACTTTGTGAGCAGTTAAACGCTTTATCCGATTGATAAAGAAGAATTACGAATTACGAATTACGAATTACGAATTACGGAAATTTTCTAAATAGTTCGCGTTGTGGCAAGGCGGCAAATGAAGATATCTCGGGGAGCATACACAAGTATGTGATCCGAGTAGCTGAATGAAGCCAACACCGCCACGTAGCAACTCTGCAAACAATAAATGTCTTATCCAATTAAGAATTAAAAATTAAGAATTAAGAATTAAGAATTAAGAATTAAGAATTAAGAATTAAGAATTACAGAAATTTTCTAAATAGTTCGTGGTGTGGCAAGGCGGCAAATGAAGATATCTCGGGGAGCATACACAAGTATGTGACCCGAGTAGCTGAATGAAGCCAACACCGCCACAGCACGAAATATGACGAAAATTAGACGCTAAAGGATGAACCGCATCCACACGTAGACTTAGCATTTGGATTTGTTACGATAAAACGAGAACCCTCTAAGCCCTCTGTATAGTCGACACTTCCACCCACCAAATATTGCAGACTCATTGGGTCGACGACCAGCGCAACACCTTGTTTCTCAATGGTCATATCACCATCGTTGATTTGATCATCAAAGGTGAAACCGTACTGGAAGCCGCTACATCCGCCACCAGTGATATAAACACGCAGACGCAGATTTGGGTTGTCCTCATCAGAGACTAAATCTTTAACTTTAATTGCTGCCGCATCAGTAAATTGCAATGGCAGAGCTGCATCATCACTCATTTTTCACTCCAAACCGGTGACCGGTAAATTCATGTGTGGGCTAAAAACCACTCAGATCAATTAACCCAATTATCCGCCACTTGACTAAATCGTTCAAGTGTTGTTACGCAATTAGACACATTGTGCATATCTTGCTAGCAACATTTGGTTTAATTGATGCAGTGCTTTAGAATGGTGGCAAATTTTTATTTCGCCCTTTTCTGGAGCCCTGCCATGTCGCAATCTGAAATTCTGTATGAGCAAGCAAAACAACAAATTCCTGGCGGTGTGAATTCGCCAGTTCGCGCCTTTAATGGTGTCGGTGGTACGCCTTTATTTATCGAAAAAGCGGATGGTGCTTATATTTATGATGTTGATGGTAAAGCGTATGTCGATTACGTTGGCTCATGGGGACCAATGGTCTTAGGTCATAACCATCCAGAAATTCGCGATGCGGTGATTAAAGCCGTCCATAAAGGTTTGAGTTTCGGCGCACCAACTGCCGCCGAAGTTGAAATGGCCGAATTAGTATGCGAACTTGTTCCTTCTATGGATTTAGTTCGCATGGTGAACTCTGGTACTGAAGCTACCATGAGTGCTATTCGCCTAGCTCGTGGCTATACAGGCCGCGATAAAATTATCAAATTCGAAGGTTGCTACCATGGCCACGCAGATTGCTTATTAGTGAAAGCAGGTTCTGGTGCGCTGACCATGGGCGAACCAAACTCGCCAGGTGTTCCTGAAGATTTCGTCAAACATACGCTCACTTGCACTTACAATGATCTTGCATCTGTGCGCCAAGCGTTTGAAAATTATCCTGAAGATATCGCTTGTGTCATCGTGGAGCCTGTTGCTGGGAACATGAACTGCGTGCCACCCACTGCAGAATTCCTACCTGGTCTACGTGCGTTATGTGATGAATTTAATGCCGTACTGATCATTGATGAAGTAATGACAGGCTTTCGTGTTGCATTAGGTGGCGCACAAGATTACTACGGTGTTGAGCCAGACTTAACCTGCTTAGGCAAGATTATTGGCGGTGGTATGCCTGTGGGTGCATTTGGTGGTCGTCTTGAAATCATGGAAAAATTAGCGCCTATAGGCCCTGTTTACCAAGCTGGTACTTTATCGGGTAACCCTGTTGCAATGGCAGCGGGCCTTGCTTGCTTAAAAGAAGTGTCCCAACCAGGCGTTCATTCACGTTTAAATGAGCTAACAGAAAAATTAGCCCGTGGGTTAAAACGTATTTCCCAAGAACAAGGCATTCCAATGGTCATCAACCATGTCGGGGGGATGTTTGGTATTTTCTTCACGGATGCAGCAACAGTGACTTGCTACCAAGACGTGATGAAATGCGATGTGGAGCGCTTCAAAAAATTCTTCCATTACATGTTAGAACAAGGCATTTACCTCGCACCATCCGCTTTTGAAGCTGGGTTTATGTCTATCGCACACAGCGATGAAGATATTGAAAAAACCATCAAAGCTGCTGAAACAGCGCTGGCGAAAATCAAAGCGAATTAATTTGCATTAAAAACAAAGAGGTGAAGCACTCTAGTTTCACCTCTACCTTTCTAAGGTTAACTTTTATAGTTATACATCTTACACAATAATTCCTTATATAGTTCGCCTTGTGATAGGTTTCGGGAAAATTATTTTCTAGGCATTGAAGTGGTCAATTAAAAGAATTAGATAGCAGAAAGTTAGAAAACTGAATATATCGTTAATTTTCTAAATAGTTCGAGTTGTGGCAAGGCGGCAAGTGAAGCTATCTCGGGGAGCATACACTAGTATGTAACCCGAGTAGCTGAATGTAGCCAACACCGCCACGGCTCGAAATATGACGAAAATTTAGGGATTATCGCCAAACATATCCTTCACCCAATCTGGCGCATCACTTTTTTGCTCATCATTATTGCCATTTAAATTCCACGTTGGTGCTTGGTCTTCTGAGGCTTGGCATAGACTGTCTGGGTTATCAGTCCAAATCGGCAACATTCTACCACCACCAAAGTTTGAGCAGCTTAACTGACCATCAGCCGTGACTTGCATATCGACAATGCCCTCTGGTGCACGATTAATCAGAGCTAATGGCGCTTGGTTATCAAGGTAGCGTTGGTAGACTTTTAAAGCCCCTGTTGCCCCTGTTAACTGTGTCGGACCATTGTTATCACGCCCTACCCAGACGATTGCCACCTCTTTGCCATCAATACCCGCATACCAGCTATCACGCAAATCATTGGTTGTCCCTGTTTTACCAGCCAAATTGTACTTACCGTATTTGGATAATAAAACGCGACCTGTTCCTTGATTCACCACTTGCTGCATACCATAAAGTGTTAAATAAGCAGCTTGTGAAGGTACAGCACGCTCTGCGGATGGGTAACTTTGATAAATTTCGTTACCATCACCGTCGATGACGGAACGCAGGGAGGACAATTTCGCCCGATTGCCTTCACCACCAATGGTTTGATAAACCTGAGCCACTTCCGCTGGCGTTAAGTTAACAGCACCTAAGAACATTGCTGGCACTTTTTCCATCGCTGCGGCTGGTGCCCCTAGACGAACAAACGTATTAAACACTTGGTCGAGGCCAATATCTAACCCTAAGTTTACGGTTGGGATATTCTGTGATTTTGCAAGCGCATCAACTAGCATCATACGGCCATTGAAATTACGGCTGTAGTTTCTTGGGCTCCAATTTTGGTTGCCGACTTTAACCGTCAGCGGTTCATCTTTTAACCATGTGTTCAAACGGTAACGATCAGGCTCACTCAGTGCGGCGAGGTACACAGGCGGTTTTGCTAATGAACCAATACTACGACGTGCGTTCAAGGCACGGTTAAACCCTGAGAATTGTGGCTGAGAACCACCCACCATGGCACGCACTTCACCGTTAATACGGTCAACCACCACCATTGCACCTTCAATATCGTCTAATTTACGGGTTTTGCGTAAATCTGCGACACCATTTTCTACGGCATTTTCCGCTGCAGTTTGCGCGACAGGGTCTAAGGTTGTGAAAATTTTCGCACCTGATAATTCTTTGACTTTATCGCCCAATTTTTCATTGAGTTCTAAGCGAACCATTTGCATAAAGGCAGGTTGGGATGCCACCAGCCCTTCTTTATTTTTCACGCCAAGTGGCCTTGCGCTAAGGACTTGGTACATTTCTTGGTCAATCACACCGCGCGTTTCAAGAATTTTCAACACGATATTACGGCGTTTGATGGCATTTTGTGGTTTTGTCCAAGGGTTATAGGTTGATGCCCCTTGTACCATTCCCACCAACAAGGCTTGCTGATCGAAGCTTAATTCATTAATTGGACGACCAAAATAGTACAAGCTCGCTAATGGGAAACCACGAATTTCATCATTACCATTTTGACCTAAGAAAACTTCGTTTAAATACAGTTCTAAAATACGTTCTTTGCTGTAATTATAGTCCAACAGGAGAGCCATATAGGCTTCGTTAGCTTTACGCTTTAAGGTTCGTTCATTAGTCAAAAACAGGTTTTTAACTAATTGCTGTGTCAGGGTACTTCCCCCTTGTACTGAGCGCCCAGCAGTTAAGTTAGCAACAACAGCACGGCCGATAGAGTACAAACTGACACCATCGTGCTCGTAAAAGTTTCTATCTTCGGTTTCAAGTAAGATTTTCACCAGAGATTCAGGAAAATCCGCTAATGGCAGCACCAAACGCTGCTCATTATTTGCAGATTGCATCATGGTGATAAGTTTTGGATCTAAACGGAAAAAACCAAATGAGCGGCCATTCTCCATATTTTCAATCTTACTTAAGGCATTATTTTCAAACACCATACGAGCCAGAATCTGCCCTTCTTTTTGATCAGGGAAGTTAAATGGACGGCGTAAAATTTCAATGGTATTGCCACGCACCACAAACTCACCCGATGTGGTGATTTTACTGACTTTGCGATATTGCATACCTTCGAGCAAGCGTGTCATTTCCGCTTGGCTATAATCCATCCCTGGCTCCAGGTTGACCATGCGACCGTAAACCGCAGCGGGTAGATCCCAAACTTTGCCATCGAGACGCTCTTTAATTTGTTGATTTAAATAAAAACCATACGCCGCTAATAGCACCGCAAACACGATCATCAACTTGACGAGTAGCCAAAACCAACGCCATTTGCTTTTTACTTTGCGCTGTTTTTTATTTTTTGAGCCTTTTTTAGCCATGTGCTCTTCTTCATCTTCATCATCGAGATATTGTTCTTCAATATCATCATCTTGGTATAAATCTTCATCATCATAATCATCGCGATCTCTACGGCGGCGTGATGAGGATTGTTTTTTATCAGCCGTTTTTTTATTACGTCGGCCAATTGGTTCAAAATCTTTACCGGACATGGTCGCTCCATATCACCTTACAAAATTACTTAACAACTTAATTATTCACTAATTGCTTAACGCCTAGTGGTTAATTTTGGCCCATAACCCTTGAGATTTCACCAAAGAAAGCTCTTAATTACATTTCCTTACTCTGCTTTGCCCATTCAAGCCCGTTTTGGAAACTCGCTATTAGAGCACAAAAATCGGTTATTTCGTACTCATCATCGCTTTTTTTGTTTGCCTTGTGGGTGCCGTATTCGCGGGGTCATCTGGCCACAAATGCTTTGGATAGCGTCCTTTCATCTCTTTTTGAATCTCTTTGTAGCTACCTTGCCAAAACGCACCGAGGTCTTGAGTAATTTGCAGTGGTCGCATGGCAGGCGATAATAAAGACAGCGTTAAGGTAAGTTTTCCCTGAGCAACAGTTGGGTTTGTTTTTTCACCGTACATTTCTTGCATGCGAATTTCGATAAATGGCGGTTTATCTAAGGCATAGTGAATACTCACATCGTGTAAGGATGGCGCGTGGTAAGTGTCTGGAAACTGACTCTGCAACCACTGCTGTTGCTGCCAATCCAAACGGTTGATTAATAACTTGGCTAAATTAATTTGCTGCAATTTTTGCTTGTTCGTCACGCCATCCAAATAGGGCTCTAACCATTCACCCAAAGAATCCAATAGTGCATTTTCATCAAAATCAGGGAAGTTAACTTCAGGAAACAACTGTTTCGCTAATGTGCAACGAATACACAATTGAAGTGCATCTTCCTGCCAATTCAGTTGTTGTAAGCCATTTTGCTTTAGCCAGTAAACCAATGCTTGGCGAATTTCCGTTTTATCTGGGTTAGTAAGCCGCTCTGATTTCACCACCAGTTGCCCACATTGCAAGCGTTTCCACGCTAATAAAGTGCCCTTTTGCTCATCCCATTCCACAGTTTCTTGCGACCTAAATAAAGTAGGGTTATCAACTTGCAACTGTTCAATTTCAATCGGATAAGCTAATGAAATTCGTGCATCTGCCGAATTTTCAGGCTGCCAAACCGAGACGACCATTAACCATGGCGAGCCAATAAGCGAATCCGATTCATTCAGGGATGCACCTAAGCCGCTAGCGAGTTGATAACGCAATTGGTTATCACGAGATTTGGCGATACGATCTGGGAAAGCCGCAGCTAACAATGTTGGTAACCACTCACTTATCAGCGCACCTTGTTGACTAATTTTATTCGATACTTTTTGTTCACTCAGCATTGATGCACGTTTACACCAATTGTCTGTCGGCCTTTCTATAAAACTACGTAAGTCGCATCCCCCATTACGTGGAGGTTCTTCAATGATTGCCGTTAACAATGCGGCGAGCTGCATCACATTTTTATTTTGACTTTCTTGCGCTTTACAGAGCATCGCAGCAGTTCGCACCTCGCTAGCGAAAACCGCCATCTTTTGCCCTAATACCGTTAACTTGCCTTGGCTATCTACAGCTCCTAATTTTGTTAATAACCCCTTCGCAGCGGCAATCGCAGGTTGCGGTGGTGGCGATAACCAATTTAGTTGCGCCGTATCATGACATCCCCATTGTAATAAAGAGAGCCATAACCCACTGAGATCGCTTTGGTTAATTTCAGCCTCGCTAAACTGGGCGGCACGTTCGGCTTGCTCCTCACTGAATAAGTGCCAACACATACCCGCTTCTAAACGTCCTGCTCGCCCAGCTCTTTGAGCCATTGACGCTTGGCTTATTCGCTGTTTTACCAATTTTGTTAACCCTGTACGTGGGTTAAACTGCCCAACACGTTCAAAACCGCTATCTACCACTAAACGAATACCCTCTATGGTTAAACTGGTTTCTGCAATATTGGTTGCCAACACCACTTTGCGTTTTCCTTTGGGAGCAACTTGGATGGCTTGTTGTTGAGCTTGCAGTGAAAGTGCACCATATAACGGACACAAAAGTATGTCCTCACTTACCATAGAGGAGAGTTCTGCTCTCACTTTCTCTATTTCCCCAACGCCTGGGAGGAACAAAAGTAGTGAGCCTGGTTCTTGTTGCAATAATTGCCACACCACTGATGCCACTTCTTTATGGAATAACTTGTTAGAGTTAATTGGATGGTATTCACGCACAACAGGGAAAGTACGACCTTGAGATGTAATGACTGGCGCTTCAGGAAATAACTGTGTCAGGCCTTGGTTATCCAATGTTGCTGACATTAATAAGATACGCAAATCATCTCGCAGTGCTTGCTGAGTATCTAATAACAGGGCAAGGCCGAGGTCTGCCTGTAAATTTCGCTCGTGAAACTCATCTAAAATCACCAACCCAATACCTTCAAGCATCGGGTCACTTTGTAACTGCCGTGCAAGTACGCCTTCCGTTACCACCTCTAGACACGTATGGCGGCTCACTTTCGTTTCCGAACGCATACGTAACCCTATCGTGTTACCTACCTCTTCGCCAAGCTGCTGTGCTAAACGCGTTGCGACTGAACGCGCAGCAAGACGACGCGGTTCTAACATAATAATTCGCCCATCAATGACGCCACTTTTGAGTATTTCAAGGGGTAATACCGTTGATTTACCCGCGCCTGTTGGGGCGTGTAATAAAACTTGTGGAGAAGATTTTAAGGCTGCCAGTAACGATTCACTGACTTCTAATATAGGTAACACGAAAGTAACTACTCCCTGCATTTAACTTTTGCTATCAGACATTGTAGCATTAGCCTCTTTCATCAGTCAGCTTATCACTGGTTAGCACCGCGGAGACCTTATGGAATTTCATCCCCCTTTACAACCTGCCACTTTAATTAAGCGTTATAAACGGTTTCTAGCGGATGTCACCTTACCTAATGGCGAAGAGATAACAATTCACTGTGCCAATACAGGTGCGATGACTGGATGTGCAACTCCTGGAGATACCGTCTGGTATTCCACCTCTGACAATGCAAAACGCAAATATCCCCACAGTTGGGAGTTAACTCAGACAACACAAGGACACTTTATTTGTATCAACACCCTTCGTGCAAACCAACTTGTCGCTGAAGCCTTAACCGGAAAGTGCATTCCAGAATTATCTGACTACAGCAAGATAAAACCTGAAGTGAAATATGGAACAGAAAATAGTCGCATTGATTTTCTTCTCTCACACGATGGGTTACCTGACTGTTTTATTGAAGTTAAATCAGTCACTTTACTGGAAAATGAACACGGTTTTTTCCCTGATGCGGTGACGCTTAGAGGACAAAAACACTTAAGAGAACTCATGCATATTGCGAAAGAAGGAAAAAGAGCCATACTATTGTTTGTTGCGTTACATACAGGTATTCACGTAGCATCAGCAGCGGCGCATATTGATAAGAAATATGCGCAATTATTAGAGGAAGCAAGGCAAGGCGGTGTTGAAGTACTTTGTTATCAGGCAGATATAACTGCTCAACAAATGTCGTTAAGTAAACAGATTAGTTTTACATCTATTAAATAATATTTTTTAATAGATTTTTATACGGGGCCGCTGAGTTCTGGGGCGCTAAAAGGGAATAAACACGCTCGCCCTCACAGCATTACAAAACTCATTGCATGAACGATTGCCAAGAGAGCTCTCTTCTGCTATTTATAGCGACCTTAAATTTTCCCCCTTGGGGTTTTTGTAAAATTTGCGTGTGTAGGAGAAGCATTATGCAAGAAGGGCAAAAACGTAAGACATCGTCCTTAAGCATTCTCGCCATTGCTGGGGTTGAGCCCTATCATGAAAAAGCTGGCGAAGAGTACATGAACGAAGCCCAATTGGCGCATTTTAAGCTCATTCTCGAAGCATGGCGCAATCAACTCAGAGATGAAGTGGACCGGACTGTTACTCATATGCAAGATGAGGCAGCTAACTTTCCAGACCCCGTTGATAGAGCCGCTCAGGAAGAAGAATTCAGCCTTGAATTACGTAACCGGGATCGTGAACGTAAATTGATTAAGAAAATCGAGAAAACGCTGAAAAAAGTTGAAGATGACGACTTTGGCTACTGTGAATCATGTGGTGTAGAAATTGGCATCCGTCGTTTGGAAGCCCGTCCTACCGCTGATTTATGTATCGACTGTAAAACATTAGCTGAAATTCGCGAAAAGCAAATGGCAGGCTAATTGCTCAAATGGAGTCCTGAACGGCGCATATTGCGTGCGCCGTTGTAAGGGTTTCGCCCCTTTAAAATCCCCTCTTTTTCACACAATCTAATACGCGCCTTTATTCATTCCTTATTTTTGCTATCATTTTTGATAAAATTCATGGCTAGCAAACGAATACGTTAATCAGATCTTAATAAAAATGCGATTTTTCAGTAAATTTTTTATTGAATTTTACAGTGTATTTTTCAGATTATGGTTTAAATAGCGCTTAATGTCTTTGTGGTAAAAACCCACTAAAATAAGGTATTCTGCGCCATAAGTGATGAAACCAAGAAAAATATCGCTTGTTTTTTAATCTATTTTTATTGATAAAAAAAATGATTAGACGTGACTTTTATTCGTTTAACCATTCTCAAAGAAACTTCTGTGAGCTATGATTAGCCGCTTATTTTGTTTATTGAACATTGGTAATCACATCGAGGTGTACTATTTTTAACCGAGTAGCAAATTTCTGCCGTCACATTTTATCTCGTAATACCACTGCATCGAATAGTGAAGATTCCTTGCAGCACACGCATACTCAGCGAGATACCTCGGCAGCCGGTAAAAGGCCAGTCACTCATTCCGATAAGGAGCAGACATCTCCTCGTACTCGGAACGCTAAACAAACGCCAAAAACAGCATCTATTAAAAAAACGGTTCGTCAATCTCAACGTGCCGATTCTTCGTCTGAGAAACACCCTACAATGACAACCGAAAATAACGAAAACATTACTGTTATTCCGCGTTCTGAACACTCTATTTCCCGCAGTGACATCAGCGATAATGCGCTGAAAGTCCTCTATCGTTTAAATAAAAGTGGCTATGAAGCCTACTTAGTGGGTGGTGGTGTTCGTGATTTATTATTAGGCCAAAAGCCAAAAGACTTTGATATCACAACAAATGCAACGCCAGAGCAAATCCGTAAGCTATTTCGCAATTGCCGCCTTGTTGGCCGCCGATTCCGCTTAGCGCATATTATGTTTGGCCCTGAGATTATTGAAGTTGCAACTTTCCGCGGACATCATGACCAGAATGCCTCAGATGATAAGAACTTGTCATCACAGGCACAAAATGGCATGTTGCTGCGCGATAACATTTTTGGTTCTATCGAAGAAGACGCTATTCGTCGCGATTTCACCGTTAATAGTCTGTATTACAACATTGATGATTTCACTTTACGTGACTACGTCAATGGATTGGCTGATCTTAAAGCGGGTGTTATTCGTCTTATTGGTGACCCTGAAACTCGTTACCGCGAAGACCCTGTTAGAATGCTCAGGGCAGTACGCTTTGCGTGTAAGTTGGACATGACTATTGAGCCAAAAACCGCAGACCCAATTTATCATCTTGCTCCATTATTAAGGGAAATTCCTTCTGCAAGATTATTTGAAGAGTCCTTAAAATTACTTCAAGCAGGTCAAGGTTATTCAACGTACAAGATGCTCAAGAAATTTGGTTTATTTGAGCAACTATTCCCTGTTATTTCGAGCCGTTTTAGTGAAACTGATGACTCGCCAATGGAAAAAATCATTGAGCAAGTCTTGAAAAACACAGACTTCAGGCTTAAAAACGATAAGCGTGTCAACCCTGCATTTTTATTTGCGGCCATGTTATGGTATCCCGTTACTGAACATGCAGAGAAGCTGTCCCAAGAAGGTGGCCTCGCTTATTATGATGCCTTTGCCCTTGCGATGAATGATATTTTAGATGAGCAATGTCGTTCAATTGCCATCCCTAAACGTATCACGACAACAATGCGTGATATCTGGTTACTGCAATTACGCTTACCACGCCGCCAAGGGCGACGCGCCAATAAATTAATGGAGCACCCAAAGTTCCGTGCCGCCTTTGATTTATTAGAGCTTAGAGCCAATGTAGAACATCGTAATGAGCTACAAGAACTGGCACTATGGTGGGCAGATTTTCAGCAAGCTAACAACAGCAAGCAGCGTGAGATGATTTCAGAATTAGGCAATGCCCCAACTCGCCGCCGTCATCGCCCGCAACGCTCCTCTCATGCAGGGGCACGCAAACCCAATAAATCGTCATAAATAGAGAGCCCGTTATGGAACAAGTCTATATTGCTGTAGGAAGTAACCTTGGTGAGCCTCTTAAACAGGCACAACAAGCTATTGCAGCATTAGACGCTATTCCTAATAGCCATGTTACTGCAACATCATCTATTTACCGCACGAAGCCGTTAGGCCCGCAAAATCAGCCAGATTTTTTAAATCTGGCTGTATGCCTTGAAACAACGCTTGAGCCAGAAGCACTACTCAACTATACCCAACAAATCGAGCTTGACCTTGGTCGTGTGCGCAAAGACGAACGCTGGGGGCCGAGAACCCTCGATCTCGATATCATGCTTTTTGGTAACCGTGTTATTAATACACCACGATTAACGGTTCCACACTATGGGCTGAAGGAGCGAGAATTTATGTTGTATCCACTCAGCGAACTTGCCCCTACTCTTGTTTTTCCAGATGGTGAATTGCTGTCTGAAAGACTCACACACGTCCCGCGTAACGGCCTAACATTTTGGGATATTAACGCCTAAAATAATCAACCTCTTCTGAGGTGTGGTCGTTGGGAGATCATTTCCGGAGGTTATTATAATGAAACCAATTTCTCTGGCTGATTTATGTCAGTTTAAAAAAGACAAACGCAAATTTGCTACCATGACCGCCTACGATGCAAGCTTTGCTCAATTATTTTATGAGCAAGGGATCCAAGTGATGCTGGTAGGTGACTCGTTAGGTATGACTATTCAAGGTGAAACCAGCACATTACCCGTTACTGTCGAACAAATTGCCTACCATACCCGCTGCGTCCGCAAAGGTGCACCAGACGCCTTTATCATCGCAGACATGCCATTTATGAGCTACGCTACCCCAGAGCAAGCCTGTGCTAATGCCGCTATTCTTATGCAGGCGGGAGCAAACATGGTTAAAATCGAAGGTGGTAGCTGGTTATGTGATACGGTCAAAATGCTAACTGAACGTTCTGTGCCTGTTTGTGGCCATTTAGGGTTAACACCACAAGCGGTGAATGTACTGGGTGGGTACAAAGTACAAGGTCGTGACGAAGTGACAGCTAATCAGCTAGTAAAAGATGCAATTGCCCTCGAAAATGCAGGGATACAGCTATTAGTACTTGAATGTGTGCCAACGTCATTAGCTAACCACGTCACAGAAGAATTGTTATTACCCGTTATTGGTATTGGCGCAGGAAATGGAACGGATGGGCAAATTTTGGTGATGCATGATGCGTTAGGGATTACCGCTCGCCCACCGAAATTTGCGAAAAATTTCCTTGCGCAGGCAGGCAACATGCATGATGCCATCCGCTTGTATATTCAAGAAGTGGAAGCAGGCATTTACCCAGCTGAAGCTCATTCATTTTCTTAATTGACTCATATATAAGGACGACTTGTATGCTTATCGTTGAAACGGCACTGATACTTCGCCGCGAAATTCGCCGTTGGAAACAAGAAGGCAAACGCATCGCACTTGTCCCAACGATGGGAAATTTGCATGATGGTCACTTAACGCTGATTGACCAAGCCAAACAGCAAGCTGATATTGTTATTGCGAGTATTTTTGTTAACCCAATGCAATTTGATAGACAATCAGACCTCGCAAATTACCCTCGCACACTGCAAGAAGACTGTGAAAAACTCAAACGTAAGGGCATAAATTTAATTTTTGCACCCTCTTCGCAAGAATTCTACCCTGACGGTATGGAAAAACAGACTTTTGTTGAAGTGCCTGAGTTATCAACGATGTTAGAAGGTGCAAGCCGCCCTGGGCATTTTAAGGGCGTAGCTACGGTTATCACAAAGCTGTTTAACCTCGTTCAGCCTGAAATTGCCTTATTTGGTGAAAAAGACTATCAACAACTGCAATTAATTCGTAAATTAGTTAATGACTTATCTTTTGATACCCAAATTATCAGTGTCCCAACAGTGAGAGCCAAAAATGGTCTAGCACTGAGCTCTCGTAATAACAATTTATCTGCCGATGAGCTAAAAACCGCACCTATGCTGTATCAAATTATGCAACAAGCGGGAGAAAAATTAGTAATTGAGCCAAGTTCATCTGACGATATTATTGCCGACATGAATAACAGCTTACGTGAAGCAGGTTTTACCCCTGACGAGCTGTTTATTCGTGACGCAGAAACATTATTGCCACTTAGTGATGCAAGCAAACGTGCTGTAATTTTAATGGCTGCATGGTTAGGTCAAACCCGTTTAATTGACAATTTACAAGTTGACCTGAAACGCGATATTAAATAAAACAATAAGACTTATAATACTTTCACAGCAACCATCTTGCTGCGTTGATAATCCAGTTACGACTTACATTGCACGTAGCCAACAACGCTGCAGTTTGAAGGCACAATGATTTCTTCAAAGTCATTCAGATTGCAGCTAGGCGGCAAGTAAGTGAGCTCCTGGGAACATACATAAGTATGTGACTAGGGCGAATGCACGTAGCCAACAACGCTGCAGTTTGAAGGACGAAGAAGAAAAAAATGTTAAGAAAAATGTTACAAGGCAAACTCCACCGAGTCACTGTCACTCAGGCTGACCTCCACTACGAGGGTTCTTGTGCTATCGACCAAGACTTTATGGACGCTGCGGGTATCCTTGAATACGAAGCCATTGATATTTATAACGTTGATAATGGTGAACGCTTTTCAACTTATGCTATTTCGGGGGAAAGAGGCTCGCGTATCATTTCCGTTAATGGCGCTGCTGCTCGTCGTGCTGCGGTGGGTGATAAGCTGATCATCTGTTCATATGTGAATATGAGTGATGAAGATGCTCGCACTCACAAGCCAAACGTCGCTTACTTTGATGAAAATAATGTGATGAGCCGAATTGCAAAAGCAGTCCCTGTACAAGTGGCTTAGCCCGTAACTTACATATTTAACTAACTGATAATTATGTTATTTAAATATAAAAAGCTGCTTTTGCTATATTGCATAGCAAAAGCAGCTTTTTCATACAGAATTCAATCGTCCATTCTTAGCTTCTAAGCCCTCTACCCTGCTCAATTAAATACCAGGTCAGTAAATAGAAAACGACTAAGAAAATCATTAGTACTCCAAGTGTAATTGCAATTGACACATCTGCAATACCAAGAAAACCATACCTAAACCCGCTAATCATATAAACGATGGGGTTTAACTTTGACACGGCTTGCCAGAATGGCGGCAATAACGATAAGGAATAAAATACCCCACCCAAGTAAGTTAAGGGTGTTAGTACAAACGTTGGTACAATACTAATATCATCAAATGTTTTTGCAAAAATCGCATTTAATAGCCCAGCAAGTGAAAACACAATCGCTGTGAGCAATAGTGTCACCACGACCATAATCCATGAATGCACCTGTAGTGGAATAAAAAACAAAGAAACCAATGTGACGAGGAAACCAACTAAAATTCCTCTCGCAACACCACCACCAACAAAACCAGCGATAATAATATGCGTTGGAACAGGCGCAACAAGTAATTCTTCAATATTTTTTTGGAATTTTGAACCAAAAAATGATGAACAAACATTTGAATATGAATTGGTAATAACAGCCATCATAATCAGACCAGGAACGATAAATTGCATATAATCTACCCCTCCCATATCACCAATTCTTGAACCAATTAAATTACCAAAAATCACAAAATACAGCGACATGGTGATCACGGGTGGTAATAATGTTTGTATCCAAATACGGCCAAACCGAGTGACTTCTTTTATCCAAATAGTTTTTAATGCAACCCAGTATAATGAGATCATCTTGTTATCTCCTTTTCGGTCGCATTACTTTCTTTTTTGACTAAACTAACAAATAATTCTTCCAAACGATTTGCCTTATTACGCATACTTAAAATTTGGATACCTTGTTCGCTAAATTGACTAAAGACACTATTTAGCCCCTGCTCTCTCTTTACATCCACTTCAATCGTTGATGTGTCTACCAAACGAGATTCATACCCTAATAATTGTGGTATAGGACTTTTTGGCATTAAATCAAAAATAAAGGTCTCTGACTCTAATTTGCTCAACAACTGTTTCATACTGGTATTTTCAACAAGTTCACCGTGTTGAATGATACCGATATTACGACACAGCATTTCTGCTTCTTCTAAATAGTGCGTTGTTAAAATAATTGTTGTGCCTTGTGCATTCAAATTCTTTAAAAAAGACCACATAGAACGGCGTAATTCAATATCAACACCCGCAGTAGGTTCGTCCAAAATTAATAACTTTGGTTGATGCATTAACGCTCGAGCGATCATTAATCGGCGTTTCATCCCGCCTGATAAATTACGAGCGCGTTCATCACGTTTCTCCCACAAATCCAATTGCGTCAAATATTGTTCAGCACGTTGGATGGCAACAGAACGCGGGACACCATAATAACCCGCTTGGTTTAGGACAATCTGCAAAACGGTCTCAAATGGGTTGAAGTTAAATTCTTGAGGGACCAACCCGAGTTGCTGCTTCGCAAGTACAACTTGTTTTTCTAAGTCATAGCCAAATACTTTAACTGAGCCGCTCGTTTTATTTACTAATGAGCTGATAATACCGATAGTTGTTGATTTGCCTGCGCCATTAGGCCCAAGCAAAGCATAAAAGTCACCATCTTCAACATATAAGTCGATTCCTCGCAGAGCCTTAACGCCACCTGAATAGGTTTTTGTTAACTGCGATAACTCAAGTGCATACGTCATATATAAAAAAACCCTTTATTCTTAGGACGGTTTGGAGGCAATATACTCTTATGATGCCACTTTTTTCTGCTCTATGTTATGCAGAAAAGAGATAATAGATTTATATAAGATAATTCAATATGTTACTAATTGAGGGTTGTCTTGTCTAAATGAGTGGTTCATTATACCAATGTTGTAATTAGTATAACTAATTATTAATTAATCAATAAATGTTGTATAAGATTTTATCGCACAGTAACACAACTAGGCTATAAGTCATGATGAGAAAAATCGAAGAGCTGTTTGCTAATAATGAAGCATGGTCAGCCTCTGTAAAAGAACAAGATCCTGAATTCTTTAAAGAATTATCAAAAGCACAAAAGCCAAGATTCCTATGGATTGGCTGTTCAGACAGTCGAGTTCCTGCTGAAAAATTGATCAATGCAGCGCCTGGTGATCTATTCGTTCACCGTAATGTTGCAAACTTAGTTATCCATACCGACCTTAACTGCTTATCCGTCATTCAATATGCTGTCGATGTTCTGCAAGTTGAACATATCATCATTTGTGGCCATTACGGCTGTGGTGGTATTGAAGCGGCTGTTGATAATACCGAACTTGGTTTAATTAATAACTGGTTACTTCACATACGTGACATATGGTATAGGCATAGCTCAATGTTAGGCGAACTCAAACCTTGTGAACGCTTAGACCGTTTATGTGAATTAAATGTTGTTGAACAAGTTTATAACTTAGGACATTCTACAATTATGCAATCAGCGTGGAAGCGTGGCCAAAAAGTGATGATCCACGGTTGGGTCTACGGTATTAATAATGGCCGTTTACAAGATTTGCATATTACTGCAGATAGCAGAGAAAAACTCGAACTTTGTTATAGGGAATCTATTGCAACATTAACACAAAAAAATAAATAAAGTTACAAATTGAAAGCTCTCTTATGAGGGCTTTTAATTACAAACATCCTAATTCAGAGTAATAAAAAATAAATAAAAATATAAATAAAAGAAACAAATAAAAATATAAAACAAAATTTAACATTAACAATAATTAAGAGTAAATAAGTAAGTATACAAGCATAAGTAATAACACATACCCACCCCGCCGCAGAGTAAACATTATCAATTGATAATAAAAGAATTAATCATTAAATATACACTTTAACCTGCTTTTATTAAATCCCCAACATTTTGTTTCATAAAAAAACCACAATCTCAATTAAGTATTTTTAAATATACTTATTTTTATTTTCACTCATAATTTATTGGTCATAATAAAATATCATTATTTTACAAATATTAATCTCAAATCATATTTAGGGATATTTCTATGAGTCAGCCTATTCAAATTGGGTCCTATACACCCACGTTAAAGCTAAAACCGATTGTTTTATGTGTTTCCGCCATTTTAGGTATTACTTCTGTCGCTCAAGCAGAAATAATTAATACCAATGGTGCTGGCGTCATGAATAACAGTAATGGCCCAACGATCGTCCATATTAATAAAGCCAGCGATAAAGGTGTTTCTCACAATATATACAGTAAGTTTGATGTTGATAATAAAGGGGTTATTCTAAATAATAGCAAGGATAATGTTAATACCCAATTGGGTGGAATGATTAACGGCAACCTTAATTTATCAGGTGGTGAAGCCTCCGTTATTATTAACGAAGTCAACTCCAATAATGCAACAAACTTAAACGGTATGGTTGAAGTTGCAGGTAAAAAAGCACAAGTGATTGTTGCTAACGCATCTGGAATTACTTGTAATAGTTGTGGATTTATTAATACCGAAAGTACCACACTCACAACAGGTAAACCTATTGTGACTAACGGAGAATTGCTTGGCTATAACGTAGCCAAAGGGCAAATTATCGTTAATAAAGGTTTAACTTCTGATTCCCCTACTGAAATTATCGCGCGTTCAGCGGTGATTAACGGCCAACTAAAAGCAAAAGAGCTCAAAATCGTCACTGGACATAACTTTGTCGATACTAACGGTGATGTTGTCTCTACTGTTGCAGCTACAGGTAGTAGACCTTCTGTGGGTATTGATGTTTCTGCGTTAGGTGGTATGTACGCTGATAAAATCACCTTAATCTCTACTGAAAATGGAGTCGGTGTAAAAAATAAGGGGATTATATCAGCGGGTGATAAAGGCTTATCGGCTAAATCTGCATGGGTTTTCTCTAATGAGAGTAACAAAATAGAGTCTTCTGGTGATATTGACTTAAACGTAAACACTTTTCATAACAAAGGGTTAGTCAGTGCTAAAAATGATCTTAATATTCTGACGAATGAAACTAATTCTGGATATGTAACCTTTGATAACGATAAAGGCAAACTTATTTCAACCTCAGGTGATATTAATTTACGCACCAATAATACTGTTTTAAACCGTAACGGTGGGAGCATCCAAGCTAAAAATAATATTAATATTAAAACCAATGAGATTCAAAATGGTGGCGGTTTAATCAAAGCCGAGACAGGTGATGTCAATATTGACGCTAGAGGTACAATTTATCAGTGGCGTGAATATTCAAGTGTCAGACCTGAAGATAGAATTATTGCTGGTAGAGATATTAATATTACCGCAGATAGAATTATTAGTGAAAATGCTAAAATTGATGCAGGCAGAGATGTCATTTTAAACACTGTATCCTCTATAGAAAATACTAACTCTGTTATCACGGCTAAACGGAGAATGAGCATTGATGCGAATAGTCTAACAAATAAATCATCATCGATTACTGCCACTAATGCTAAATCTGATTTAAATGTCACTAATTATATTACTAATGACGCAAACTCAGTCATCAGTAGTGGTCGTGGATTAAATATTACATCTGCAAGGCTCACTAATGCAGGTAAAATCATTTCCCCAACTAATGTACCAAATACGGTTCCAACGCCAACCTACGAGTCCAACATTAATGTTAAAGATATTGATAATAAAGGCGGTTTCATTGCTGGCGATAAACTAAGCATTACGTCTGATTTTATCTATAATGACCAAGGTTTTATTGATGCAAAAACACTTGATATCAATGCTAACTATTTAAACAATAACGGTGGATATATTCGTTCATATAACAATATGGCGTTAAATACTCATCAACTAAATAATTATAATTCAAGTAATTTTAGCCGAGTTTCCAGTAAATTTGGGTTAATCAATAAAGTGGGTGGTATTGAAACCTTAAATGGTGGCATTACCGTTACAGGTCATTACCTATATAATAACTACAGGTTATTCAAAAGCGCAGCCCAAGATAGAGCTGCACCTTTGGGTGGTATGGAGTTTAATTTAACGGGTGATTTTAATAATACTTATGGTGAACTAACCAGCGATAATAGTATTGCTATCAACACTAAATCACTCAATAATTACTGGGGTAAAATTAACTCTGGCAATAAATTAATCATTAAATCGACAGGTTCCATTAATAATTACTATGGAAAACTATCGTCACTAGGTGTTACTGAACTTTATACCCCTTCAGTTTTAACCTATGATTCAAACGAAACCTATAGTGTTGATGGTACTGGTATCATTTATAGACCTGATGGTCTAAATATTATTCACATCAAAAAGCCTACTGATAAAGGTATTTCACATAATACTTATCAAAGCTTCAATGTGAAAGATAAAGGAGTCATCTTTAATAATAGTAGTTCATTAACCACAACTCAGTTAGCTGGCAATATTAATGGTAATGACAATATAACAGCAGGAAAAGAAGCTCAAATTATTCTTAATGAAGTTGTCGGTAATAGCATCAGTACCATTAATGGTATGATGGAAGTTGCAGGTAATGCGGCTCAAGTCATTGTGGCTAATGCATCAGGTATTACCTGTAATAGTTGTGGCTTTATTAACGCAGAACGTGGGGCATTTGTCACCGGTACACCATTAGTCGTTGCTGGTAATTTAATTGGCTATAATGTTACTAAAGGACAAGTCACTATAAATAAAGCAATATCCTCAGCTGATGCAATTGATTTTATTGCTCGCTCAGTACTTATTAGTGGTGATGTTAATGCAAAAGAGTTAAATATCGCTACAGGTAATAACTTATTTGATGCAAATGGTAATGAGTTATCTACACTGACTAATACCAATATCTCTAGTAAAGGGGTGACCATTGGAGCTAATGGGAAATTAAATGCTGATAAAATCAATATTAATTCAGTCGGTTCAGGTTATTTACTTAATAACAATGGTTTAATTAATGCAGGAAGTACGGGATTAACCGTTAATTCGGATTCTATTTACAATACCGCAGTGATCCAATCTGTCGGTGACATTAATATAACATCGACTAGCAACATTGTATTTAATAATAAAAATTCCATTACATCTAGTGCCGGCAATGTTGATATAACATCTAATGGCCAAATGGTAAATCATCCTAGTGCATTAATTAGCGCTTACAAAAATGTCAGTATTAATTCCCTTGATAGCTTTTACGGTAGTGGAAGCTTAGTTAAATCAATCACTGGTAATATTGATTTTAATTTAGCAAAAAGTTTCATTCATTGGAGTGGATATTACAGTAAATGGGGTGCAGATACAGTTATTGCTGCAGGCGATATTAATATAAATGCTGCATCAGCGACTATTGAAAAAGCAAATGTTAGCGCAGGCAGAGACTTTACCTACACGGGTTCTAATTTAAGCATTGGTAAGTCTAGTACTGTGAGTGCTAATCGTCGTGTTATCATTGATACTGACAATTTAAATAATAGCGCTTCCGTTCTTAAGGCTGAAACTGGTCGTATGGATATTACCGCACGAAATGCAATACAAAATGACAGTACCTCAGTAATTAGTAGCGATAAACTGTTAAATATTACAACGCCTAAATTAACTAACACAGGTGTTATCGCCTCAGGAAATGGTAAATCAACATTCCGTGTCGATAATTTGGTTAATACTGCAGGTTATATTAAAGGTTTTAATCTTAACTTTATCTCTGAGTATCTAAACAATACAAACGGGTTGATTAAAGCTGATAATAATATTGTGATGGATGCAACGTATGTCTCTAATACTAATTCCTCTAACTTTAGCAGATATGCGACCTACCTTGGCTTAGTACAACAAAATGGTGGAATTATCGCTGAAAATGGCAGTATCAAAATGCAAGGTACCCAATTGAATAATACTTCTGGCATTATTCAAACCAATGCTGTCTTCCCTGCTTCTGGCGAAGCCGATATTAATATTACAATGGGTAATGAAATCATTAACAACTATGCTCAAATAAAAAGCGCAGGAAATCTGAAAGCAACTGCAAATACAATTTCCAACTATAGTGGTTTAATGAATGCAGACCTTGGCTTAACCGCTAAAGCTACGCATTCTATTAATAACTATAATGGAAAAATTAACTCAAGAAATGTCACTACAGTGACAACACCTAGCCTATCAAACACTAACGGGCAAATCTTGGGCAGCAATGTCATCATTAATACCCCCTAAAATATGACAGGTATGCCATAAAACAAAAAGGACAGCTTAGCTGTCCTTTTTTATGGGATTGCCCAGAATATTAATCTTCGAGTAACGTTACATGGCCAATATAAGGCAAATGACGGTACTGTTGTGCGTAGTCGATACCATAACCAACAACGAATTTATCTTCGATTGAGTAACCAATCCATTCAACTGGAACATCCACTTCACGGCGTGATGGTTTATCCAACAATGTGCAAATAGCGACAGATTTAGGGCCGCGTAATTCGAAAATCTCACGAACTTTATTTAAGGTATTACCAGAGTCGATAATATCTTCAACAATTAAAACGTGCTTATCACGAATATCTTCGTCCAAGTCTTTGACAATTTTAACATCACGGCTTGATGTCATCGCATTGCCGTAACTTGAAACAGTCATAAAATCAACTTCATGGGGAACATTAATTTTACGGCATAAATCTGCCATAAAAATGAATGACCCTTTTAATAAACCAACAAGGACTAAATCGCCTTCAAGTGGTTGATAATGAGCACTGATTTTTTCAGCTAATTCGCTGATTCGTTGAGCAATCTCTTCTTCAGAGATCATGACTTCAAGGGTATGTTTCATCTTCAATTACGCATCTATGGGAATGGAAAGCGCGTAATTTTACCATAGGCGAGGCGTAGATACTAATAAAGGAAAATGCAGCAATAACATTTAATGCTGCATTTCGTCCTAAAACTAAAGTATTTGGTTAACTCACTGTAAAACCAAGCATCATTCCTGTGTCTTCATGTTCTAATAAATGGCAATGTGCCATATACGGATGCTCTTTCGTCGCAGGGTGTTTAAATTCCACTAAAATTTCGCTCACCTGCCCTTCAACTTTAACAATATCTTTCCAGCCTTGGCGATGCGGCTCAACAGCCTGGCCATTTTCTTTCAGGATACGGAATCGAGTTCCGTGTACATGGAATGGATGCAACATCATGTCACCACGCCCTGAAACGACCCATATTTCTTGGCGGTTCATTGGCGCATCAAATGCTGGGTGTGTCATTGAGAACACTTGCCCGTTAATGGTATTCGCGTTATGGATATCTAAATCACCAGTCCCTGTGCCGCAATGCCCGCCATTCCCCATGCCACCTCGCATATTTCCACTACCCATATTACCTTGACTCATATTACCATGGTTCATGGTGCCATTGTTCATCATCGCGCCATGATCCATATTGCTCATCATCGCGCCATGACCGCCCATGTTCCCCATCGCTTGAGCACCATACTTTTCGCGCAGCATCATCATACCTTGCATGTCTAAACGCATATCCATCATAAGGTGGAAACGGCGGCGATTTAATCCTGCTAAAGAAGGGATTGCAGAAATTGCAGCAAGAGTTGAAGGTAATTTACCTTCACCATTTGTTAATGTAGTTTCGATACGTAAAACAGGTAGAGGTTGGTCAAATGGTGCAATAGTCATCCCCATTTGCCCTACGGGTAATGTCACTAAATCAAATGCACGACCATCTGAAGCATCAATTAGCACCTCAAAACGCTCTCCCATTAAGATAGGTAACTCTGTTACCGCAATCGGCTCGGCCAACAAACCACCATCACTCGCAACGACATACATGTTACGTCGATCACTGGTGGAGATATTTAAACTACGAGCGTTACAACCATTTAAGAGCCTTAAACGTAACCAGCCTTTGGGAGCGACATGTTTAGGATAAACTGCACCATTGGTTAACATTATGTCACCAAACCAACCTACCGCAGCGCTCATCACATCTAGTTGGTAATCGATTTGCCCATCATCTTTCAACCGTTTATCTTGTAAAATCACAGGGATATCATCAACGCCCCAATGGCTTGGTAAACCATGTTTTGCCGTGTCATCATCTTGAATTAGCACAAGGCCTGCCAGCCCCATCGCCACTTGGTATCCGGTTTTTCCATGAGTGTGAGGATGGAACCAACAAGTCGCTTCGCTTTGATTTACCGTAAAATTTACGTTACGACTGGCACCAGGTTGGATTATCGCTTGAGGGCCGCCATCTTGTTCACCTGAAATTTCTAAGCCGTGCCAGTGAACAGTGGTATCTTCAGGGAGCTGATTCACAATATTAATATTAACACTTTGGCCATTTTTTAAGCTGATTGCTGGGCCGAGCAAATCACCGTTATACCCCCATGTAGTCGTTTTCTTACCAGGGACAAATTGGGATGTTCCTTGCTTGATCGCCAATTGAATATGCCCTTGAGCATCAGGCTCTAGTAACGGGGGAATTGCCAATGTGGGATAGTTTTCAGCCGCTACTGCGATGCGGCTCCAAATAGGCAGCGCACTTGCAGCATATGTGATAGCACTTAATTTTAAAAAATCGCGACGTAACATTGATAACCTTCCTTTTATTATCAAATCAATAATCACTGGCAGAGTATGTTGAGGGAAATTACCCTTTCTCTGCAAAACATGGTTTAATAAAACAAATGATAAAGCCTCCCCTTACAGGAAGGTCAATAAACCCACTCAATAATTATGGGTTTATTACATTCATTTAAGAAAAATATAGTTGACTAACAATTCTATTCTTATGCTAACGTTACTTGACATAGAAACCCGATAGAATAAAGAATGCGCAAATTTATATTAATGATGTCATGCATAATGACTCTGTTAGGGATAACCAATTCTGCCAGAGCTCTTGCCCCTAACGAAGCTGAAGATCTGGCTGATCTGACGGCTGTTTTTATTTACCTAAAATATGACTGTGGGTACTCACAAATTCCCGATAGAGAAATTGAACGCGCTATCGTGTACTTTGCGAAAAGCAATAAATGGGATTTGAGCAACTACAACTCTGAAAAAATGACTCAGCTAAATAAAGAAAGTTATAACGACTTGAAGGGAATACCACTCACACAAGAGTTTAAATGCCAGTCACTCGCACGGGATTCACTTGGCCTTTTCGCCTACGTAAAATAACCCCATGCTCTAAGTCGAGAAAACATGCAAGGATTTAAGTGCATGTTTTCTTCTCCTACTAAGCACATTTATTGCATTTTTTTAGCCCTACGTTCTTGCCAAAATAAAACAACAGATGGAATGCTTTGAATAATCACCATGCGGATAATATGATTCGACATGACAAATCCTGCATCCAAATTCATTGTAATTGCAGCAAAAGTCATCGCTTCCATACTACCTGGCGCCCAAGCAAGTAATAATACCGAAATATCATACCCCGTTAACCATGCTGCAAATACCGTAATCAAGAATGTCAAAATAATATTGATGACGACAACTTGTGCAGAGGAGTAAATATTTTTAATTAATGATGAAAGCGGAAAAACTACAAAGTGATTACCGATATTCATCCCAATTAATACCATACTCAGTTCAGTCAGCATTAATGGGAAGTTTAATGGAATATCAACCCAACTTTGTATTAATGTTGCTGCGGCTAATGATGTGAGCATATAAGGTGCAGGAACTCTAAAACGCTGCAATATCAAGCCTGTAATCACCCCAACAACAACAATGAGCAATAACCACATTGTTGCAGCCAGCGTTAATGAAGGAAACTCAATAATCGGTTGCGGATCGCCATCGCTCCCAACCACAATCCCAGCTAATAAAATTAATATAATAAGGCGAATAGTATGGGAAATAACAATCTTCTGTGGTGGTGTGTGGGTATGGTCAGTTAAGGCCAAAATGGCAGCCATTGCCCCTGGTACAGACCCCAACATAGCTTCTTGTTTTGTCCAGCCAACCTTGCGGTAAAACCAAAAAAAACTAAAGGAAAATTGCACAGCTAGGCACACAACTAACATCAATAACAGCAAGAATAAATTATCAGCCTCATTGAGCGAAACCTGGTTAAACATCAAACCAACCGAGGTACCTAATGTCACTTGAACAAAAGAAATTGTGTGTTTTGGTATAGCAAAAGAAATGCCAAAGCGATGAAAAATGATAACAGCGATAATTGGGCCAAACATCAGTGCAAGTGGGACACCAAGGTAAGTTAGTCCCCCTCCAATCACTGCGCAAACAACGATCCCAATTATCATATTAAATAATTTCATCATACAACATTAACCGTTAAGATTATTTATAGTCTTAATTTATATCATATTATTAATGCCTGATGACCTTAGTTTTCATTTATTTATTATGATAGTGATCATTCACTGCGGTTTTACCATTATTAGTTTTTGATTTCCTTATTTTTACTGCCTCCCAATCTGTCTTTAAAGAGCCTTATTTTGACATTTAGCATTATCGGTTATGGCTTGGTTAATTATCGCTTTTGCCATCCATTGTGCTAATTCAATGACCTGCTCATTATCCATCTTCCAAATATCCTTTAGCACTAAGAAAATCTCCGAGCCATAAATAACGGAAAATGCTTTGATTACCTTATCAATAATTTCTTGCGGATATTCCGATTTCATCGGTGCTGTGACCATTGTTAAAATATCTTTGCGGTTTCCCCGTTCGAATTGCTTATTTTTTACCTCTTGCGGAGCAGAACGCCCTTGTGCCCATTGCTGCAATGAGGCTTGTAATGCAGCTCTTAAAGCGCCTTCATGCTCAAACATTCTTGGAAAAGCGAAGGTCAGCAGTTCATCAATACGCTCTTCCGTTTTTTCACTCTGAGGCCGCCATGTTAAAATGGGCCCTAAGCTTTCATTAACAGTTGCCGTGATTAAATCACTTTGAGTGGGAAAATACCGATAAGCGGTTGCACGGGAAACCCCCGCTTCAAGTGCTAGCTCAGAAACGGAAGGCATTGCCCCTTTTTCAAATAAATCTAAAGCCGTTGTTACCAATAATAGATAAGTCCGTTTTCGCGTTCCCTTATATCCCTGAGCCGAATTAGTTTTAGGCATTTTATTTATCCTTAAAATACTGTCTCTTACATCAAGTCTAGTCAATAATACTGAGAAAACACAAGCAAAAATAAGTTATCCTTCTCAGTGACATACCGTTAAATGTTTAATCTCCCAAACTATCCTGTATATACAATTAAATATTGTATCCCTATCACAAATTTAGCAACCCTATGATACAAAGCACTAATAATATTTCTGATGTTTTATCAATATGATATGCATAATATCAACTAATTGTTTCTTCAATAAACCCAAAATGAGACTGCAATCTCATTTTACAAACGTAAAAAATGATACTATAGTCTCATTACGGTGAAAAATTCAACGCGAACTCTAATCTGAAAGGATTTTTATATGAAAAAACACCCTGGTTTTATCTATATTGCCACAACGCTGGATACCAAAAGTGCTGAAATATTTTATGTCAGTGAATTAATTAAAAGCGCTGGGTTAGCTGTTCGCACCGTTGATTTAACCACTCAACCAACGCAATTAGAAAAAGAGGCAGATGTCAGCGCACACACCATCGCAAGCTTTCACCCTCTTGGTGTGGATGCGGTTTTTTGTGGTGACCGTGGCAAAGCGATTGAGGCGATGGCTCACGCTTTTAGCCTTTACCTTGCTGCACAAACTGATGTCGCGGCAATCCTTGGTTTAGGGGGCTCGGGCGGGACCGCATTAATCACCCCTGCAATGCAAGTGCTCCCTGTTGGTATTCCTAAGTTAATGGTCTCCACTATGGCGTCTGGGGATATCTCAGGTTATATCGGTGCAAGTGACATCTCGATGATGTACTCAGTCACCGATGTTTCAGGATTAAATATTATTTCTCGTAAAGTGTTAAAAAACGCAGCAAATCAAATAGCAGGTGCCGTCTGGTTTAACCAAGAAGAAGAAAATATTGATATCAAACCTGCCATCGCCCTAACTATGTTTGGCGTAACGACACCTTGCGTTCAACAACTTACCGCACAATTAGAAGAGCAATACGACTGCCTCGTGTTTCATGCCACGGGGAGTGGTGGTAAAGCGATGGAAAAACTGATTGATAGTCAATTACTGCATTCTGTGCTGGATATGACGACAACAGAAGTGTGTGACTATTTATTTGGTGGCGTTTTAGCCTGTGATGAAGACCGTTTTGGCGCCATTCAACGTACACAAATACCTTGCGTCATGTCTTGTGGTGCGTTGGATATGGTGAATTTTGGTCGCCCCGCCACAGTACCTGAAAAATACCAAGACCGCTTATTTTACCATCACAATGCGCAAGTCACATTGATGAGAACAACCAAAGAAGAAAACCAACAAATGGGTCGTTGGATTGCTGAGAGATTAAATCGCTGTGATGGCGAAATCCGTTTTATTGTTCCAACATCAGGGTTTTCCGCATTAGATACCGAAGGTGCACCGTTCTGGGATCCTATTGCGGACCAAGCGTTTATCGATGCACTGACAGAAAATTTGATAATAACAGAAAAAAGACAGCTTATTTTGAGTCCTCACCACATAAATTCCCAAGATTTTTGTGAACAGGTTATTCAGCTACACCAGGAAATTTTGAACAAATAATAGAGGTTAATATGAAACATAACCGCGCAGAGTTATTGAAAAAATTCAGAGAAATGATTGCTCGTGGAGAACCAATTATCGGCGGTGGTGCAGGTACAGGTTTATCCGCAAAATGTGAAGAAGCTGGTGGCATTGACTTAATCGTTATCTACAACTCAGGCCGTTACCGCATGGCGGGTCGTGGTTCACTTGCAGGCTTGCTCGCTTATGGCAATGCCAATGAAATCGTTATGGACATGGCAAAAGAAGTCTTGCCTGTTGTTAAGCACACTCCTGTTCTTGCAGGTGTTAACGGTACTGACCCATTTTGCCAGTTTGATAAATTTTTAGATGACATCAAAGCGACAGGCTTTGCGGGCGTGCAAAACTTCCCGACCGTTGGCCTGATTGATGGTAATTTCCGCGCTAATTTGGAAGAGACGGGAATGGGCTATGGCCTAGAAGTAGATATGATCCGCATGGCACACGAAAAAGATTTATTGACCACTCCGTATGTTTTTAGTGCTGATGATGCTGTTGAAATGACCAAAGCAGGTGCGGATATCATTGTGCCACATATGGGTTTAACAACAGGTGGGAATATTGGTGCCGAAACAGCACTAACGCTCAAAGACTGTGTACCTCTTATCAATGAATGGGCAAAAGCAGCTAAAGCGGTGCGTGATGATGTCATTGTCCTTTGCCACGGCGGCCCTATCGCAACACCTGAAGATGCCGAGTATATTTTAGCAAACTGCCCTGACTGCCATGGTTTTTATGGTGCAAGTTCAATGGAGCGTTTACCTACCGAAGTCGCACTAACAAAGACTACACAGCAATTTAAATCAATAACACGTTAATTTTTTTATTTTTTGCCAACACCAGGCGCCTATTTCGATAGGCGCTTTTTTTATCTCTTTTTTGGGTTTAAAAAACGCCACAAAACCCAAAGTAGCGATGTTGAATAATACAAAACACCGAATTGAATAATCATAAGCGGTTTTTCCGTCATCCCTGTCATTTTTAACATGCCATAATAGTTATTATCTTCAAGGTATTGATCCGTAAGCCCCCCTTCAGGCAAATAATGCGTTAAAAATACAGCAATAATAAAACACGCAACATAATGACGTAATTTAGCAATCCCTTCATCGAAGGCATTAAAATTATCAAACTCATTCCCTTGCTGACGCCCAATAATAATTCGGTTTATTAACGTAGCCGCGTAAATATAAAGAATGGCGGAAGAATTAATTTGCGTAGTATGAAAAATATAAGCCACGCCACCTAAAATAGCGGCCACAAAAATAAAGAAAAAACCACGCTGAAGTACTGCCATCATTGTGCCCATATGCACTAGAATAAACTCAAACAACAGTATTAATACCATATTGTAAACCACTTCAACACCTGACCAATCAGGGGAAAACCACAAAGACAATAAAAAACCGATATAAAAAATAGTTAAGCCGTGATCCACTAGCGAAGGTAGAAAGTGCATAACACCTTGAGGTTTACCTGATGCAATAAAATGGCGCTTCCCTTTTACTGAGAATGATGATGAATGCTTATTGGTATTTTTTTTGTTTCTTATCTTCCTTGCCACGAACTTACTTTCCTTTTTCTCGGTAAATAGAGTGACCTTTACACAAGAAATTCATTAAACAGGCCATAAAAATGGGTAACCCAAAGTAGAGCACTCCAAACGCAAAAGCGACATGAGGCTTGTCAGGAAACTCTCCCCCCGTGGAAATACTGGCGTAATAACCAATAGACCGCAAATACTCAGGTGTTAACCCACCATAAGGCACAAGGAAAGATAAAATTAATACGAGAAAAATACAAAACATAAAATTGAGCGCCATTAGCGCTGAATAGCCCATATTTTCATTGCGTTCTTGTTCGCTGCGGCTGGTTAAACCAAATAGCATCCGGTTCGCGACTGTCGCACTATATAAATAAAGTATCAAGGGTGAATTCCCTAATACTGACATATTAATTACCAATGCAAATAAGCCATAGAAAAGCGCAAATAAGGTTAATATTCGCCAATCACGAAATACCGCCATAAAGACGCCAGAGTGAATCAAAATAAATTCAAAAATTAGAATAATGGTCAGGTTATAAATAATTTCCACAGTGTAGTACTCAGGAAAGAACCAAACGGATAAAATAAACCCAACATAGAAAAGGGAAAAACCGTAATTAATTATTTTAGAAAAAGCACGAATAAGGCTAAAAGAGTGCGAGCTTTCTTTCACACTTTTTACTGAGGGTTGTTTTGGGAAGAAACCTTGATTTTTATTTTTTCCTGTTTTTAATTGCTCATTCCCTGACGGCTTAACCATGATCTCACTCCAGATTATCAATTTTACTTTCTGAATAAGCTACTTGATAACGCAAAAAATAAATAGTGGCCAAAATCCGAATGACAAAGTACAACCAAGATAAAGTGTAAAAAACATCAGCAAGATGGCATGAACTTAACGTTTCATGCCACAAATAGAAGCGTAATTAGACGAGTTTGGCAATCAATGTGTCTAAATCACCTTGCAGGAAATTCACCGGTGGGATTTCAATTACAGTATAAGCACCCGCCGCCTGCTTCATTGAAGCGCGCGCAGCTGAAACCATAAATTGTGATGTTAATGCAGGGTTATTGATACGCATTGAATATTCGAACAATTGGTTGTGTGTAGCACCCGAAACGCCTTTGTGCGTCATGTGTACACCGTGCCCAACGTCTTTTAATGCGTCAATGCTATCGACCTGGCGAATATGGGTTTCATCAGAGGCAAAATAGCTATCCGCTTTAATCGCTTGAGCAACATCATCAAATTTTGCGCCTGCGTCTAATTCAATGTACACCATACGGCGATGTACCCCAGTTCCTAATGGAATCGTTACCGATAACGCATCTTTCACGCCATCAATCGCTTTTGCCGCAACACTGTGCCCCATGCTCATACCTGGTCCAAAATTGGTGTAAGTCACCCCTTTTGGCGCCATGGCTAACATTAAAGTACGCATGATAGAGTCAGAACCTGGATCCCAGCCAGCTGAGACAACGGCGACGCTATTATGCTGCTTGGCAACATCATCGAGGCTTCTTTTCAGCGCCACAATGTCTGAATGCACATCAAAGCTATCAACAGTATTGATGCCTAATGCTAAAATTTTTGCCGCAAGTGGCCCGATTGCACGGGTTGGTGAGCACAGGAGCGCAACATCCACTTTCCCTAGTTTTTCAATATCATCGACGACTTTATACGAGGCAAGTTCAGCAGGGATATCTTGTGTATTGCGACGAACGATACCAACAAGCTCAAAATCATCAGCGGCCAGAACAGCTTCTAGCGCATAATGGCCAATATTGCCATATCCCACTATTGCTGCTTTAATTTTTGTCATTTTTACTCCTATACAGTTCTGATGTTGCTTATTAATTAATTTATAGCGAAATTAAATCTAACAGATTAATTAAAAGTAAACAAAACATTCACTTTACGAAATTGGGGGCATTTTAACCCTATTTTCATTAATGAATTCCATGTAGAATTCCCAGTTCAAACGACTATTCTTAATTCTCATAAATATATAAAGGTTCTCAATGCATCAGTCTGATGTGACTGAGCGGTCACTCTTTTCGCTCAGTTGGCCAATTTTTATCGATATTTTTCTGCATTTGGCCACATTATTAATTAATACTTACATGGTTAGCCATGTATCGACGGCTTACCTTGCTGCAATGGGGGTGGGTAACCAAGTCTTTGATCTTTTTATCACTATTTTTAACTTTATTAGTGTGGGATGCAGTGTGGTTATCGCACAATATTTAGGGGCAGGCCGCCGTGAAAAAGCCAGCCAAGCGATTCACATCTCCATCGCCTTTAACTTTATTCTGGGTTTTTCCAGTGCATTAGTCGCGGTATTCTTTGGCTATACCATCCTAAAAATCATGAATATGCCATCCCATTTAATGGCGGATGGTTATACTTATTTACGTATTTTAGGGATTTGTTTAATTCCTGAAGCAATTTCCATTATTTTAGCGGCATGTTTACGGGTTTATGGCAAAGCACAGCCTGCCATGTGGGTAACATTGATTGCCAACCTGATTACTGTTGTTGGTAATATCATTGTACTTTATGGTTTCTTTGGCTTGCCACAATATGGTTTAGAAGGTGTGGCATGGTCAACCGTAGTCGGACGTATTGTTGCTGTCATCTTACTTTTCTGCTTATTATTCTATGGGTTACGAATAAAGTTTGTCCCAATGATGCTCATTCATTGGTCACGTAAGATGCTCGGTAAAATTTTGCATATCGGTTTACCTTCAGCGGGGGAAAACCTTGTGTGGATTTTACATTTTATGACAGCATCTGCCTTTATTGGGTTAATGGGAGAAACTTCCCTCGCTGCGCAAACGCTTTATTTCCAATTATCTTTATTTATCATGCTGTTTGGTATTTCTGTCAGTATAGGTAATGAGATCATGGTGGGTCATCTGGTTGGCGCAAAACGCTTCCAAGATGCCTATATTCGCGGTATCAAGAGCCTAAAAATGGGCTTTTATGTCACTATCGGTGTTGTTATTGCTTTCTGGTTACTTCGCGATCCAATTCTAAACAACATTACCGATGACCAAGGTATTATCGATCTCTTATTACCCTTATTTTTACTCTCAGTATTTTTAGAGCCAGGGCGCACCATTAATATTGTCATGGTGAATGCGTTACGTGCCTCTGGGGATGCGCGCTTCCCATTATGTACTGCCATTATCTTTATGTGGGGAGTGGCGATTCCACTCGGCTATTTTTTAGGGATAAAAATGGAAATGGGCTTGCTGGGAATTTGGCTCGGCTTCTTTGCCGATGAATGGCTGCGTGGCTTAACTAATGCATGGCGCTGGCGCTCACGGAAATGGCAAAGTAAACGCCTTGATGTAGAGAGTTAATCGGTAAAACAATCACAATGTCCTGCCCTGTTTTATAGGCAGGATTTTTGTGACAAAGCTCAAATTTAAAAATATTTTATTTTTATCTCAACATTTGGAGATTTTTTTTCTCCATCTCCCCAATATATCCCCGAACATAGTGAAGTTTTTCTCCAACAGGTTGTTTAAAATAATAAAATCAAAGAAGATTTCATTAAGGGAAGCTGCCATGCATGCGCAATCACAACCATTACTTTGGCAATATTTTATCAATGCGGTAAAACAAGAAGTTAAGCCAGCTTTAGGTTGTACCGAGCCAATTTCACTGGCTTACGCTGCAGCAAAAGCAGCGTCCTTCCTTGACGGTGACATCACTCGCGTTTGTGCCTTTGTCTCCCCCAACCTGATGAAAAATGGTATGGGTGTCACGGTGCCAGGTACAGGCATGGTAGGGTTACCTATCGCTGCCGCTTTAGGTGCGGTTGGCGGCGATGCGGATGCGGGTTTAGAGGTTCTAAAATCCGCTTCGGCCGATGCCATTGCATGGAGTAAAACTATGTTAGCACAAGGACTAGTGACTGTTGATATCAAACACCCTTGCGAAGACGTTATCTATTCCGAAGCGACGGTACATACCCAAACAGGCTCAGCGACTGTGATTATCACGGGTTCACATACCAACATTGTGAAGATAACCCATAATAATGAAACTGTGTTTGATACCTTATCAAGAAAACCCCTAGAGGATCTTCCTGTTGATTGTGCAGCAGATATCCCTTTACCGCCCGTTACCGCAAAGGCCGTCTACCAATTTGCAACTGAAGCCCCATTAGACGATATCCGTTTTATTTTAGAAGCCGCCCAGCTAAATGAAGCCCTTTCCCAAGAAGGTCTGCGTAATGTCTATGGCCTACATATTGGGAAAACGTTGCAAACTCAGCGTGATCGCGGTTTGTTATCGAAAGACTTAATGTCCGAAATTATGATCCGCACCTCTGCCGCATCCGATGCCCGTATGGGCGGCGCGGTTTTACCTGCAATGAGCAACTCTGGCTCAGGTAACCAAGGTATTGCTGCAACCATGCCTGTTGTGGTAACTGCAGACTATTTACAATCCTCTGAAGAACAGTTGGCTCGTGCGTTGATGTTATCCCACCTAATGGCTATTTATATTCATAATCAGTTACCTGCGTTATCTGCACTGTGTGCGGCAACAACCGCTGCTATGGGTGCAGCGGCTGGGATTGCATGGCTATTGGAATCACGCTATGAAGTCGTCGCAATGGCGATTTCCAGCATGATTGGTGATGTCAGCGGGATGATTTGTGATGGTGCATCAAACAGTTGTGCAATGAAAGTCTCCACCAGCGCCAGTGCAGCCTATAAAGCTGTCCTCATGGCCTTAGATAATAGCTGTGTGAGAGGATCTGACGGTATTGTGTCGGATGATGTTGACCAGTCGATTGCTAATTTGTGTGCATTAGCAGCAGGGTCAATGAGGCATACTGATGTGCAGATTATTGAGATTATGGCGTCAAAAGCTCGTCCGTAGCGTTGTTGGCTACATTCACCAACCCTAGTCACATACTTGTGTATGCTCCTAGGGATTATTTCTTTTGCCGTCTTGCTACGCCGCTAATTCTTCGTCCTTAACGCCGTAGCGTTGTTGGCTGCATTCACCAACCCTAGTCACATACTTGTGTATGCTCCTAGGGATTATTTCTTTTGCCGTCTTGCTACGCCACTAATTCTTCGTCCTTAACTCCGTAGCGTTATTGGCTGCATTCACCAACCCTAGTCACATACTTGTGTATGCTCCTAGGGATTATTTCTTTTGCCGTCTTGCTACGCCGCTAATTCTTCGTCCTTAACGCCGTAGCGTTGTTGGCTGCATTCACCAACCCTAGTCACATACTTGTGTATGCTCCTAGGGATTGGCTCTTTTGCCGCCTTGCTACGCCGCTAATGACTTTGAATTTTTTTTGAATTTCTTTTTTTAATTGTTCTATTTTGAATTAACTTCTAGGGCGGCGAATTTTTCACGGATCATATCTTCGGGTAGGTCAATACCAATAAATACCAATACACTGCGGCGTTGTTCATCAACCTCCCAGTCTCTATCCCAGTCTGCACTATAGAGGCGCTGAACCCCTTGGAATAACAGACGTTTTGGTTCGCCTTTGATGGATAAAATACCTTTGTAACGCAATAAATTATCCGCAAAGCCGAGCAGTAAATCTTCCATTACCTGTGAAACTTCCATTAATTCAACAGGGTAATCGAATTCCACGACAATAGATTCCACTTCATTTTGCTGTTTTGGTGCAAAACGGAAAGTCGGTTTATTCACCTTCAGTTGCGAGTCTAATAAAAAACCTTCAATATCTAATAAAAGCTGTAAGTTAATGTCGCCATGAATAACTGGGTAAATTGGCGCTCTGGCATTAATACGTTGCAATCGCTCTAACAGGGCATCAGTATCTGGATTGATATCGGTTTTGGTTAATAAAATTCGGTCTGCATAGCCAATTTGGGCTTGAGCAATCGCAAAATCATTCAGTTGTTTCTCTGCATGAACTGCATCCACCAACGTAATAATGCCATCTAATAAAAATCGTTCGCATAACACGTCATGGGAAAAAAAAGTCTGCGTAATAGGGCCAGGATCTGCCATTCCTGTACATTCAATGACTAGGCGATCAAAATCCAATTTGCCACTGTCGAGGCCATCTAATAAATCCAATAATGCATTTTCTAATTCGCTTGAACGAGAACAACAAATACAACCGTTACTCAAGGTAGTGATTTGTGTGGCTCTGTCACCAATAATGGCATTATCAATGGGGACTTCACCAAATTCATTTTCAATGACTGCAATTTTATGCCCATGTTCTGCATGAAGAATATGGCTAAGGAGCGTGGTTTTACCCGCACCGAGAAAACCGGTTAGGATTGTGACATTAATTGGTTTCATTATTATCCTCTTTGCATCATTGTTTCACTGTGAGCATCAACAGCAGCGGAATCCGCCTTTACCACTTCCACCATACCGCGCATCTTGTCTTTCACGAAAAAATTCTTTGTAAGTCATGACAGGCTTATCAGGGTGATTGTCACTCATATGTTGAACATAAGTATCATAATCAGGAATACCAATCAGCATACGAGCTGCCTGCCCTAAATATTTGCCTGTTTTACCAAGGTTTCCAAACATCAGCCTCTCCAAATACAAATGCCCTACATCATGAACACACAATGTAGGGCTACCGTTCAGTTATCGAGCCACATTAACCGCTCGATGGTGTCGAATGGTCACTAGTGTGTAGATGAAACTTTCACGCCCTCTTTCGGTACAGGGACATATGGTGTTTCTTTGTCTGTACGCTCTGGGTTTTTGTGTGCTTTCATTCCCACGCGGATACCATAGAAAATGATACCGTAAACAACCACTAAGAATAGGATACTCAGGCCAGCATTGGTGTAGTTATTAATAATAATGTGATTCATATTAGTAATTTCTTGTGCTGTCAGCTCTGCACCACCTGCGGCAATCTTATCTTTATAAGATTTCGCTAAGTACAGGAAGCCTTCAAGCTGCGGGTTATCACTGAATAATTTCAGTCCTAACGCCCAAGTGGTACAAATCAATAACCATACCGCAGGTAATACTGTCACCATGATGTATTTACTGCGTTTCATCTTAATCAGGACAACCGTACTTAAGACTAACGCAACTGCGGCTAACATTTGGTTCGAGATACCGAACAGTGGCCACAGGCTCTTAACGCCGCCCAGTGGGTCAACAACGCCTTGATACAGTAAGTAACCCCATAAGCCAACACAACCTGCCGTACCAATGATACCTGCAACCAGTGAGTCAGTTTTCTTCAAGAATGGAACGAAGTTACCCAATAAGTCTTGCAGCATAAAGCGGCCAGAACGGGTTCCTGCATCCAATGCAGTTAAGATAAACAGCGCTTCAAACAGAATACCAAAGTGATACCAGAAGCCCATATTTGCCGCAGGCATGATTTCGTGGAATACGAATGCAATACCAACAGCTAATGTTGGGGCACCACCTGCACGGTTCAGAACAGACGGTTCACCGATATCTTTCGCCGTTTGCATGATTTGCTCAGGTGAAATCACAAAGCCCCATGAACTGACCGTTGCCGCTGCGTGAACAGAAACATCTTTCAGTTGAGCCATAATAGCCGCACCATCTGGGCCACCCAATTCATGCAGGTTAGGCATTGTAATGCCTAATGCTGCTGGTGGGGTGTTCATCGCAAAGTATAAACCTGGTTCGATAATCGATGCAGCAACCAATGCCATAATCGCAACGAAAGATTCCATTAACATTGCACCGTAACCGATGTAACGTGCATCTTTTTCGTTTGCTAACAGTTTCGGTGTTGTACCGGAAGAAATTAAGGCGTGGAAACCAGATACCGCACCACAGGCAATGGTAATGAACAGGAATGGGAACAGCGTACCTTTCCAAACTGGACCTGAACCATCAACAAATTGCGTCACAGCTGGCATTTTTAACTCAGGGTTTAGAATAACGATACCAATCGCTAATCCAACAATAACCCCTATTTTCAAGAAAGTCGCCAGATAGTCACGAGGTGCTAAAATTAGCCATACAGGTAATAGTGCAGAAACAAATGCATAACCAACCAGCGCATAAGTGATCGTAGTGTCTTTAAATGTCAGTGCAGGACCCCAGTATGGGTCGTGAGCAATAACGCCACCGAACCAAATGGATGCCACCAGCAACACGATACCGATGACGGAAACCTCACCAACACGCCCTGGTCGGAGATATCGCATGTATATCCCCATAAACAAAGCAATTGGTACCGTCGACACCACGGTGAATACACCCCATGGACTTTCTGCCAAGGCTTTTACGACGATCAACGCCAATACGGCAAGGATAATGATCATAATGAGGAAACAGCCAAAGAGTGCTAGCGTTCCTGGAATTGGACCTAACTCTTCTTTAACGATTTCCCCGAGTGAAGCACCATTACGGCGAGACGAAATAAACAACACCATAAAGTCTTGTACCGCACCCGCTAATACAACCCCTGCCAGTAACCATAGCGTACCTGGTAAATACCCTACTTGCGCTGCCAGTACAGGTCCAACTAATGGCCCTGCCCCTGCGATTGCCGCAAAGTGGTGACCGAATAGGACATTTTTATTAGTTGGAACATAGTTTAAACCGTCATTATTAATGACCGCTGGAGTCGCACGGGTTTCATCCAGCTTCATCACTTTTTTCGCGATATACAAGCTGTAATAGCGATAAGCAATAAGGTAAACCGCCACCGATGCGACGACTATCCATAGCGCACTAATGTGCTCGCCGCGCCTTAGCGCAACAACCCCTAAACAAATTGCACCGATGATCCCAAGGATCATCCACGGAACGTGCTTTAAAATACCATTTTTGTTCATAGAACACCCTTCTGAGGTAAAACGAACATGCCTTTGATTTTGTATTTACCATCACGCTAACAACATCATAGTGCTGCTTGTCATTGATGGTTTTTTAATTGGCAGTGGTTGAACTGTATTAAATCGAAAATTTTGAGCTCTGCCATGGTGTCTATGGTAAGAAATTACACTCTGCAAATGACTAAAGTTACACTAAGCGGTGCCATACAGAATTAAGCGGTTTGAATTTTGCCGTGAATGGTTTTAAGGAAGGTTTAACAGGATGAAAACTGTGATCTACATAACAATAACAACTGTTTTTCAATAAGTTAAGTAATATAAATAATATGGTTAAAATCGAATTAATTGTAAATAAATATCATGAAAATCGTAAAAAACGTCTTAGATACCCGGAAAAAGCGTATCTAAGTACTTAGTCCCCTTAGGGTAGTGTGATTGTTGTCCAATCCCCGCCAACCCACCAGCTGTGTTCACCATCTGTTTGCGTTTTACACCCTACCCCAACTTTAGCTTTGCCGTCTTCAAAGGGATAGGCGCAATCATATGTTGCCTCAATAACCACCTTCCCTGTTACGGCATCTGCAAAACCAATTTTATTTCCCTTTCGAATTCGATAAACCCCCTCTTGGGCTTCGTCAGGCCAATTATCAAAATAGTAAATTTGATAAACTTCTTGATTATGTTTATCCGCAACAATTAACTTGCCATCTTCTGATTGTTGTAAACAATATTGAAAAGGCGATTTGGCTTCAAAGCAACGAATTTGGCTTTTTTGGTCATCCACCCATAGGCTGTACTGTTGATCCAGATTTTGTGCAAACAAAGGTGCAGAGCCAAATAAGGCAAGTAACACAGCAATTTTAGATCGGTTCATCCTATTCCTTATTCCTTTATGGCTTATAATTTAGCGAAGCATCGCTGGATTGGTTAAAAGTCACTGGAATTAATAACACTTTATTTTGAGACGCTGAATTAAACCGCCACTGATAGGCAACTGAAATTAAGTCATCATCAAAATAATCCACACCACTACTCTGCTGTAACATGATAGAGCTTGGCACGCCCCCTTTTGGTACATCAATTTTCAAAATTGCTTCACCTTGCTTATTCCCCACAAATTCGGTTGAGATAATAGGAAGTTTCAATGTTTTTTCTTGAATACCAAAAGCCGAAGCATCTACATTTACTATCACTCTGTCAGTCAGGTTTTCATTTCTCATAGGCGAAATGCGGGGGGATGAAACAAAAGGTACTGCCGCAGGCATCACTTGTTGAGCCAACGCCTTTTGTTCTTCAAGCTCTTGACGTTCCTGCTCTGTAGCTGATGCAGGCAATTCACTTTTACTATACAGCAGTGCCATACGCGCATTAATAATATTCACCCGCGCTTTGGTTTCATCAGGCAAACCAAATAAAAAGAAACGAGATTGCGCCACCATCAAACGCTGATCTAGGCTATTACCCGCATTATAATGCATTAATGCAAATGCACCTGCCGCCAACTCAGGGTCTTCATCTATCATCGTCACCCCCCAAGCAAACCAGGCGTCAATGCGGTTTGGGTTAATGGTGATAATTTGTAGGTAGTGTGCCCGTGCACTCAATAGTAAATTACGCCAATGTTGCTCATCATCAACAAAGCCATCTTTTATGGCAGATGCTTTATTTTCGGTTAATAACGTGCGCGCCGCATTGAAATGCATTAATTCCATTCTTGCCGTTGTACTCAGCACTTCAATGTTATTTGGGTACTTTAGTAATAATGAACGAACTCTTTGCGTGTTACTTTCCCACGCTTCACCGTTGGATTTAGAACGGCTATCCGCTTGTCGCAATGTTGCGCGTATCTCTTTTGAGATCTCCTGCTGCTGCTGGTAATATTCATAAGATGAACCAGCGCTGCGTGTATATTTAGCGGGGACTGTATTATTCACATAACTCACGAGTCTTTTGATCACATATCCGAACGATTTTTCATTATGCCTTGCTAAAGCCTTACTGGCGCTCTCCACTAAAAGCCCAACTTCTTGCGCATAATCATCCAGGCTTTTCACCGTACTTTTAAAGCTAACAGTGACTAGGTGGCGAGCTGGCTGCTTTGTCGGCTCAAATCGTAATTGACTCACTGCATATTCTGCTGCGATATCATAATTTTTTACACCACTGGTGGTATCGATTAACGTGAATGCAGGAACACCTTCTTCATTCACATCTACCGCAACAGTTGCGGTAACATTATCGATGTCATATTTAATCGAAAGGTAACGAACGTCATTAATAGAGCTAGGCACAATCGCAGTTCCCTCTGTATTAATCGTCATTTTCCCAGGGTAACGAGGGTCACTTCGATCATAGTACGTCGCAAGCTCTACAACCCCATATATTCCTTTAATTGATAATGGTTGTTTTGCCAATACTTGTGTTTGTTCATCCACGGTTTCTCTGAACCAATCTAATACCTGTATATTGCTCCTTGCCTGCAAGATAAAAAAGTTTTGGCGTTCCACTGTAGAAAGATGTTGAATTTCTTTTGCAAATATTGCGGCGCTTTGCGTATCAAATAATTCAGAGGGGGATTCTGACCATTTATCACTGAGACTCAGATATTGTGCAAAAATAAGTGCAGCATACGCATTCTTTAAATTCGCATCGCTATTATCGACTTGGCTTTTTATCAAGCTATATGCGAGCCCCAAACCTTTCCAATAAGTGGCGTTATTCGGCTGCGCAGCAATAGCACGAATAAAGAAAATAAGGCTATCTTCTGCGGTCTCAGTTTTGCGTAATGTAAGCAAACCAACGGCGAAAGCAAGCGCCCCATCTTGCGGCAAATATTGGCTCGCATTTTGTAATTGAAAAATTTCGTCGTTTGAAACTGGCGCATTTGTTTGCAATAAGGGTTGCCATATTGCACGCATTGCTGCGCTTTGTGGCTCTAATTCTGCAAGCTTATCCATCTTATCAATACGCGCTTGCAATTCATGGTATCGCGCTTCAACTTCAGTGTTAGCTTCATGGTTATAAATAATTCCTGATAACACACCACTCACAGCCGTGTTTTGTTCATTCTGGAATAATTGCCAATCACGCTGTTCAATGAGTGTTTGTGCCCGCCAACGTTGGTTTGATTCCGAACTTAACGGAATATTTAAAAGTGTAATGACGCTAAATACTGCCAATGTAATAATAGCTGCCCGCCAATATTGCCTCGCTTGAAAGCGAACAGCACCTATCGACAATGCAATAATAAACGTCAATCCAAATAACCACATCACTGTCAGGAATAAGTTATCACTGACATTCAAAGCACTCGGCCAAATTAATTCACCGAGTTCAAATAACGCAATAAACACACCATAGCTAAAGAAAAAAGGCAATGCAGGCACAGCAAACAACAAGACCAAAGGTAATAAAAGAAGTGGGCTCAGTTTTATTTTCAACGTCATCCTTCCTTATGGCTTTTTGGTCAAAATCGATTTGATGGGTAAAAAGAGCCCCAACCAGAAAAATAAGCCCAGTCCCAATATGCTGACTAAAGTAATAAGACTCAGAGCCATATCAGCCCCTAAATTTTCCTGCGCCCAATGTTGATAAAAAGTCGCAGGTGATAATGTTTCGGGTTTCATGTTTTGAGTAATGCGACTAATAATAAACGCCATCAATAAGGGAACAGCGATAGCAAAAAATGTGTAAATATGTACCTTTTTAATCGCCGTAAACCACGCTGGTGGTGTAAAGGTAATTGGCGGTGCAGGTTGAGGACGAACAACTCGACGAGTTTGCGTTTGCCCCCTAACTTGTGTTTTATACACATTTTTTTGCTGCCGTGTTTTTTGTAATGCTTCACTGGCAACTTTTAATTGCTTAACCCGTTCACAGGCAGCACATTTCAATCCAACAAAATATTGATGTTCTTTATTTTTGCTACATACCACCATCTTCTTCTGGCTACGCAGTGCATAAGTGCGTAAACACTGTACCCACTCGGCTGCACTTGGCCTTTGCGCTGGAGAGCCACTAAACGCTTTATCAAATAATTGGCGAATATCATTAGGTAAGAAAGTATGTCCACTGGTTGGCACAGGGCTTATCCCTTGATGCGCCTTTACCCCATAGGCATAATATTTTCCTGCAATTCGGCTGGGTAAATCATTTGGCACTTGATTATGCAAAGGTCGACCAGAAAATGGATGAATGCCAAAATTCAATAATTGAAATAAAATCACGGCCAATGAAAATCGGTCTTGCTGGGATTCTTGAGATTGAGGAACACTTTTGGCGTGTTGAAATTCAGGGGCAAGGTAATCGACCGTAAATTGACCTGCGGCAAAACGTTCTTTTTCCCCTTGAATACTAAAGCCATCACAATCTAACATTGATACATATAAGCTTTCCCGATAAAAACGCAAATTCACGGGTTTCATGTCAATGATAAAGTGGTTTTGTTGATGAATCGCCTCAACCAATATTGCCAAATTGGTTGCGAGTTGAATTTTAGCCCCCAATCCAACGGGTAAATTATTTTCCCTCGCCTGCCTTTCTTGCAAAATATATTCAAGCTCAATGGATGCTCTCACATCCAGCTCAGGCATAACGAAACCAACAAACTGTTTTTTCTGGTTAAATAACTGGCTGATTGGCCATGCCAACTGAACGACGGGAATTGCAGTATCAGTAATCGGCGGTAAACTCGGCTTTAATGCTAACATTGCTGATGTCTTTCGACGATATAACGCTTTATCAATTTTATCGTGGTAAAGCTTAGCGACTTGCCCCTTCGCTGATGCAATATGATAAACACTGCCCGCCCCACCGCTTTTAATTAATTTACCCAGCTGGATAACTTGCCCTTGCCCATCGACAAGTTTTATCTTATTAACCACCGCCATTACATTTCCCTAAATGCTACAAATAAGGTTTTATCATCCCCAGTGATTGAATAAGTGCGAGGGTCATCAAGCGTCCCTTTTAGTGCTTCACTTCCCGTTTGCTCATCATTTTGCTGTAAAAAACGAGTGACAGGCTCAATAAAAGGGAGATAAAGCGCGTCACATTGTTTATTCATAGCAAAGGGTTGTACGCCATCAGACATTAAAATGATCCGCTCTATTTTTGTAACGATAGGCGTAATACGTAAGTGTTCCTGCCAATCACTTGAGGTTAAAAACCACGTTTGATTGGCATACTCCCCATTTTCTGGCACGGAAACCTTATCAATAAGACGCCCATTTTGTTGGTAAGAAGCGATGGCTACCCCATCGCCTAAATGAAAAAGAAAGCCTTGGCGTTTGCCAACCCATGCAGCGACAAGCGTGCAAGCAAAATCCTTTAACTCACCCTGCTTATCATTTGCAAGGGAAACCAATTGTTCACGAATAGCACTCAGTGTACGAAGAATAACAGGTTGTATTTCTTCAACACTTAAATAGTCAACATGACCAAATTCAGAAATTCGCTGAACAAATAACCTTGAAACATAACGTGAACCAATCTCACTATAACGAGCAGACCCTGCGCCATCACATACACAAGCCGCTAAGCCATTTGTGGTATGCTCCACAGACCATGCATCTTGACAAGGCTGGTTATTTTCCCGATGAGAGTGCCCTTGAACTGATGCGCAATAAATTGACCAACTCATACGTTATACCGACACTGTAGACCAGCTATCCGTTGAAGGGAGTTGAGCTTGCCCACCTGGTGTCGATTGGGAAACCACTTGCATACTCGCACTCAACCACAAAAAGAGTTCTTTAAATTGCAATCCTTTTAGCTTTTTCACGCCATTCAAGCCTGCAATACTGAACTCCCCCATAACTTGCGCACTTGCCCCATCAACCATAATAGGGAACATCGCCACTTTTTGATCTTTTTGCGCTTGGCGACAAACTTGTGCCGATTCTTCCCATAAATCTGTAGGAGCACCATCTGACATTAAAAATAACCAAGGACGGGTATAAGCGACGCCCGCTTGGCGAAAACGTTGTTTTTCAGCTTCTATTTCATCTAACGCCACCATAACAGCTTGCCCTGTTGGTGTTGTCCCATTCGCTTCTAATATAGGTGCAGTAAAATCCATGGCATCACACCAATCACCAATAATCGAACATTGGTCGTTTCCACCATATTGAATAACAAGGATCCTAACCCGCTTTGCCGCAATAACATCATCCTTCAATTCTTTTTCGAGTATCTGTAAACCTGCATTTAATTCATTTATCGGCTCGCCGTACATACTGCCAGAACAATCTAATACTAAAACCAATGGTGTTCGTTGCTCACTGTTATCAACTAGAGCAACATCAGGAATGATAAGTTGACTCATGCACTTTCCTTATTTTATTGGGACGAAAATACCAATATACAGAATCACACCACGAATGAAACTAAGAAAAAAAGAGGAATAGATAAATATAATAAGAATAATCTCAAGAATATGATAACTTTTATCTCTTATATATTTTATCTTAAATGAGAATTATCCTAAGTATTTAAACCTAAAAAATTAACCAATATAATTAAAAAAAAGAAAAACAATGAATATTTATAAAAATACCAGCTTAAAACTAAATGTTTCTAACATCCATTATTCATTAGTAACATCCCTTACCTATACGCACGATAAGCGTAAAAAAGAGAGACAAATTATGAATAATTGTTAATATAAGATTTATAGTCTTTATTTACAATCAAAATGGACAATTTTAAGAATAAAAACCCAATAAAGACAATGAAATTTAACTTAAGAAAATGAATAAAATTACAATACATTGAAATAAAACAAAAATAACATTTAGAAAACTATTAAAAAGCACTATAAAATTATTTTCACCTAGTTTGACAACAATAATGAGTACAACTAATATTAACCCCGTAGTCAGCGAGCAAGAGTTCGCAAATACTCAGAAAAAAACAAACTTTAAATTAAGCCGAAATAAATACTGTCTATTTAAATGAGATGGAAAATAAATTTAAATATTTATAATTTTCAAATCAAAAAAAATAGCAAGATTTAATGCTATTAAAGCAAATAAAAGCTTAATTGATATCTCTAAAAATTAGATACAAGAAACTTTAAATTTTTAAATTATCTATCTCACATACTTAGGAATGATTATTATGAAATTAAATAAACTTGCTTTCATCGGTGCTTTAACCGTTGCAACTCTTTCTTCACAAGCTTTTGCTGCACAAGATGCAACAGTAAACTTCAATGCTCGTTTAGTTGCTGCAACATGTGATATCAGCGCATCTAAATCTTTAGTTAATTTAGGTACACACTCAATTGAAAAAATTACTGATATCAACAAAGCATTAGCAGAATCAAACTTCAACTTAGTATTAAACAAATGTACTAAAACTTATTCTGATGACACTACTGCAACAGAAGTTTCAATTCTAGCAACAGGTGAAGCTTTAACAGGTCACTCTGATATGTTTGCAGATGCTCAAGCATCACAAGTTGGTGTTAAATTAAAAGCAGGTACAACTGAGTTAACACCTAATGCAGAAACTACTATCAATAACCTGAAAATTTTAGGTGAGAACGACTATATCGTTGAAGTAACTGCTGGTTTATATGCAACAACTAAAGATGCAGTCGCTCAAACGTTAAATGTTCCAGTAACTTTCAGCGTTGCATACGACTAATAACTACTTTTGTTAATTAGCTAGTTGAGCAGGCAGTATTTATTTACTGCCTGCAATAAAGGAAATAAAAATGACAAAATTAAAATCCTTATTTTTTATCTTATTAACTTTTTCATTTGCAACCCAAGCGGGTGTTGGCTTAAGCCAAACACGTATCGTTATTGAGGAAGCAACGAATTCAGCCTCTATTTCAGCACGAAATGAAGATGACAAGTCTTATTTAGTCGCTAATTTTATTACACAACAATTAGATAGCAAAACAGCTACTGAAGGTTTATTTGTTATTACTCCTTCAATTTTCAAATTAACGCCGAAACAACGCAATATCATTAAAATTAAGGCTATTACAAGTAAGTTTCCAAAAGATAGAGAGTCAATGTACTACTTTCACTCTCGTAATGTACCCGAATTAAACGAAAATGATGGTGTGAAAGTCGGCTTAGAAAATGTCATTAAGGTTTTCTATCGCCCAACAAATTTATCGATGCCACAAGAAACAGCTTTTAAAAATATAAAAACAAAAAGTACTGCAAACGGTATTAAGTTAATTAATGATTCACCTTACTACGTCAATTTAGCTGGATTATTTGTTAACAATAAAAGCATCAAACTCAATAAACAAAATAATGTGTTGGCCCCATTCTCTGAAATAAGCTATCCAAGCCAAATAAAGAATGGAGCAGTGAAATGGGCTGTTATCAATGATCTTGGAGGATATAATGAATACCATGGGACGGTTCAGTAAAATAGTACTCGCTCTATGTGTTATCCTATTTTCAAGTCAACTTGTTGCCCAAAACGGACAAATACAGTTCAAAACCCGGATTACAAAAGGAACTTGCGAATTCGACGATAACAGTGATTTAAATAAAACTATCGACTTTAATAAAATTGGAGTCCTTATTGCATCAGAGGTTGATGGGCAACCAATTAAAAAACCGATTTTAACTGAAAATTTCTCTTACACCATTATTTGTAAAAACTTCCCTGCTAATACTGAGAAGAATATAAAAGTAAAATCAAAATCAGCTGCTTCAACACTATTTAGCAATGGAATGTTTTACGGATCAAATGATACAACTAAAACGGGTTTTTTACTTGAATCATGTAACAAAAGCAACCAAACTTGTAAGGAAGTGAATGAAGAAGGTGTTGCTACTTTTCCATCCACAACCAGTGACTCAGTTGAAGTTAATTACCGAGTAAGTCTAGTAAAACGCGAAAATGGTGTAAAACCAGGTGATTCTAACGCTGCCGTGACTTTTGAATTTTATCAGGATTAGGTGTCATGAAAAAAATAGAACAAGTATTAATCACTTTTTTAATGTTTTTCATGTATTTCCCTGCAATAGCGGCTGATGATTACATGGTTAGATATGAATTCTCTGTTTTATTTTTAGCTAAAACTTGTGATATTGATGTTCCTTCTGAAATATTACTGGGTAATCAAGCAGGTATCACCACCGTAACAGAAATTAAAAATGATAGCGTAACCAAAAGCTTTACCATTGGTTTGAAAAACTGTAACAACCAATCGCAAAGTACGGCACTGGTTTATCTGTCATCAGGTAATACATTGAACGGAAGTAATAATTTTTTCAATGATGATCCAAACGGTGTTATTGGGGTTCAATTACTAGATGGAAATCGTGTTATCAATATTAACGGAAACCCTTTGGGTAAACCCAGTCCAGCATCAGTTATCTGGGAGAATATTGAAAGCACCAGCGCAACGAAAAACATCAATGCTAAGTTACGTTGTGTAGTAGATAATTGTGAACCTAATGAAGGTGATTTCTCTGCAACATTAACTATTGGTTATTACGCCGATTAATAATAAAGCGGAAATTTACATGAAGAAGATGGTAAAAGCTTTTCTGGGAATTTTTTTTATTACCCAAAGTTCTGTTGCTGCTGTTTCACTAGATCACTCAAGAGTTATATTTACTCAAGATGATAAAAGTCAAAGTGTAAGCGCTTATAACACAGCAAATAAAAAATACCTGATTCAAAGCTTAGTTTTTTCTGACTTAAGTTCAGAAAACGAACCAAGCCATAATTTTACGGTAATACCACCAATCGTAACATTAAATGAAAACTCTAATAATGCATTAAAAATCCTGCCAAAGGGATTGAATGAACTACCACAAGATAGAGAGTCGTTATTTTATTTGATGGTTAATTTTATACCTGAGACAACAAAAAAAAATAATGATCAAAATAATCAAATAAATACAAAATTTAATTTATCTACAAAGATAGTCATAAAAATGTTTTACCGTCCAACTGGCATTAAAGGTAATGTAAAAAACTATATTAATGAACTAACAGCTAAGCAGTCTGGGAATAAAATTATTATCAACAACCCATCTCCTTATCATTTTACGTTAGTTAATATCAAAATGGACAATGAGTCATATAACAGTGATAGAGCACCTATGGTCGCCCCTTTTTCTACAATTGAGATACCAGCAAATAAAAAAGTATCGAAATTAGAATGGGACATGATTAATGACTACGGAGGGGAAACCCCACTACAGCCAGTAATATTAGGTGGAACTAAATAATGATAAAAAATAAATTACTAATATTTTTTCTTTTGTCTGTTTGCTTGCCAGTAGCCGTATTAGCAAAATCGCCTACAGGCTTTGATTTTCTGCTTAAAAGATACGTCTATAACGAAAGTAATAAAAGTGGTATCAGTATCGAGATACTGAATGGAAACGACAAAAGTTATTTAATGGAAGCCTGGATAGCAAACGTTGATAAAGAAACGTTACTACCAAAAGAAAAAAAAGAGACTGAAATAGTTCCTTTTATTATCTTACCACCATTAAAAAATATGGGACCAGGATCCCAAACTTCATGGAATATAAGGCGTACAGGTATTGATATTAATGGCGTTAATATGCCAAAAGATAGAGAAAGTCTCTTTTGGATTGGAATCAGGGGCATTCCTAGTGAAGAAAAATCAAAAGAAGAAAATAGTATTCAGTTAAATGTTATCCCTAATTTCTACTTTAAACTACTGTACCGTCCAAAAGAAATTCAAAATTTAAAAACGAGTGACTTAGCTAAAAAAGTTAAACTAACTCAAAATAGCAGTGTATTAACAATAGAAAACCCAACACCTTTTTATTTAACATTTGATTATTTAAAAGTTGCAGGGCATGAAATTAAAAATGGCGAAAGAGAAATAACATTGACACCTTTTTCAACAAAGGAAGTCACGCTACCAAACAATAAAGTTGGAAAGATCGAGTGGCGATTCACGGATGAATATTTGATGGAATTAGATAAAGAGTCCTTAAATTAAATTTCAGTTGAAATATTATTAACTATAACGATTGACGATGAATGGTGATGCTGTGAAAGGGATGAAATTTAAAATAATAGCATTAGAAGTTTTTGCATGTTGTTATGCAATGACTCCTGCTTTTGCACACGCCGAATCTTATTTCGATCCCGGCCTGTTAATGCATGGTAGTGGTATTGATATCAATCAAATCAATTTAAACGATTTCGTACAAAACAACACCCTAACACCTGGTACTTATGACGTCACAATCAACGTTAATATGATCCCTTCAGGGGAGTTGAGTATCCCATTTACTAAAGCTGATGGTGATAAAGTTTCTCCCGTTTTTACTATTGAGCAATTGCAAAAACTCGGTATTAATACATCTGCAGTGCCAAGTTTAAGGGGCTTAGCTGAAACCACCGAGATTGCTAACTTATCTGACTATATTACTGATGCTTCGGTCACTTTTGATGTGCAAACCTTGACTGTCAATTTGTCTATCCCACAAATTGCGATGGTACCTAATTTTACAGGTTATGTTCCGCCAGATGCTCGCGATGATGGTGTAACAGCGTTAATTATGAATTATGTACTTAACTACAGTAATAACCGTCAGCTTTCCAAATACCACCAAAAAGCAAGCACCTCAGATTCAATATTTACGAATATTAACGTGGGGATTAACTTTGGTGCATGGCGCTTAAGAACGAGTTATTTGTACAACTACAGTAAAAATAGCGGGGCCTCAAGTTACAGTGATTCTGATTTCTCAAATACTTATGTATACAGAACCATTAATGCGATTAAATCAACCTTAAGAGCCGGTGAAATTTCATCTGGTGGTACAATTTTTGATTCAATCCCAATGAAAGGGGCGAGTTTAAAGTCAAACCCAAACCTTAATCCGAATAGCATGCAAGGGTATGCCCCTGTTGTTGAGGGTTTTACCAACTCAAATGCGACAGTGACTGTACGTCAAAATGGTAGTGTTGTTTACCAAACGTTCGTTGCACCAGGTAGATTTGTGATCCGAGATATTCCTGCCAGTGGTTTAGCTGGGGATATGGAGGTCACCATTGAAGAAGAAAATGGTAAGCAAACGGTTTATACACAAGCTTATTCATCATTACCAATGATGGAAAGACAGGGTATGTACAACTATGAAATTGTTGCAGGCCGCTATAACGGAGGTATCGCTACGGACTCCAAAAGAAAAACATTTACCTTAGGTACGTTCAGTGTTGGTTTACCATACAACATAACGAGTTACGGTGGTTTATTGGTCTCCAATGGTTATAACTCTATCGTGGGGGGGCTTGGCTTTTCTTTAGGTGTACTCGGCGCTTTATCTACGGACGTGACTCATTCTGATGCGAAATTTTCTAATCAGCGCTTAAAAGGGCAATCTTACCGTATTCGTTATTCGAAAAGTTTACTCTCAACAGGAACATCGTTTGACTTAACAGCATTACGTTATACCACAGAAAATTTTTATTCATTCTCTGACTATAACAATACGGGTTACGATATTAAAGAGGGGTTAGCGCCGTGGACAGGCTCAAGGCAGCGTTATAGTTTCCAAACATCAATTAGCCAGTCCTTTGATTCTTATGGTTCTTTATCATTAAGAGCAGCGAAAAATACCTATTGGGGTGGGCAAAGCTCAAACACCTCTGTTGGTATGTCATACAATAATAACTACAAGGGTGTATCTTACAGCTTAAGTTATATGGTTGACCGCGTGAAAAGCTACAATAACTCATGGCCAGAAAACCGTGTTGTTTCTTTAGATATTTCAGTACCTTTAAGCTTACTGACGAATAGCGAGATGGCTCAAACCATGAGTGCTCGCTATGGTATCAGCGTTGATAACCATGGTGAAACACGAAACCAAGCAGGTTTGACGGGAAGTGCGCTGGAAAATAAATTCAGCTACGGTTTATACCAAAACTATAACAGCCAAGGCAGTAACTACGGCGGTAGCGTAAATGGCACATACTCAGCAGATAACTCCACATTATCAGCAGGTTATAGTTATTCTGACTCGAACCGTACAATGAATGCAAGTATGAGCGGCGGAATGATCGCCCATTCAGATGGTATCTCACTATCCCCAAGTGTGGGTGATACTCTCGCTATCATCACTGCGGATGGTGCTAGAGGTGCAGAACTCACCATGGGTGCCAAGTTTGACCGTTTTGGGAACGCGATTATTCCACAGTTAGCAAGCAACGCGGCGAACCAGATTTCAGTCAACGTTAATACGTTGCCAGATGATACTACCTTTAAAGATACCTCAATGATGGTGTACCCAACGGAAGGGGCAATCATCAAACGTAACTTTAAAACGAAAATTGGTTACCAAGCCATGATTAATATTAACACAACGGGAAAAATGCCACCATTTGGGGCGATTGCAACACTCGTCTCTACTGATAAAAATAATGATATTAATACAGGTATTGTTGGCTCTAATCATCAGCTGTACATGAGCGGTTTACCTGATTCAGGAAAACTGAATATCAAGTGGGGTAATCAAGGTGATCAATGTTCAATCAGCTATGCTTCATTGGAAAGTATTGCTGTCACCGCTGACTCACCAGTTAGAACAATAACAGCTGAGTGTAAATAATAAATATTCACTGTCAAATTGACGAGCAAAAGAATAACTATGAAAAAATGACATCCTATTTCTCATTTTCACACAAAGTGGCATCCGGCTTTCTACTAGCGCTTTTATTTGGAGCACGCACTCCGATAAGCTAACCATTCGTGCGGGGCAGATAGGTTATTTAGTACCCAATTGGCGGGTAATAGAACCAACCAGTTGCTAGAAACGCGTCCTGCGTCAATGTCAATAGACTGTGTTACCACGGGTAAATTGCTGATGGTGTTATCCGCTAACCAACAACTGCATGGACAAAGCAATGCAGGAACTGGATCAAGTACTAACCTTGCAGGTATGGCATTAGACTCGGTGACAGGTAACTCATCTAACTAGACTGAACGCCCTTATATCGTGACGTCGAAAGTTCCACCGTCTTCAGATATCTGTAGAAGAGGAAACTCAGATGCTTTAGTGTATTATGACCGTATAAAGCTAGGGGATATTGCCACGACCAATTTACGCCAAAACCTATACTTTAACCTTTGCCAAAATGGGAACGTACAAGCGGGTGGCTATAGAGGTAGCATCGACGTCTCTTTCTACCTTGAATAATCGCTTGTTATTATTTTCATTTTTTGGCCCATTAATTTTTATATTAAAGGGCCATTTTTCATATCATATCTAACCTGACACATTTACTGCACTTGCCGCTTTTTTTGCCCTTTCGAGTGCTTTTTCGATTGAATCTGCAATGGCTAACGCAACACCCAACCTGCGAGTTCCTGCAATTTCAGGCTTACCAAATAAACGTAGTTGGATATCAGAATCGAATGCATTCTTAATATTAGAGAACACCACATTTTGGCTATGAAGTTCAGGTAAAATAACCGCAGAAGCACTTGGGCCATATTGGCGAACGTTACCAATAGGGAAGCCTAGAAATGCACGTACATGTAAGGCAAATTCAGAAAGATTTTGCGAAATCAGCGTCACCATTCCAGTATCATGAGGGCGTGGGGATACTTCATTAAAAATGATGTCATCACCACACACAAATAACTCAACGCCAAACAAGCCGTAACCACCTAACGCAGAAACGATTTTTGCAGCAACATCTTGAGCCTTTTTCAGCGCTTTCTCGCTCATCACTTGCGGCTGCCAAGATTCGCGATAGTCACCTTTTTCTTGACGATGTCCTACAGGAGCACAAAAATGGATCCCATCTACAGCGCTAACCGTTAACAGGGTAATTTCAAAATCAAAATTGACCATTTTCTCAACAATGACTCGACCTTGCCCTGCGCGCCCCCCCTCTTGAGAATAATGCCACGCCTTTTCTAAGTCTGCACTTGAACGAATGACACTTTGCCCTTTTCCTGATGAACTCATGACGGGCTTTACAATACATGGGAAACCCATTTTTTCAGCGGCTTCAATAAAATCTGATTTATTTTCTACGAAATAATATTCCGATGTAGGTAAACCTAATGTTTCAGCAGCAAGACGACGGATACCTTCTCTATCCATTGTTAAAAAAACGGCTTTTGCAGAAGGGACGATTTTTTGCCCTTGCTCTTCGAGTTCAACTAACGTTTGGGTCGCAATTGCTTCAATTTCAGGCACAATAAAATCAGGCTTTTCTGCGATCACTAACTGTTTTAGTGCCTCACCATCCAGCATATTGATGACGTGGCTACGGTGAGCAATGTGCATAGCGGGTGCATTTTTATAGCGGTCTACTGCAATCACTTCGATACCTAAGCGTTGGCATTCAATGGCAACTTCCTTACCTAACTCCCCTGCGCCCAGTAACATAACTTTTGTTGCAGATGCACAAAGTGCCGTACCTAACTGTTCCATGATTGATGACCTTATATGCGAAAATAATACCGATGATTATATACGCAAACGTTTGCTTTTGCTATCCACGTAATAAAAAGGCCATGATAAAACATATTCGTGTCTTGAAATTAAATGAAATATTGTCTAATTCTGCGGGGTTTCATCTCGCCCGGTAATAAAAGGTTCTTTTTGGGAAAATTTGGCATATTGCTTATGCAATAAAGCCAAAATACAAAATAGTAAACCAATCCAGATTAATGCAAAGCTAATCCCTTTAACCCAATCAAACAGTTCATTAAACAAGAACACAGCGAGTAAAAATTGGATAGTTGGCTCTATATATTGGGCCAAACCAATAACAGTGAGTGATGTGCGTTTGATAGCCGCAGTAAAAAACAGCAAGGGAATAATCGTCACAGGTGCCGCTAACATATACAAAATACGAAGCTGCCAATCTCCCGCCTCCACTGCGCTTAACCCTTTTGACGATAACCACCAAGTAATACCCATTGCAATAGGCAACAACCATAATGCTTCTAAAAACAATGAAGTAATAACATCAAACCGAATAAATTTACGGATCAATCCATATACCGCAAACGCACTCCCCATCACGAGTGCTAAAATAGGCAATTCACCATATTGCCAGATTTGATAACCAACCCCAGACAAAATAAACGTAACGGCCATTTTTTCCGCAAAAACTAACCTTTCACGTAAAAAAACAACACCGAGCAAAATAGAGAATAATGGATTGATAAAATAGCCCAAACTTGCGGCTAACACTTGCCCATGAGTGAGTGCATAAGTGAATGTGGTCCAAGAGATAGCCATAATGGACGAACTAAAAAGGCAAAGGATAATGGACTTTTTATCAACCCATACTTGTTTCCATATTGTTTTATTTTTAATGACTAAACGGATTAAAAATAGCAATGGAATTGACCAAATAAGACGTTGGGCAAGGAGTTCTAGCGGTTCAGCTTCAGGAAGCAGCCGATAAAATAAGGGCGTTATTCCCCATAAAATATAGGAAAAAATAGCTAGAGCCACACCTGAACGCAGCAACATAATATAGCCTACAATAAAGTCAAATAAGGTAAAATTTGCTCCACATCATACGCCAATATAAAGAAAATAAAATGTTACTAACGCTCATTCTAAAGCTATCTATTTAAGATTATATGCAAATAAAAAATAGCATATAAAGCCAAATTTTATTTGCACGTTAACTCTTCACATTAAAAAATCTGTTTTTGGTGCAATGGCGGCTGCTGCTGCATAAATTCAACAAGCTCTTGAGATGTTGGCGCTGCGGAAATTGCCCCTTTTTTAGTTGTGGCTAAAGCCCCACAAGCTGTTGCCTGAGAAATAATCTTCATCAAATTATCTTTTGTATTAGCCATGCCATATTGATTAATTGCCGCTAACAATCCAGCCATAAAAGCATCTCCAGCGCCCGTGGTATCAATACTATCGACTAAATAAGCACTTACTGAAAAATAATACTCTGTCGTAAATACCCTGCACCCTTGCGAACCTTGCGTCACGACCTTAAGCTCCGCAGGATAATCACGCAATTTTTCAACCGCCTTATCAAATAGGCTCTCACCCGTTAACCAAAGTAATTCATCATCAGAAAGCTTTAAAATGTCAGCCTGTTTTGCAAAGGTGTCCACAACTTGATGCATTTCTTCGTGATCTTCCCACATTTGTGGACGAATATTTACATCAAAACTTAATCGGCCCCCAGCTTGCTTAATTTGAATTAACCCTTCCGTTAATGATGTACGGCATATTGGGTGAACAAGCGCGAGTGAGCAAAAATGCAATATATCCTGACCAAACTGAGGTAAGTTTTTTGAACTTAAAAATTGATCTGCTGAAGGCGAAACTAAAAAAGTAAACTCACGTTCGCCATTTTCATGTAATGAAACTAATACTGTACTTGTTCGATATTCTTCATCAAATTCCATGGCCTGTGTATCAACACCTAGGTCAAATAAGGTTTTTTGCATAAAATGACCAAATGTATCTTCTCCGACTCTACCGATAAATCCGCTTGGATGGCCAAGCTTAGCAACGCCAGCCGCAACATTGACAGGGGCCCCCCCTGCACAAGCTTGATACCGCATATTTTCTAATGGAATTAAATCAATAACAGCATCGCCCAATGACCATATTTTCATATTTTCACCTTTTTAGTTTCCGACCAGGAAAATTTAAGCTAGTAAATCTAAGTTGTTAACGTTAACATAAAGTATAAAGTGATCGATTAGAAAACACACGTATTATCTCACCCCATTTTATCCATTTCAGATTTGTTATAGCAAAAAAGGTTAGGGATCCATTATGGAAAAACAGATTGAACGAGCAAATCAAGCCATTAAAAAAAATGCAAAACAGCTAAATACCCTGTTTTATCCGCACTATCATTTAGCACCACAATCAGGTTGGATGAATGACCCTAATGGATTAATTTATCATCAAAACCTATACCATGCTTTTTACCAACATCATCCCTACAGTTCCGTGTGGGGGCCAATGCACTGGGGTCATGCAACAAGCACTGATATGGTACATTGGCAACACCAACCGATAGCGCTTGCTCCGAGTGAGGACTATGACCGTGATGGCTGTTTTTCTGGCTCAGCCGTCAGTCACGAAGGTAAACTGTATTTATTTTACACGGGCCATATTTGGTTAGCCGAAGAAGGCGATGACAGCCAAATTCAGCAATCTCAATGCTTAGCAGTAAGTAATGATGGCATTCATTTTGTGAAAAAAGGTATTGTTCTTCCCGCCCCTGAGGGATACATGCACTTTCGCGATCCAAAAGTGTGGCAACAAGAGGGCAAATGGTGGATGGTTGTTGGTGCAAGGGATACATTTGACCAAGGGAAAATTCTGTTATTTAGCTCAATGGATTTACTTCACTGGGATCCTAATTTTCAGATACTCGCTAAAACAGATGACAAAAATGTCTACATGTGGGAATGCCCTGACTTCTTTCCACTCGATGACCAATTTATTGCTTTATTTTCTCCTCAAGGAAAAAAAGCAATAAATTTCCAATACAGAAACCTCTATCAAAATGGTTACCTTATTGGGCGTTGGTCTCCCAATTCACCTTATAAGATTACCCAACCCTTTACTGAATTAGATTTTGGACAAGATTTTTATGCACCTCAAACTTTTTTAGCAAAAGATGGGCGCCGTATTGCGATCGCATGGATGGATATGTGGGAAAGTCATATGCCTTCAAATAAACATGGATGGTCAGGTTGTTTCACATTACCAAGGGAGCTTACCTTATCAAAACAAGGTAAAATTATCGCAAAGCCCATTCGTGAATTAAAAAAATTGCGACGGTCAGCGGTCCATTTTCCAGAAATGTGCTTGCAAAAAAACACCACACTTTTGCTAAGTGAAGATGCAAGTAGCTGTGAAATTGAATTAATTTGGGACTTAACACAAAGTGCTTCAGCAGAAAAATTTGGTTTCTGGATTGGAAATGGGCTGCAATTTTATGTTGATAACCAAAGCCAGCAGTTAACATTAATGCGACACTATCCTGAATATATTATCAGTGATAGTCGTTGCGCACCTTTACCACAAGTCAAACAACTCAAAATTCATGCCTTCGTTGACCAATCTTGCCTCGAGATTTTCATCAATGAGGGTGCAATAAATTTTAGTTGCCGCATCTATCCAGAGCTACAGCAGAGAAAACTACAACTATTTACGATAAACCAGTCAGCGCACTTGAAAGAAGCTACTTATTGGCCGATAAACAACGCGATTGAATAAGTCGTTATGTTCGTTGGAATAGTTTGAATGCCGTTAAAATGAGCTGCGCTCAAGAAGGTCACATGCCACATATTGAATATCTTGTTGCTGACGCCCTTCTATTATGTGAAGCGCAGCTTGTTGCCCCAACTGATAGTGCGGCAATACAACTGTGCTCAATGGGGGATAAAATAAATGCCCCACCCCAATCATGTTATCGTAACCAAGAATGGCAATATCATTTGGGATATGTAAACCCCGACTTAATAAAATTTGATATGCTAAAAAAGCAACACGGTCATTTCCACAAATAATAACATCAAAATCAGGCTTATTATTTTGAAAATGAGAATCAATTAGAGAAATAATATCAATATAATGCTCATCGCCAAGCTCAAGATGATATTGCATCAAGTCTTCGTGCGGTAAATTAGCATTTCCCCATGCTGTTTCCACTGCTTCACGGCGTATTTTCCCTGCTAACGTCTCATATGGAATATATAAACATAATGGCTTTCGGTAACCTTTCTCTATTAATCGCTCCACCGCTCTGTATTGACCATTAAAGTCATCAGGAATATAAGCAGGGAACAATTTATTTTTATCAACGCAGTTCGCTAAAACCAACGGGCTTTGATGCAAAGCTTCAGGAATTGTGACTTCCCTTAACCCCATTGTCGTAAAAATAATACCATCAGGACGTTGAGACAATAGCTGTCGAACCGCCCTGTCGTTATCTTCCTTTGATGTAATATTCACAACAAAACTGTTCCAACCATATTGCCTAGCTGTTTGCTCTATTGACAAAATAATTTCAACAGAAAAAGGCGTCGTTGCTGTATCTAAAGCTAGTACCCCTACCGTTGAAACCTTAGAACTTTTTCCTCTAATTTTTCGCGCTGAAAAATCAGGAATGTAGTTGAGTGCATTAATTGCTAGCTGAACTTGTTTTAATGTATCTGGTTTTAACAATTCAGGGCTATTAATTGCCCTAGAAACTGTCATTAAAGATACATTTGCAAGTCGAGCAACATCTTTTAAAGAAGCCATTAAGTATATTCACTCAGTTAAAAAGGTTTGTAATAAATTCTACCATGTCAGAAGCAAAAAGCACCTTAACTTCCAAAACTACATATCGCCCCCCTTACTTAATAAAATCGCATAAAATATACTCCTTAGGCTTTTTATGACTTACTATTTAAGATATTATTGAGCCAGTCATAAAAATTTCAATCTGATTTTTGAGCCTAAAAAACTCGCCAAACAAGTAAAAGCACCTAAAATGTTACATAAGATTAATCGATTCTTACGCATTGACACAAAATTTAACCATTGTTTCTATTTTATATTAAATTTAACTAGATGATAATTTTAATATAAATTAAGGTCAGTAATACATTAATAAAAAAAACAACGTTCTGTAGAAAACATTATCGCTAAATTTATTTTTAACGATATTTATCTACTTATTTTATCAAATTAATATGAATATCAAATCAGTTCAACAGGAGTATGGTGATGAATAACACCATTCACGTAATCATAGATAGTGATAATGTCTTTAAGAATAAACTGAAATTAATGATGGAATCATTTGGTTTTGTCTTTAATTTTTATAATAACGAAGACACATTTATTAGTAATTATACTTACCCTTTAGAAAGCAATGTAAAGGAATGTATTTTGTTATTTTTAAAAAATAACGAAAATCGTATTAGCCGATTAACCAATATAAATAACTCTTTTGGTATTGTTCCTTTTATTGTCCTTGCTGAAGAACCTTCGGTTAGCCTCTGTAAAGAAAGCTTTAAGTCTGGCGCTTATGACTTCTTCCCTTTTCCATTCAAAGACATTGAGATTCTCAATGCAATCAATAGTGCCACAGAGCAATTTTTAAGTTCATATGAAAAGCACAAGAAATATACCTATCTATCTGACAAATTTGAGCGTTTATCCGTCAGGGAAAGAGAAATAATGGATATGATCTTAGAAGGTAATACCAGTAAAGAAACTGCAGAAAAACTTTCATTATCTCCGAGAACTGTTGAAGTACATCGTTCGAACATCTATACAAAATTAGGTATAAAATCACTCCCTCAACTTATTCAAGAATACGAATATATTAATACCTATTCAAAATATAGGTAATATATACTATATGCTTTTACAATCTAGTAGTCATTATATCTGATGGTTTTATTTCAAGCCGTCAGATATTATTTCTCACAAAATATTAACACATAAGAATTTTGATAAACATAGATTAATATGCTATTAATTTCACAAATTACCCTTACTCTCATGAATAAGGGCAATTTGATTACACGACTATTACACAAAATGCACTTAAGTTAATTAATGATTACAGATGTAATAATTACATAGATTATTTACTATTTTAGATGGAGTAATATTGTTTATATTGCACATTTCCATTAAGCCCTCATTGATAAAAATCTAAATTACACCTCTCATGCATTATTTTGACATCTATTTTCTTAAACTAAAAAAATAAGGCTGCTATTAACATACTGACAAGTAATATTGAAAGATAATGCAGTCTCTTTTTCATTGCTCTTTATCTCAATACAGCCAACTTCAGAGGCTATTTGCAGTAAGTGTTGGTCAGCCTTTTACGCTTCAGCTATTTTAGATGATACATCTCCATCCAAAATACGCCGAAGCATTTTTTTTACATAACCACATGAAAAAACACCGAGCGTGACTACTTATATTCTTTAATATTAATGTCATATTGCTTCAGTTTTCGCCACAGCGTCGTTCTTCCCATGTTCAAAATCTGATGCATTTGCTGAACTTTACCTCGACAGTTTTTTGCCACTTCAATAATGAGAGCTTTTTCAACCGACTGAATATTCAAATCTGCAATGCGTGGAGCCTGAAATGGTTTCGTTGAGGATGGTTGTATATAAGATTGGCATTTCAGCTTTGCAGTAGATTCTCTTGCCAATGATTGCAAAAGAGCAAGAAGAATATTGCTATTCATTTGAGCTGTTGATAAAGCCACAATCAACCACAACTCGCCAAATTGCGAATATATCGGCGCTAAATAATAAAATTTCCCATGTAATTCAATAGGATTAGCAAAAAGACGCTCCTGAGCGTTCTTGCTCATTTCACCTGATAGTAAATCAGCTATTGCAAAATAGTCTTGTGACTTTTGGCTTAACCATAATGTTTCACCTTGAATATTCAGCAAAGAAACATCGGCGTTAAGTTCATGAAGTGAAGACAACCCTGATAAAACAGTATCTCGTATTAACGAGATTAGAAGCTCATTATCATCTAAATAAGCTGTATTTTCTTCTATTGGTGTATTTGTAAATAATGAATGAGCCGACATAGTTATCCTTATTCTTCGATAAGAGTTATTTGATTATGTCAACTTGCCATTTAATTTTTATATTCTAGATCAAGTTATTCTTTAATAGATTTTCGACGCTTGATCTACGTCAATTTTGAACAAAAGATAAGGAATGATTTCAAAATGAAACCAAAAAAGCCTACTTATTAAACAATAAGTAGGCTCGAAAAGATACAAACAATCTTTGTCTATTATTTAGTAACGATTGCGCCCCATAGGTCATACTCATCAGCGTGCTCAACAAGCACTTTAACGATATCCCCGACTTTTACATCAAACTCACCGTTTAAATACACCATCCCATCAATTTCAGGTGCATCTGCCATGCTACGGCCAACAGCCCCCTCATTATCAACCTCATCAATAATCACCCAAATTTCACGACCAATTTTATCTTGCAGCCTCTGCGTTGAAATTTGTTGCTGTAATTGCATAAAGCGATGATAACGTTCTTCTTTGACGTCTTCAGGAACTTGATCGGCAAGTTCGTTAGCTTTCGCGCCCTCCACTGGGCTATATTTAAAGCAACCAACGCGGTCTAATTTAGCTTCAGTTAAGAAATCCAACAACATTTGGAAGTCTTCTTCTGTTTCGCCTGGAAAGCCCACAATAAAGGTTGACCGTAATGTTAATTCAGGGCAAATTTCACGCCAGCGCTTAATACGCTCTAACGTCCTTTCCACCGCACCTGGGCGTTTCATTAATTTTAATATTTTAGGGCTTGCATGCTGCAAAGGAATATCCAAATAAGGTAAAACCTTACCTTCTGCCATAAGTGGAATAACGTCATCCACATGCGGATAAGGGTAAACATAATGTAAACGAACCCAAACACCCATAGAAGCGAGTTGTTCACATAACCCAATCATGCTTGTTTTAACTGGCTGACCATCCCAAAAACCTGTGCGATGCTTAACATCCACACCATAGGCAGAGGTATCTTGTGAAATAACCAAGAGTTCCCTCACACCAGAAGCGACTAAACGTTTCGCTTCATTTAATACATCACCAATTGGGCGGCTATCTAAATCACCACGCATCGAAGGAATAATACAGAAGGTGCAACGGTGATTACAACCCTCTGATATTTTTAAATAAGCATAATGCTTTGGCGTTAACTTAACGCCTTGTTCAGGCACTAAACTCAAGAAAGGATCATGTTCTGGTTTCGGGACATAATGATGAACATGGTTTAATACTTGCTCATAACTATGCGGCCCCGTTATCTCCAAAACTTTTGGATGGACTTCACGAATTTGGTTTTCTTTTGCACCAAGGCATCCTGTCACAATGACTTTACCGTTTTCATTTAACGCTTCGCCAATCGCTTCTAACGATTCTTGTACCGCGCTATCGATAAAACCACAGGTGTTTACAATGACCAAATCAGCATCATCATAGCTTGGGACAACTTGATAACCATCAGTACGCAATTCAGTTAAAATACGTTCTGAGTCCACCAAGTTTTTTGGGCAGCCGAGTGAAACGAAGCCAATTTTTGGCACCGGATTAGTATTTTGCGACATAACTCACTTCTTTTATTGTTTTAAAAAATGGGCGAAATTTTACCTGAAGAATAGTGGAAATTGTATAATTTTCTGCCAAAAAAATGATTTTCCGAACGAAAAATAGATTGTCATTCGCTCGGAAATAAAAGAGATTTAGCGGTTAATTGACCGCGCAATTCGAGCGTAAGTATGGCGAACACCACGGATAACAATGCCATAATTTAAAATATTTTCAGGTAAGGCAATTCCGTTGTACCCTGAGTCACCAATGTGGTGCAAATCAGTCCCTGCCATTTTGCACATCAGGGCAATTTGACGGATCGTCTGTATATCCGCACCTTCCTGTGAAGTGCCAATTGCCGTCATTGTCATCACACCTTGGGAATGGCAGTAACTCACCATTTTTTGCACAAATTCTAATGAAATACCTGGAACCGTTCCTGGCGCTGGCAATAAAATAATATCTGCGCCACTGGCAATAAATGCCCGAATATCATCCTCAGTGATAAGTTGCTCTGCCGATGCATTTAACACACCTGCGGCATGCATTTTTCCTGTAATCAAAATGACATCCTTGCCAACAACCGCCTTCAATTCTTTCAAGCTTTGATTAATTTCTTGGTTGGTGACACCATTGCCAGGATTCCCCGTCAGAACAATAATATCGACCCCCATTTCTTTTAATTTCATCGCATTTTTAACGGTTGCTAAACGCCCTTCAGACATTTTCCACTGAGCATCTTGAGTTGGGTTATTAAACCCAGCAGGGACCGGCTCTAAATTAACACCTATCGCACGCCCTGTTAAATGTTTCAATGTGCGGATAATTTCCTCTGGTGCAATACCTTGGGGTAAACCTTGCATAATAGGTTGATTAACATCGAAAACGTTTAACAACAAAATATCAGCGCCTTGGCTTGCTGCAAGTTCTGCATTCGTTACCGTCATTAAAACAGGCTGAATCGTCCCGATAGTTTCAGAGACGAGTAACCGCCCTTCACTGGCTTTTATTGCTTCTAACAGACTCTTTTTACTTAAATTTGCAATCTCTGAAGCTGAACAATCAAGATAACGTTTTTGCATTTGCAACACCTTTATTTATCAACAGATTTCTCAGTAAAATAATTTCCTTTAATGGAATATATCATGTAATAAATAATAAACTGTTTTACAGTGCACATTCTGTATAAAGTTATTTTTCAAAGAATAATAACTTTATCTAACACCTAGATTTTTATCAAAAAACAACCATTTCGTGCATTTAAATGGCCACTCATCGAAAATACTCACTTGTAATCTTACAATAGTAATGATTATCATTACGACTCTAACTTAAATAATGGTAAGGACGTAATAATGAAACTCGCCTACAAAGCTGCTGTTTCGGGTCTCGCGTTGTTTTCAATTTCTGCATTTGCTCAAGAGTATCCGCTTGGCCACCCAGTGATTAAAAACGGAATGGAAATTCAAGGTGTCTATTTACAACCCATTACAATGGATACTGAAGAAGGGCATCATAAAATGGCCCACTTAGCGGCAGATAAAGCCGATATCCACTTAGAAGCTGACATCCATGCAGTAGAAGATAATCCGAATGGCTTCGCAGAAGGCGATTGGATCCCTTACCTAACTATCGAATACTCCGTGACGAAACTAGGTGATAAACCGCAAACTCAAACAGGCACTTTTATGCCTATGGTTGCCAGTGATGGCCCTCACTATGGGGAAAACATCAAGTTAGATGGCAATGGGAAATATCGTGTGACCTATAAAATTTACCCACCTTCACATAATAAAGATGTTGCCTTTGGTCGCCACATTGATAAAGAAACGGGTGTTGCTCCTTGGTTCCAACCCTTTGAAGTCTCTTGGGACTTTGACTACGCAGGTGTAGGCCGTAAAGGAAGCTACTAGTTTTATCTAAAGTGAGCAAAGGGTCTTGTAGGAACTCTCATTGTCTGCAAGCCCTTTTTCTGTTTGCGCTAATAAATGGACTCCCTAAGCCAAAATGAAAATATTACTGAGCTTTTTACTGGTTATTGCCTGCTCTTTTTTGCCTCAATCTGTTTTTGCGGCAGAAAAATACACCGTGGAATTAGAAATGAAAAATGGCGATTTAATTCCACGCGTACTGGAAGTTCCTGCAAAAACAATCATCCGTATTAAAATAACCAACACAGGAACTGAACCCGCTGAATTTGAAAGCATTCAACTACGTAAAGAAAAAGTGTTAGCGCCAGGAGCCAGCTCCGTCGTTGTTATTGCGCCTCTCAAACCAGGTACATATACCTTCTTTGATGATTTCCATCTTTCTAGCCCTAAAGGCGAAATTGTAGCTAAATAGAGGGGTTAAATATGGGACAAGTTCTGTTTGTTGTTTGGCGAGAAAGCTTTGAAGCCCTACTCGTTATTGGCATTATCTATGCGTGGATAAAACGCCACCCAGATGCCCGTAATGGTATGAAATTCCTGTGGGGTGGTGTCGCTCTTGGTGTCATCATCTCAGTCTTGCTCGCCTTGCTTATTTATGGCGTGTTTAATGTTCTTGATGATACTGGCCAATCCTTATTCATGATCTTCATGGAATTACTTGCCTGTATATTAATCGTCCAAATGGTGTACTGGATGAATAAACACGGCAGCTCGATGAAATCAGAAATAGAATCGGGTATTAACCGTAATGCTGCACACCATAATTGGTGGGGAGCCGCATTGATTATTGCCATTGCTATCGCACGTGAAGGCAGCGAAATTGTGGTGTTTCTCTCCAGCTTTATCATGTCGCTTACATCAGCAAATGCATCTGCATTTTTTGCCGAAGTGGGAGGAGGAATTGCCATTGCAGGCTTAACGTTATATCTATTCCTTCTCACTAACCGCCTTATTTCATGGGCAATTTTCTTCCGAGTAACTGGCGTTATCCTGTTATTTTTAGCCCTATCCTTGCTACTTAAAGGTGTCGAAGAAAGCGCGAATTTATTCATTGAATATGATTATTCAATCCCTGAGTTTTTAATCTATCCTGCATGGGATACCACTGGATTACTCGATGATTCAGGCATTGCAGGGAACTTTATTTCATCTTTCTTCGCATATCGTTCTCAGCCTATTTGGTTAAGCGTAATCACTTTTGTCCTTTATTGGCTCATTGTTATTCCATTATTTGCACGGAGCAAAAAACATGTACAGCTCGCTAAGGCATAAGACGAGATGGATTTTTTTTAGTTTAATACTCACCATAACCATTTCAACAACGGTTCAAGGTAAGGCGCTACGCTCCCCTGTGCAAACAGGGGATGAGATTATTGTTGCCAAAGGGGATATCCCAACCCCCGAAAAATACCAAACGAGTATCCAAACTTATCTTAATTTTGCCAACGCTGAGTTGGCAGAAATGGTTGAAGAATTAAACCTACTACAACAGTCGCTAAAAAAAGGGGATTTAGCCAAAGCCCAATCCGCCTATATTGCGGCCCACCAGCATTATGAAACAGTGCGTCCAATCATTGTGCTATTTGGTAATACAGATAGAACCATTAACCCTCGTGCTGATTATTTTCTCGATAAAGAAAAAGATTATCGCTTCACTAGTTTTCATCTCGTTGAATACCAATTATTTGACCAAAAATCTGCCCAACAAGCGCTTGCTCCTGCCGAAGAACTATTATTAAAAGGGCATGACTTACAAAAGCGACTCATGACAGAAACGATTGAAATTCCTAAGCTAGTTCAGGCCTCTGCTGACTTTATGGAAATGATTATTGAAACAAAGTTAGACGGTAAAGAAAATATCTACAGTTTGTCAGATTTAACCGATATTGCAGCAAACCTCAAAGGTTCTCAAGAAATCATTGAAATTCTTAGCCCTTTTATTGAGCCTAAAACCTTAGATCAAATAAAAGAAAATGATCAAAAAATGAATAAGATTGTGCAGGCCTATCAAGTTTCAAATGGTCTGTATCAACCTCACAGCCAATTACAACAAAAAGACAAAATGGCACTCTACTCCTTATTAACTCAACAAGCTGAAATCTTAGCGACATTAAGAGCGCAGCTCGATGTTGATGTTTACTATAAATATTAAGGCATAAATTTATGCAAGCTAAACTTAGAAGCCAACCCCCTGCCAATGGGCTATCTCGCCGTTCTGCATTAAAAGCCCTCGCGATTGGTAGTGCCATTTTTGCAGCCCCTGCGTTAAAAGCGAAAGAGCAAATCGCTAACTGCCAGTTAAATTACGATAAAACAATAAATTATCTCGGTCAGCACCAAGCTGGGGTATTAACACCCGAGCAAAAAAATGCCTCTTTTATTGCTTTCAATATCACCACGACCAAGTTTGATGAACTACAAACTGTTTTTTCGCTTTTATCGCAGAGGATAGCCTACCTAACACAACCTCAGCAGGCACCATCAACCACAAATGATAAAATGCCACCTGCTGAATCAGGTATTCTTGGTACCCACCTACAACCTGATTCGCTCACCGTCACCGTAGCACTTGGAAATAGCCTGTTTGATTCACGCTTTGGATTAGACAAAATAAAACCAAAACAGCTCGTGGAAATGGCCAGCTTCCCAAATGATCGGTTAGAAGCAAAATGGTGCGGTGGTGATATCATGCTGCAAATTTGTGCGAACAGCCAAGAAAGCGTCATCTATGCCTTAAGAGACATCTTGCGTCATATTTCACCTTACAGTTTTCCACTGTGGAAAATTGATGGTTTCTTGCCTTCCCGTGACATCGATAACCACAGTACACCTATTAACCTATTTGGTTTCAAAGATGGTACAGGAAATGCTTCAGCCGATGATGCCGCGCTGATGAATGAATTAATTTGGATCTCTGGCGGTAAAGAGCCCGCATGGTGTGATGGTGGGACTTATCAGGCTGTGCGCTTGATACGTTTTAACCTTGAATTTTGGGATAGAACGCCTTTAGAAGACCAAGAAAATGACTTTGGTCGCCATAAAGCTACTGGGGCACCAATGGGCATGAAGCAGGAACATGACGATCCAGCTTTTGATAAAGACCCTCATGGCGATCGTGTGTTATTTGATTCCCACATGCGTCGTGCTGAGCCGCGTAATCCTGAACGCCATACCGCCAAGTTAAGACGCCGAAGTTACAGTTATTCATTAGGATTAACAGACGCTGGCGCTCTGGATATGGGGTTAATTTTTATTTCTTACCAAAGCAATTTAAAAGCAGGCTTTATTGATACTCAAAAACGGTTAAATGGTGAACCGCTTGAACGCTATATTAAACCATTTGGCGGGGGATATTATTTTGTTTTACCAGGCATGCAATCACCACAAGATAGCCTTGCAAAAACAATGTTTGACGCACTAAAACAAGTAAACTAATTGATAAATGCCCTTAGGATATAAACTATTCTTAAGGGCATTTTAGTCTACAACTTCACATTCATTTATGGATCCAATCTTATGTTAGCCTATCTCCTGCGGCTACTCATCCCTGATTCCCCATCCTTGATAAACTCCCTCTAGGCTTGGTTACCTTATTATTTTTTGCGTTCCTTCACATCAGCTTCAACTTCCTGTTTCCAATCCTCTGATATTGGTGCAGCTTGTTGCTTCGCTTCGACGGCTTTATTTACAGCGCGATACGCTTTATCGTACCCTTCACCGTCTTGTACATATCCCGTTGCATTCGAACTTTTAATACCAATATTTTCAGCTTCCGAAATCGCATCAATATTGGCACCTAAGAAAATAAAGTCCCATTTATCTTCTGTTTCTGCCGATTTAATCATGGCTTTAATTTTAGAAGATGAATATTTGCGGCTACTATTCTCTTGTCCGTCTGTAATAATGACAAAAAGAACATTATTGTTTTTGGTGATTTTTCTATTTTCACGCATTTTTTCGATGCCCTCACCAATAGCATCAAGTAATGCGGTATATCCACCAACAGAATAATCATTCAGCGTTAAGTTAGCCACTTTGCCAATTGGTTCACGATTATGCAATAAACTTGTTTTGTCATTAAATAAAATAGTCGTGATATAAGTTTTTGATTTTTTATCTTTGTTTTCAGCAAGTACGCTATTGTACCCACCAATAGTGTCTGACTCGAAACCAGACATCGAACCGCTTTTATCGAGAATAAAAACTAAATCTAATACTTCAGGATCTTGTTTCGTCTCAATCACAGTTTTACTGCTTGAAACCGAAGAAAACAGCAATAAAAATGCTGTTGATATGACGGTGAAAATTGATTGTTTAGATAGGTTCATCGCCGAGTTCCTTGGTGAGATTAATATGAGTATTGCCACACCAATGTCTCGTTTTATGACATTATTTCACATAAGATTACTCTGCTTGCTGAATAAGCATATTCTGAATTAAAAACAAACAAAATAGATTACCTTAAACACGCAAAATTAAGGTAATCAACGAGAAATATCTATAATAAACTTAATTATTGGATTTTACCCATATACCATTTCCTCTAAGCATATTAACTTCTTGAATAAAATCGTTATATTTTATATTTTCCTCAACTGTATTATTGGTGGCACTCACAGCATGCTTATCAACTAACTCAATCGTTGCCTGATGAAATTCTTTATTTAATTTTTTATGAATATCAACATCATCTGTATTTTTCAACTGTTCAGTAAGCGCAACAAGTTGTTGCGCTTTTAATTGTACATTTTTATCATTAAATACAACTTTCGGTATGTCATAATTAAAAACCATATTAATAGAATTAATACCTTCGTCACCGAGCGTAGCTGGCATTAAATTTTGGTCATATTCATTAGCCATATACTTAACCAATTCAAGTTGGTCAAAACATTTAGATTTAATATTACCATCTGAGTTATCATCATAAAGTGTAATTGAATCAGGAAAAGCTTCTCCTATTGGGTAACTACATCTAAATAAATTAGTATCAATGATTACTGCATTAGCACTGCGGATCGGTAAATCTAACTTATGACCATTAATAGTAATAGGGTAGCTTACAGGTTTAAAGCGGTCTGACTTTTCATCTACGGCATAAACCTCAGATAAGGTATAATAGATAAAATGATTTGGGTTAAGGATACCCCCAGAGTTATTTTCAAAAATCATAAACTCGGTCATTTCGCCTTTATCATTTTCTAAATGATGGACACCACTAGAGAGCATAATAACGCCACTTCCATTAGGTAAAATTTCATAGCGTTTCCCATCAACTTTAAACCAAATATTACTGGTACTTGGGTTGCTATAATAAAACTTACCTTTACTTCCAATGGCATCAAAATCGTCACAAGCTGAAAGTAGTAGCAACGAAACCGTTAAGCAGCTGAATCTCAGGAGTGTTTTCATTAAATATTCTCAATAGACTGAGCATTATAGTAATATATTTAAAATCAATTGGTTATATTTTATAATATTAAACATCTACTAAAATGCATTTTTATTCATCTATACGATTTAAATATAAATAGACAAAAATAACTTTACGTTAAATGCTTTAATCTTGAGTGTGTACTGAGTTATGTTTTTATAATAATAAATAGCGTTACACTCGATAAGAAAAAAGTGTAATAATTTCGTTACCCTCTCTTATCCTTTAATGCATTTAAAAGCACCTGAAAAATAGACTCTATCATTGGTGTCTCCGCTGCATTATTGCGAATTAACGCTACAGTTCGAGCAAGTTCAGGTTGTTGTAGTTGCAGTACTTTTAGTTCAGGGTCACGTAAATTGACAGTATACAGTTGAGGCAAAATCGCAATGGCTAATTTTGATCGTACCAAACCATACAGCGTTTCAATATAATCCACTTGATAGCGTGGATTTAGTTTCAATCGATGACTTTCAATTGTTGCAGTCACCAACCGCTGGATATTTCCTTTTGAAAAAACAGCGATATCACGACCATTAAGTAATTTCCAAGGTAAATGAAACTCATTACTAGCCAATACATCATCGGAATGAATTACCGCTACAAATGGGTCATCTTGTAGAGGGAAAATACGTAAGTCTTGTGGAACAAAGCTATCAATGACCCCTATCCCAAAATCTATTTCATGATTAACCAATTGGTTTACCAGCGAATCATTGGTTTGGTCATAAAATTCAATTTTTAACCTCGGAAAATGTTGGCTTAATAATTCAGGCACCGCAGGAAACAATAATGAACTCACTGAAGGAACAAGGCCAATCCGTAGTGTGCCATCGCCCCCCTCTTCGATAATTTTTTGAATTTCACTAAATGCGCGATGGGAAACACTCAATATCTGTTGAGCATGAGGCAAAATAGCAATCCCTAATTCTGTTAAAGAGACGGATGAAGCCGTTCGGTTGATCAATTTCCCGCCTAAAACAGACTCGATTTGCCGTATCGCGCTACTCAACGCAGGCTGACTGACAGATAAGCGGCTTGCCGTTTCTGTGAAATGACGTAACTTTGCCAACGTGACAAAATACTGAAGTTGCTTAAGCGTGAGCGCGGGCAAGCGTTGCCAAGGTTCAGTCATAGCGGCCTATTATTAAATTGATTAAATATTCCTGAAGTATTCATCGCATTATAACCTTTTCTTATGAACTGATAAATTTTATCATCTTGGCAAACGTTTGCGTTACTCATAAAGTAACTGTCATAAATTATAGGGATGGTGTCTTATGTGCAAAAAAGAGCAAAGTCGACGTCACGTCGTTCAGTCTGCAAAAGGGGATATTCCTTTTGACCTTTTACTGACCAATGCCAATATCATTGATATGGTCACGGGGGAAATTCGCCCCGCGGATATCGGGATCACGGGTAATCTTATCGCTAGCGTTCATCCAACAGGTACACGTACAGATGCAAAAGAGACTCATAATTTATCTGGCTATTTTATCTCTCCAGGGTTGATTGACACACACGTGCATTTAGAAAGTTCCCATTTGCCTCCTGTACGCTACGCAGAAATTGTCTTAACACAAGGCACGACAACCGTCTTTTGGGATCCCCATGAGCTTGCTAATGTATTAGGCCTTGACGGTGTACGTTATGCCATTGATGCTAGTCGAAATTTACCACTGGATGTCATGGTCGCCGCACCGTCTTCAGTGCCTTCCACTCCTGGATTAGAAATGTCAGGTGCCGATTTCGAAGGTGAAGAGATGTCGACTATGCTGAGCTGGCCAGAAGTCCACGGCGTCGCTGAAGTCATGGACATGTTTGGTGTGCTTCATGGCAGTGAACGCATGGAAGAAATCTTAGAAGCGGGATTACGCTCAGGGAAATTGATTGAAGGGCATGCCCGCGGGCTAAAAGGGGCGGATTTACAAGCCTATCTTGCAGCAGGTGTCACATCTGATCATGAGCTGACGTCAGCGGAAGATGCCCTCGAAAAATTACGCGCAGGGCTCACTCTCGAAATTCGCGGTTCACACCCTTACCTGTTACCCGACATTGTCACCACGTTGAAATCACTGCCCCATTTATCTTCACAAATTACCGTGTGCACGGATGATGTACCACCCGATATGTTATTGGAAAAAGGCGGTATTATTGCGCTACTTAACTTATTAATTGAACACGGAATGCCCGTGACTGATGCACTACGCTTTGCGACACTGAATGGCGCAATCCGTTTACAACGTAATGACTTAGGTTTAATTGCTGCAGGTCGAAAAGCCAACTTGGTGACTTTTGATTCACTACAAACATTAAAAGCCCATTCAGTGTATGTTGCAGGCCAAAAAATTGCCGAAAAGGGTAGGCTACTCACCTCTATCCATTCACCAAGTGATGTTTTACCTCCTCGTGAAACGATGCGACTTTCCCCGATTACTGCCGATGATTGCCAACTTAGAATTGATGGAGTCAATAACGGTACGGCGCGTTTACGCCATATTCAAGGCGCCCGTTTTACCCAATGGGGGGAAGTTGATGTAGAAATTAATGAGGGTGTTGTCCAGCTTCCTGATAATTTTAGCCTTATTAGAGTTCAACACCGCCATGCACGCCATGAATCAAAGCCCCAAATCGCGCTACTAGCAGGTTGGGGAGAGCTCCGCGGAGCCATAGCAACAAGTTACTCCCATGATTCCCATAACCTTGTTGCATTAGGCCGTGATCCACAAGATATGGCCATTGCATGTAACTTACTAATTGAAAGCGGCGGTGGTATGGCATTAGTGCAAAATGGCAAAGTCTTAGCCCATGTTGCGATGCCAATTGCGGGAATGTTATCAGACCTCCCAGCTCCTGAGCTTGCAGCACAATTTCGACAACTCCGTGATTTAAGCAGTGAAATTGCGGATTGGGAGCCACCTTACCGTGTATTTAAAGCGATTGAAGGCACTTGTCTTGCGTGTAATGCAGGGCCGCACTTAACCGATTTAGGGCTCACCGATGGCACAACGCGCCAAATTGTTGATGCAGTTATCCACCGTAATGAACATGCATAACGTAATTAAAATAATAAAAGGAGAGCCAACTCATGGCTGACAATTCAATTAATAAGCCAGTATCAGGGAATTGGCTTGAAAAACGCTTTGCCTTGCGTGAACGCGGCAGTTCAGTCAAAACGGAATGTTTAGCGGGGATCACAGGTTTTTTGGCTGCGGCTTACCTTCTTGTGGTGATCCCTGGGTTACTGGCTGCGGGCGGGATGGATAAAGGCGCTGCAACCACTGGCACTATTATTGTGTTCGTACTCGCGAGCTTATTAATGGCTTTTTATGCGAATTTACCTTTTATTGTCGGCCCTGGAATTGGCGGTTCAGTCTTAGTCGGGATCACCCTTGCTGGCAGTGAAGGCATTGATTGGCAAATCGGTTTAGGTATCGCTTGTTGGTCGGGTATTTTATTTTTCCTGCTCACTAAGTTTGGCTTGCGTGAGGTCGTGACGCGCTCTGTACCGCAATCCATAAAGCTTGGGCTTACCGCATCAATAGGCTTGTTTGTCGCGATATTAGGCTTTCGTAATGCAGGGTTAGTCCTTGCTAACCCAAAAACAAATGCACTGATGTTAGGGGATTTTTTGTCGCCTGGAGCCCTGGTTGCACTTGCAGGATTTTTTGTCGCCATAGCCTTGCAAGCTCGTAAAATTCCAGGCGGTATTTTGTGGGCCATCTTATTTGCCACCCTTTTAGGTATCCCTTTTGGTGTGACAAAACTACCTGAAAGCTTTATTGGCGTGCCACATTCTGTTGCCCCAGTATTAGGCCAAGTGGACTTAATTGGCGCCTTAAATATTGCCTTTTTACCGTTTTTATTTGTCTTTTTTGCCGCCGAATTCTTTTCCACAATGGGCACCACCTTAGCCGTCGGCGGGGAAGCAGGTTTATTAGATAAAGAAGGCAATATGCCTAATATTAACCGCCCGTTTATTGTGGACTCCATTGCGGCAGCATTAGGGCCATGGGTAGGAATTCCTGCAGCAACAGCATTAATTGAATCATCCGCTGCCGCAGAAGCGGGTGGCAAAACAGGGATGACTGCGCTGGCCGCTGCAATTATGTTTTTATTGATGCTACTATTTACCCCAATCGCATTAATGATCCCTGCGCAAGCCACTGCACCAGCCCTGATTTTAATCGGCTTAAATATGTTCAGCGGATTACGGAAAGTCGATTTAGCTAACTTTACCGACGGATTGCCTGTATTAATGATGGTAATGATTACGTTAATCGCCAATAGTTTCGGGACAGGCATTGCTGGTGGGCTGCTATTTTACATTTTAATTAAAGCCGTTGCAGGGCAATGGCGAGAAATTCCAATTAGTTTGTGGATACTTGCAGTTCCGTTAGTTTACTACTTCTCAACGCTCGTTAAACACTAATAAGCTGTGATATGAAAAAGCTGATTTGATTATCGGCTTTTTCAATTTTTTCGGGTTAATTTAAGACCGCATGGGCTTCAATTTCAATTAGCCACTCAGGTAATGAAAGTCCTGTAACAATAATCCAAGAAGAAGCGGGTGGTGCATCACCAAACTTTTCTTTTAATGCCTTAGCGATGTCTAATTGTTCTTCGTGGCTATTCGCCCCATCTTTAATGTAAATACGCAAAACAGTCACATTCGATAAGTTTCCCCCCACCTCACGCAGCACATGTTCGATATTTACCAGTGACTGAACAGTTTGTTCATAAATTCCCCCCGCCACTGTTTCTTGATTAGCGTTTACGCCCACTTGGCCTGATAAAAATAATTGGCGAGTTCCCGTTGTTTCTATTGCTTGGCTAAAACCATACTGCAAAGAATTAAAGACAGTTGTAGGGTTAATTGATTTTTTTTCCACGTTTTTGTTCCCTCGTTAATCAAACAGCAAAGCAGTATAAATCATGTATTTTTTAGATTCTTTAAACATCCAACAAACAGGGTTTTAATCGCACTTAAAGAGCACCAAAACACACATCGATTGAGCTCATCTAAGAACAAGTACGAATACATTCAGCTAAATAATCAACACACGGCTTAATGCCCTCTGTTTGGTCTGCCCAGTCAGTAGAAGCCCCCGTTAAATAGTCATTTTTGGCCATTATAATTATCGAGGATAACGCCGTAGGCATTAAATCTATTGCCCAATTGGCAGCCCCATCCTTTGAAATAAATAACCCTGTCTTCATGGTGTACCACATTCGCACAAGGGTGAGTAACACATTGCGTTCATCCCCCTTCAAAGATAACAGTAAGTTAGGAAGAGCATCTAATATCGCTTTTCGTATATCAGGCTGGCCTATCATGGGTAAACTGTGCATTTCCTTATGCCATAAAGCGACCGCATCTTGTGCAGCTTGCGCTAACATCAATGTAAATTCAGGGTCTTGGGTTTGCCCTTCAAATACCCCTTGTTCATACTCTGTGCGTAACCACTCCCCGTACATTAATTCACATTTTGCTGGGGAAGAAAGCATGTTTAATTCACTTGATAAAAACACGGCAACTTCAAGTGGTCGGCGCCCTTCTGGATCAATCGGGTATAAGCCAGAAATCGCCATTAGCCCTCGCACAAGCTGTTCACGGCATATCTCTGTCAGCGGCTTGTCAACCACAACAAGTAAATCAATATCACTCGTTGGTCTTAGGCCACCCGAAACAGCCGATCCATGCAGATAAACTGCAATTAATGAATCAGATAAATATTTTTGCAAAATAGCTAAAGCGAGCTTTGCTTGAGGATGGGGCGTCATAAATATCGAGTCCTGTCTAACTTTATTAAATAAACATCATAATTTATCGACTCTATCTATTCCTTGAATAAAACATAGATAAAAAAATAGCCCCTAACGAGGAGCTATCCAATAAAGTCACTAACATTAAATGAGTGGTGGAATTGAAGGCAAAATAGGGACTTCAATTACCGTCGGCCCATTACGCTTAAACGCCTCTTCACACGTTTTTTTCACATCCTCCACCGTTTCAGCTCTCACCGCAGTGCAACCATACCCCTTACCTAAAGCCACAATATCTAAGTTTGGAATATCAAGCCCTGGCACGCCTGGGGTCTCTTCCAATACCGCAAATGATTTTAAAATTGCATATTCATTGTTTTTCACAATGATAAACACAATTGGTAAATTCTGCTGCGCTGCACTCCATAAACCTTGAATAGAGTACTGCATGGAGCCATCTCCAATAATGGCCATCACTGGGCGATGACGCCCACTATCCCTTTCTGCTAATGCAATCCCCACACTTGCAGGTAAATTCCAACCTAATGAACCGCTTGCAAATGTATAAAATGAATCAGGGGATTCAATTGGCCATTCACGATGAAGCTCACCTAGGTTTGAAGGTGATTCTTCTACTAAGACAGTCTCTTTCGGTGAAACTTCCCTTAACGTGCGAAATAACTCTGTTGCACTCAATATTGAGCTCTGGCTCGTTTGTTCAGGTGCTGCTGGGTGCGGCGCCAAACCATGAGGCTGTTTCACCACACTGTTTGATGCAGCACGCGGTGCAACTAAGTTGATTAACCCTTCTAGAGCAAGCACCGCATCACTTAATAAGCTATCGCCAACAGGGGCTCTCCCAGCTTCTATGGGGTCATCCGTGATATGCAATAATCGCAACTTTTCAGGAATATAACTCCCTGCAACATAAGGGTAATATCTAAATACTGGCGCACCAATAACAATGGCTAAGTCATGTCCTTCCAGTTTTTCAGATAATGGTTTAGTCGCAAAAGGTAACCCGCCTGCATATAACGGGTGCGTCTCAGGGAATGGCGGGCGTTCAGAAGCAGGCGCCGCCCACACGGGGACATTTAATTTCTCTGCAAGCTTAATGCCGATATCCCACCCTTGCCCTCGAGCAATGGCGGAACCATAAATTAGCACGGGATTCTTTGCATTAGATAACGCAGTGGCAAACTCTTGTAATCGAACAGGATCATAACCAATACGCTGTGGCACTGAACGAACGACTGCCTCTTGTGCTAATGCAGGTTTGTCCCAATCATCCAGCGGGATTGACAAAAATACGGGCCCTGCAGGCGGTTGCAGCGCCATCGCATAAGCACGCATAAAAGCCGCGGGGACATCTTCTGCACGTACTGGCTGATAGCTCCATTTTACCCACGGTTTCGGTAAGGTTTCTGGCTCAATATTGGTAAGCCAAGGTTCCATTAATAACATTTCTCGCGTTTGGTTCCCCGCTGTAATGATTAATGGCGTGCGGTTCATATATGCCGTCAAAATATTACTCATGGCGTTGCTTAAACCTGCAGAAGTATGTACGTTGACCATTGCAACCTTACGCATTCCTTGAGCATAACCATCAGCGGCAGCGACAGCGGAGGCTTCTTGCAAGGTTTGGATATAACGAAAATCACTTGGGAAATCTTTCAAGAATGTTTCTTCTGTTGAACCTGGGTTCCCAAAAACGGTTGTAATATCCAACTTACGTAATAAATCAAAGGTGACTTGGCGGATCGTTTTTTGCATTTAAAACACTCCATAAAACAACATTAAAAACACCTAATAAAAAAGAAATTTTGAATTAAAGATATGCTTTTAGATTTGCACACCACTGCATGATTAAACAACCTAAATATAACCTAACCTATTGTAATTAGGCCATCATAGCAAACAATTGACTGACGAGATATCCGAGTAAATTTGACTTTTATATGGGTTTAAAACAATTTAAATAATAATAATCTTATAAAAACAATCTATTAATAAACAAGCCAAATTCGATGGCCTTAATAAGATGGTAAAATAAACCAAATATAAGCCTGAAACAAAATTATCAAATAACGTTTGTTTATTATATTTGTACTTATTCCATTTAAAAGTAACCATCCACAATTTATCATCGATAAAAGATTGATGTGTATTACTTAAAATCAAGAGGTTAATAAAATACCTGACACTTAATTGTCGATGGTTTTTTAGACGACACTTTCGACAAAATTTGTACAATGCATCAAAAATAGATTATGTGCCCCATATTCCACTCCTACCTGTCTATTTTCTTTTATGTTGTACATCACATTTCTTATAATTACTTATGCTGCATGGCGTTCAGGTACATCCGTTTAAATTTCATTGTTATATCGCCACCTTCAAATAAATAAGTTCTTTGGAAACCTGCTATTCACGCTACTTCTCGCGATTTTCGCTTAATAAATACCATATTTTCATCCTGCCTAATACACAGCCTAGAGTTAACTAAAGGTTATAGATACCCAAACAAAACTCATTGTTAAACAAAGGTTGCGCAAAGTAGCTTAATTTATCATTAATGTTAAATAACGATAAAAGAAGCTCTGGTAAGCTTATTTGAGGTAAAATAATGATTTTAGATGCCAGCTACACATTATTAGTCGCTTGTTTAGCGCTATTGATTGGGATGTTTGTTGTTAAATACACGCCCTTTTTACAGAAAAACCATATTCCTGAAGCCGTTGTTGGCGGTTTTATTGTGGCCATTATTTTATTGATTATCGATAAAACTGCAGGGTATTCTTTTACTTTCGATGCATCCTTACAAAGTATTCTGATGATCACCTTCTTCTCATCCATTGGGCTAAGTTCGGATTTTTCACGATTAATAAAAGGCGGCAAGCCACTGGTATTATTAACTATCGCCGTCACCATTTTAATTGCAATTCAAAATACTGTGGGTATGGGCATGGCTGTCATGCTAAATGAGAGCCCATTTATTGGCTTAATAGCGGGTTCAATCACCTTAACGGGTGGCCACGGAAATGCGGGGGCTTGGGGGCCAGTATTAGCCGATAAATATGGTGTTACAGGTGCCGTTGAATTAGCGATGGCATGTGCTACTTTAGGTTTAGTATTGGGTGGTTTAATTGGTGGTCCAGTAGCTCGCCATTTATTGAAAAAAGTGACAATCCCAAAAGCCACTGAATTAGAAAAAGAAACGATTGTTGAAGCATTTGAACAACCTAGCGTTAAACGTAAAATCAATGCCAACAATGTCATTGAAACTATCTCAATGCTGATTATCTGTATTGTTGTTGGTGGGTATATTAGTGCCTTATTCAAAGATACAGTTCTGCAATTACCGACCTTCGTTTGGTGTTTATTTGTCGGTATTATCATCCGAAATGTATTAACGCATGTATTTAAACATGAAGTGTTTGAGCCTACCGTTGATGTTCTTGGTAGCGTTGCCTTGTCATTATTCTTAGCGATGGCATTGATGTCTTTAAAATTCGGTCAATTAGCCAGCATGGCAGGCCCTGTTTTATTAATTATTGCTGTGCAAACTGTAGTTATGGTGCTGTTCGCCTGCTTTGTGACCTTTAAGATGATGGGCAAAGACTATGATGCGGTAGTGATTAGCGCGGGACATTGTGGATTCGGTATGGGGGCAACGCCTACTGCTATTGCAAATATGCAAACCGTCACAAAAGCATTTAGCCCGTCCCATAAAGCTTTCTTAGTCGTGCCAATGGTGGGGGCATTTATCGTGGATATTTCAAACAGTATCTTAATTAAAATATTCATCGAAATAGGTACCTATTTCGCCTAACCTACTTTATAAAGTGCCAGTTTATAACCAAAAGATATAGACTGGCATTTTCCTTTCTCGTTAAAGTATCTCCTTATGCAAAAAATTCTTTTCTCGTATCCCATCACAAAATGACGACCGCATCGGATTAAATAGGATTAATTCGGTAAAATACCTTGATAAACAAAAATGGTAGGTTTCATAGCATGAAATTACGGCATCTTGATATATTTTACGCAGTCATGACTTGTGGTTCTTTAACACGAGCGGCAGAAGTCCTTCATATTTCTCAACCCGCGGCGAGTAAAGCGTTAAAACATGCAGAACAGCAGCTTGGATTGGTTTTATTTCAACGAATTAGAGGAAAACTAATCCCTACAGATGAAGCGAATTTATTGTTTGAAGAGGCAAAAGAAGTTTATCAAAATTTAGATAAGCTCAGAATTTTAGCACAAAATTTATCCCGTAATCCGCAAGGTAAATTAGCTATCGGCTGTTTGCCAAGCCTAGGGTTAAACCTAGTACCCGAAGTCACCGCCCTGTTTATTAAAAAACATCCCAATATAAAACTCACGATTGGAACCCACCACACAACAGATATTCTGCAATTATTAACACAGCAAGATTTGGACATTGGTATTGGCTTTAATCTTGAAATCGAAGGGGGGATTACTGTGCTGCCAATTGCTGATGTTCCCTTAGTCTATGTTGACAGTCAGCCACCATTACACACCCCCGTTTCCTTAGTTGATATTGACCAAGAACGTTGGATCCATCCTGGCTCTGATTCATTGTCTCAGCTTTTACAAAAGCGTCATCAATTCGCTGAATCAAATATCAGCGTACACACTTACCATATGGCTGCCGAGTTTGTTCAAGCAGGGTTAGGTTGCAGCATTACGGATATTTTCTCAGCAGAACACACACTACCAGAATCGATGATCTATCCGTTAAAAGAAGGACTGCGATTAGCGGTTTCTGTTTTCCACCGTGCAGATAAACCATTAACCAAAGCCGCACAAAATTACGTCAATACATTAGCGTTAACTCTCGAAAAAAGGAATAAAGTCGTTAACCAAAAGTTATACTCTGGTAATGAAAACTCAATTGTTTAGTTAGCCTATTCGCCGTTAAATATTCATTCCTACATTATTATAGGTTGTGGAATATTATGGCTAAACATGTGGTGATTATTGGAGCGGGTGTGATTGGGTTAAGCACCGCATACGCGTTAATTAAAGCGGGTCAAACCGTCACCTTGCTTGAATCTGATTCAGATGTCGGAATGCAAACCAGCTTTGCTAACGGTGGGCAGCTGAGTTACCGCTATGTTTCGCCACTTGCCGATTCTGGCGTTCCCTTACAAGGGCTGCGCTGGATGGGGAAAAACGACTCCCCGTTGAATCTGAAAATAACCCCATCAATTCAGCAATGGTCATGGTTAGCGCAATTTACCCTAGCGTGTAACCGTAAAACCAATAAAATCAATGGTGCACATATTCTGCGCTTATCACTATTAAGCCAAAACATAATGAATATGTGGCGGAAAAATGGTGATATCGCTGACTTTGCTTGGGAAAAATCAGGGAAATTAATTATTCATCGCGATAAAAAAAGCTTTCAAAAAGCGTGTGAAACGGCTGATAGTCAATTTCAAAAAATCTTAACGCCCGCTGAAATTACTGAGTTAGAACCCTCTCTAAAACATATCCAATCACAGCTCGTTGGCGCAATTTATGCCCCTGATGATGAAAGTGCCGATTGTTATTTATTTTGCAAAAACGTGCTGCAATATTTAAACACGCAGCCACAGTTTACTCTCTGCTTGCAACGTAGTGTCAAATCCTTTACCCAACACAATAATTGCATTACTGGAATAGTCACTCACCAGGGAAATATTCAGGCTGATGAGGTTATTGTTTGTGCTGGCAACGGCAGCCGAGAATTACTTAAACCGCTGGGAATTGATGTCCCTATGTTAGGCTTAAAAGGTTATAGTCTTAGCGTTGAATACCCACAAGCTGAGCATTGTGTCCCTAAGATGAATGTGACTGATTATGGTAATAAAATTGTTTATGCCAAATTGAATGACCAACTGCGCATCGCTGCCATGGTCGATATTGGTTATGATGATTCAGGGCTGCGCGATAACCGCGTGAATGCCTTAAAGGACATTGTGAAAAAAACGTTTCCACATTTACCTAAAGTGGATGATGCCCCTGCATGGTATGGGTTACGGCCATCAACACCAAAGGGCCCTCCACTATTAGGAAAAACTACCTATAAAAACCTTTGGTTAAATATTGGCCATGGTAGTTTAGGGTTTACTCTAGCTGCGGGCAGTGCAGAAATATTAAGTCAATTGATTACGACAAAAACATCCCCCATTTCTCTTGCAGGATTAACGAGGTAAATATGAGTATTAAACGAAATAATCCAAAGCCACGCCTAGCAGACAGTGTTGAGTTTGGTGGCCTTGTGTACTTATCTGGCCAAGTTCCTAGCGATTTAACGGGTGACATTACACAACAGACTCAAGACGTTCTTGATAAAATTGATGCATTATTAGCAGCAAGTCAAAGCGATAAAACGTGCATTTTATCCGCTCAAGTTTGGATTAAAAATATGCATCGGGACTTTGCTGCATTTAATGCGGTTTGGGAAAGCTGGATGCCTGTTGAGCACAGCCCAGCACGAGCAGCTGTTGAAGCGAATATGGCGCGGGAACAAGTACTTGTAGAAATCATGGTGACTGCTGTACAACGATAACATCAGATATCATTAAAGACAGGGCGATAAACTGGCCGCCCTATCTTAAACTTTAACCTATTGATTTACCGCCGATAAATGATTTTTTATTTGTTTATCGTTCTGGCCTTTCACACCATTTTTGTATGCGACAATGTCTGCCATTATCGCTAACGCAATTTCAGGCGGCGTTTTGCTACCAATTGGAATACCAATAGGCGCGTGAATACGGTCGATTTCCGCCAATGACATTCCGCCAGCGCCCAATAACCGTTCACGTCGACGTGCACTTGTGCGGCTTGACCCCATTGCACCAATATAAAACGCAGGGGTATTCACAGCCTCCATCAATGTTAGGTCATCAATACGAGGATCATGTGTTAAAGAAACAATGGCCGTATTTGGCGTACAACTTTGGGACTCTAAATAACGGGCAGGAAATAATTTAATCACCTCAAACTGGCTAGAAAGCTGCCCAGAAAAACGCCCTAATTCATCCTCACGGTGCTCGCAAATGATCACTTCGAACCCCAATGTTGCCGCAAAACTTGCACAATAAATCCCAACATTCGAGATCCCTGCAATAATTAACCGTGGTGGTGCGGCAATATAAAATTGAATGTCATCACCAACACGCTCTATTTGGGTTGGAATCTGTTGATTATTGGCTGTACTAATTTCACCGCGTTGGGGCAAGATGATTTTTTTATTAATTGCGGTATATCCTAACAGTGCTTGATGTATTTCAGTGAGATAACTAACACTTTCGTCACTCTTAGGTAAATATTCAATTAAAACATCTAAACTACCATCACAAGGCAAATTCACTTTCGCCTCTAATCCACCGCGACCATAGCGAACAATTTGACTACCATTTAGGTATTTCGCATCTTGAATACGCTGAATAAAATCTTCCTCAATACAACCACCTGACAAAGAACCAACATACTGGCCATCCGCTTTTGCGACAAGGAGCGACCCTGGGCTGCGAGGAGAAGAACCATACGTACTCAGCACAGTACACAACCAAATGGGCTCTTCTTTTATCCAAGAAAGGGCTTGAGAGATAACAAAAACATCTTCACGCAGCATACTTACTCCTATTCATTATCAACTATTGGATAATCAATATCTTTAATAACACTTTCATCATTTATCTCTAATTCATAAACAAAATTGTGACGTAATATTGATTTTGCCCCTTCATCCCCTGCTAATTTAATTAATTCTGAATAATACTTTGCAGATATTCCCACTGGATGACCAGGCAATCCACCATATACAGGTCTAACGAGCGAATGGTGATTGAGGTTATTGGCAACACAGAGGAGTAGACTGCTACTTATATAAGGCATATCCGCTAATTGAATTAACCAACCATCTAAATAAGATGTATTTTTAATGCCCAACGCTATAGATTCGCCTAATCCATCACTATCCAACAATGAGAATGGAATATTATATTGTAAGCAACTGTGAATAACCCCCTCATTATCAGGCCTGGTTACAACATGAACAGCAAGCTTGCTATCCATTGAATTTAAAAGTGTTTTTTCAAAAACAGTTTGTTCACCTAATAGAAGATTCAATTTACTGCCTTTTCCACCTGCATTTTTAAAACGCTGGCTGCGACCAGCTGCTAATATTAATATGCCAATATTCATAATTGTAATTATTCAGACGTATATTTATTTATGCTCTAATAAATAAGGGATATTCAATAAGATAACAAGTTATTGTTAATAGTAGCTTGCCAACCATTCACAATTAGACAATATTTGAATCAGTATGTAATAATTTTCAGAGTAATGATAAATAAAACAATATAGATGTAATATAATAAGTGTAAGGGTTTATTATGAGCAAAAGCAATGTCGAACTCTCCCGCAGACACTTTCTAAAATGTGCCGTTGTTGCTGGAATTTCAGTGTATCTCGCCCCTTTATATAGCCGCGCTTTTGATGTGCTATTTGAGGAAAAAATTCTTCAGTCCCCAGACTGGAACCCCGTTGATAAGCGAATAAAATTTCGTATTGATGCCTTTTCTAAAGTGCAAGGTGAAAAAGTTTTCGCCAGAGACATCCGAGCACGGGATATTCCCCACTGGCCAAAACAACAAGGCCACGCATTTTTACTCAGAGTGACCCAAGCGGACAAAATTTACCAAGGTTTTAACCTCGATAGGCTCAGCGATGGCTTGATGCCAGACCGCATTGTGACGGCAAGTGACTTAGAAAAAGACGGTGTTGCTTTCCCTGAGTTTTACGGAGAAGACTTGCTTCTTCCCGAAGGGAAAACCCCTGCCTATTTAGGCCAAGCTGTGGCACTGCTCATTTACCATGACTTTGCAAAATTCCGCTTTGCCAAAGAAACGCTTAAATTCCACGATGATATTATTCAATATGGTGCATTTACAGGGCCATTAGAACGTGACCCTTGGGGCACCTATCGTGGAGTACGTATTGGAAGTGAAAACCCTTACGACCCAGATATTTATTCCAGTATGAAAGACATGCCGATATCACCCATTGGGATGAAAAAACATCTTCCCGTATGGCCTGAAGGCCGTGAAGGTGGAAAACTGGATGAAGAAGGTATGTTTTTTGCCGATGCGCTAGCCAAACAATTGGAAAATCCCCCTGAAGACTGGTTAGTCATTAAACGCAAATATTCAACTCAATCCATTGATACCGCTGCATTAGAGCCTGATAATGCCAATGGTTGGTATGATGCAAAAACGCAATCATTCCACCTTGTGATCCCAACTCAGTCACCACAAGAAGTGGCGGCATCGTTGCCTGAAATGCTGGCTAAATCAACGTTCCCAATTAAGCAAATATTCCTACATCCTTGTTTTACAGTGGGTTATGGTTCAAAAGACCACGCCCCATTCCCTTATTATGGCGCCATGGCAACACTATATGGCGATGGCGTACCTATTCGCCTAGCTAATGACCGCTATGAGCAATTCCAATCCAGTATCAAGCGCCACGCTTTCGATATGGATTACACATTAGCCGTCAACAAGAAAACACATAAAATTGAAGCTCTCAGCGCCTCATTTATTGGTGATGGCGGTGGACGCTGTAACTTTACACCATCCGTTGTGATGGTTGGTGCCACGGGAGCACAGGCGATTTATTATATTCCTCGTAGTGACCTTTCTGCAGTTGGTATTGCATCACGAGCGGTCGATGCTGGCTCTGCTCGAGGTTACGGCACACTGCAAGCCATGGCTGCTACCGATATGTTAATGGAGGAAGCTGCGAAGCTGCTCAAGGCTGACCCCATTGAATTTCGCCTAAACAATCTAATCAAATCAGGGATGAAAAATACCCAAGGGGCAATCCCGGGCGGCGCGATCCGTGCCGATGAAGTATTAACGCGCTGCGCAGCTCACCCGATGTGGACCGAAAGGGCCAAACGCAAAGCCGATTACGAAGCCAAAAATAGTGGGAAATTTTTTGGTACAGGGATTTCCTGTGTGCAAAAAGACTTTGGGACAGGCGCGGAATCGTCATTTGCTCGTGTAGAGCTAACGCGAGAAGGCAAAATTGCCATCTACCACAGTGGGGCTGAAATGGGAACGGGCATGTCTACCTCTCAAGCCGTTGTATGCGCAAAATGGCTTGGAAAACCCGCTGAACTTGCTCACTTTTCTGTAGCTGACTGGTCGATTTTGCCTATGATATCAACGGGTAACCCGTTTGCCATGGCACAGGAAGAACAAGACCGCTTAGCGCAAAACCCACTCTGGACGCCAAATTATTGCTCACCGTCAAGTGCCAGTAATTCCGCATACTACTTTACCCACAGTACAGAAGAAGCGGCTCGACTCGTGTTCGAACATGGACTGTGGCCAGCTGCAATGTCAATTTGGCAAGAGGGCATTGGCGGAGGGCAAGCCGCACCATTAGTTGTACGCCGCGAAGATGCACGCTGGGTTGCTGAAGGGCTAACTGCCGATGGATTAGAGGTGTTAAGTTTACAGCGATTAATCGATCGCACCTTTGAAATGGGGGGTGTGACAGGTGCAGTTAGCCACGTATTTAACCGCTGGCAATGGGCTGAAGCCGATTTTAGCATTCAAGGCGAAATGCGCCGCTTACCCGTCGATGGGCTCGCGTTGCGTTTTGCTGAAAAGGATTACCAAGTCTGTCATCGTGAAAAAGCCTATTACCCTGATACGCAAAGAAATAACGCAGGTGTAACCTACTACAGTGCAGTAGCGACTGTCACAGAATTGTCCATTGATAAAGCCACGGGGCAAGTTGAATTACTTGACCATCACACCGTTGTGGAATGCGGTAATTTAATCGTTCCACAACTGGTTTCAGGGCAAATCCAAGGTGGTCTCGCAATGGGTATCGGTCATGCCCTCCATGAATATTTACCTCTGTATGAAGACGGCCCTGGTAATGGAACATGGAACTTCAACCGTTACCATCTTCCACTCGCCAGTGACGTTGCAGTTTGGCAGCAGACCAGTGAAATCCTACCAGGACTCTCAGAAACCGATCCCCCAAAAGGGGTTGCTGAGGTAGTGATGATCCCTGTGGTTTCATCTATCGTCAATGCTATCGCCGATGCAACTGGCCACCATTTCTTGCACCTCCCTGTGCGAGCTAAAGACATTCAAGAGGTATTATCATGAGCTTAAATTTCCTTCCGCTGACATTAACCATTAATGGTCAATCTTATGGGCCAATGGATGTACCTGAAGGCCTCATGATGATTGATTTCCTTCATGAATATGTTGATTTAACGGGTTCACGTCTAGGTTGTGGTCAAGGTATTTGCCACGCCTGCGTGGTGATCTTAGACCACCCTTCAGGTACCAGTGAAGAGATCCGCACCTGCATCACAGGCGCTCACTTTTTTAACAACAAAAGCATTCGTACCATTGAGGGGGCTGCAACTAAAGCGGAAAATGGGGATGTGAAATTATCCCCTGTGCAACAAGCTTTTATTGAGCATTTTAGCTTCCAGTGTGGCTATTGCACTCCTGGTTTTGTCAATGCAGCAACCGTTTTTATTGAGGAACTTCAACGTAACCCAATTAAAGAGGAAGAATTAGAGGAAGCCATTAAGCAGGCTCTGAACAACCATATTTGCCGTTGTACAGGCTACGTTCGTTATTATGATGCGGTGCGAGAAGTTGTTCTTGCCACTCCTGGGCTTATCAAGGAGGCAATCAAATGATCAAAAAAATCATTTTATGGCTGATTGCGATAATTATCGTCGTTTGGGCTGTACTTTACTGGTATGAAAGCCGTACATTGGATGGTCCCGCTCAAAAAGTGACCTCAACTCCCCAAGAAATTGAACGAGGTCGCTACCTGACTCTCGCTAGCGACTGCGCAGCTTGCCATACCAGCACTAACGGCGCACCACTTGCGGGCGGATTTCCCCTTGATACGCCTTTTGGTACCATCTATAGCAGTAACTTGACCCCTTCTGCAGATTTTGGGATTGGCCGCTGGACAAAAGATCAGTTTTATAAGGCGCTTACTCAAGGGATCTCACCGCCGAGTAAACACCTTTACCCTGCGATGCCATATACCTCCTACAAAGGTATAACCCGAGAAGACTCCGATGCAATTTACAGCTACTTGATGAGCCGCCCAGCAGTGGATGTTGCACCACCCGAAAACTCATTGCCTTTCCCGCTAAATCAGCGCATGGCAATGATTGGTTGGAACCTGCTATTTTTTAACGATAAACCGCTTCCAGACAGCTCTCAAGGCAGCTCTCCTGAATGGCAACGTGGAAAATATTTAGTTAACGTATTGGAACACTGCTCTGAATGCCACACGCCAAGGGGAGCTTTAGGTGAAATGGATTTGGACAACTATATGAAAGGTGGTGCATTAGGGCGCTTTATCGCACCTGACATTACGCCAGAGGCGCTCGCTGCACGTGGCTGGACAAAACAGGATTTACAGCAATTTTTCATGACGGGTATCGCCCCACAAGGTTCAGCCTATAGTGATATGCACCCTGTGATTTACCTGAGTTCACAGCATTTAACTCCTGAAGATAATAGCGCAATCGCCACTTATCTGATGGGCGACAACCCACCGACCACATTGCCACTAAAAATGGGCGAAGGTAACCCACAAGGCCGACAAGTGTATTTAGAAACTTGTTCTGGCTGCCACGCTTACGATGGTGGCGGTAAACCGAATGTGGCCGTTGCGATGAAAGGCAATTCAACATTACGTGATGTAGACAGTACCAATCTGATTAATGCTATTTTGGATGGTTTACCAGAACAACAATTTCCAAATAACCAAAGCCTACAAAGCATGCCAGGTTTTGCGAATAAGCTGACCGACCAACAAATCAGCGAATTAGTCAATTTTCTACGTGTTGAATGGGGTGGTCAACCTGCTGATGTAACGCCAGAACACGTTAAAGCCTTACGTCAATAACCTAAAAAAGCCAGACTAACAAAATGAACCGGTCAGTCTGGCTTCTCATTAAAATTAATAACAATCAAAAAATAGAATCGTTATATATTTAATTATATATTGAATTTATTTAAAAATAATCAAAATGATTTTACCCCATTAACTCAACATGAATTTTAGGCAGTGATTTTTGTTAAAACTGTCCAATTAAGATTACTCCACCAAGATTATTCACTTTCTTGTATAAAACCCTTTACTCATTTCCCATAACCCTTTATAGATACCCATACTATTTATGTAACTTATTGAGTAGTCACATATTAACCATCTAAATGTGATTTGATTTATTCGTCATAAAATAATCTTATATTTAATTATACAAACACATTATTTATTACTACCTCTAATGCAAATCCCCCTAATAATAAAATTTGGGAGTACATAATGACGGGACATATTTCTAGGCGTAATTTTATTAAATTAGGTACCATCGCAGGGATTACCGTCATGGTAGGTAAACTCCCTTTTGCCCTTGCGGTTGAATTGGATTCAGATTCACCGAAAACCGACTGGATTGGGCAAAATGGTAAAGCGCGTTTTCGTTGGGATGGCGTTGAAAAAGTCACGGGGAGAAAAAACTTCGCCCGTGATTACCGCGCCAAAGATATTCCAGGCTGGCCAAAAAAACAAAGTTATGCCTTTATGTTAAAAGCCACCAATGCGGATAAAATATTTGAAGGTATTGATATTTCAATGCTAGGGCCAAACTTACAGCCTGATAAAGTCATCTTACAAGAAGACCTCATCCGTGATGGCCTGAATATCCCCCAAGATACAGGGATGGGCAAAGGTTTTTACGGTACCAATGTGCTAGTTCCGTTAGGGGAAACAGCACCAATTATTGGCCACCCAGTTGCCATTTTGATTTACCAAGACTTTGATAAATACAGTGCAGCGCAGCGTATGTTGCGCTTTGCAACGAATACAGTGAAATATGGCGCCGTTACAGGCCCTAAACCACCTGCAAACTATGGGGCGGCCCGCTATGTACGAATTGGTGGGGAAACGCCGCTTTCCCCATCAATTTTCTCCCCTTACCAGGATTCTGGGATTAAAGGCGGTTTTGATGGCAATACACCTGTTTGGCCTCCTTATGACCCTAAACATGCCATCACCGTTCCCCCTGTTATTCGCAAAGATCGTGGTGGAGGCTTTATTCAAGCCCTTCATCAAGCAGAACAACGGCCTGATAAGCAAGAAAGAGCCATGGATTACGCACGGGAAATTGAGCAAGAAATTGCCGCAGCACGCCAAAACCCAGACAAATTTGTGCTTGAACGCCACGGTTTTTCGCAATCCATCGACCCTTGCGCCATGGAGCCTGATAACTGCAACACATGGTATGATGCCAAAACCAAAACTCTGCATATTTTGACGGCGACACAATCTCCCGCAGGTGTCGTCAATGCAGCGGCAGAATTATCGAAAAATAACAAACACTTTCCTGTTGAAAACATTGTTTTATTAACAGGCTCAACGGTGGGCTATGGTTCGAAAGATTATTCGGTTTTTCCATTCTATGCCTTAGTTGCCAGTTTTTACGCAGATGGCCTGCCTGTGCGCATGGCTAATGACCGTTATGAACAGTTCCAAATGGGGATGAAGCGCCATTCGATTGAAATGGACGTGACCATTATCGGCGATAAAAAAACGGGGAAATTTGATGTTTTAAAAGGCACATATAACTGCAATGGCGGAGGGCGTGAAAACTTATCCGTTGCGGTTTCTCATGTTGCGGTACGGGGTGCACAATCTATTTATTATTTCCCAAAATCTGATTTAACCGCGCTCGCCATGGCAACGCCTGCGGTTGAAGCTGGTTCAATGCGAGGTTTTGGGTCGCTGCAATCCATGGCAGTAACTGAATTGATGGTAGATGAAATAGCGCATAACCTGAATATCGACCCAATAGAGCTACGCCGCCGTAACGCCATTTTAGAAGGTTATCCGAATACCCAAGGTGGCGTAATCGCAGGAGACCCACGCAATGTGGAAATGCTGAACTTGGCAGAAAAGCATCCGATTTGGCAAGATCGTGAGAAAAACAAAACCGAATATGATGCCAAAAACCCTGGCAAGCTGTACGGTGTTGGCTTTGCTCAAGTTCAACAAGTGTATGGTTCTAGCGGCGTACCTACCATCCTTTCCCTTGAATTTGATGCCGACGGTAAACTGACCATGCGCCACTGCATGCAAGAAATCGGCACAGGGGGAACGACTGCTCAACAAGTGATGGTATGGCAAGCTCTCAGTAAAGCTCCTGATGTAGTGGAGTTTGGCGTCACCAAATTTGCTGAATTACCGTTAAAAACCAGCTGGGCAGATCAGAAAAAACAAGACGAACTTGCCAAAAGCGACCCGTATTGGACACCTGCGTTAATCCCTGATATGAGCTCATCCAGTGGAGTCTACTATATCGGTTTTGGCACACGCCAAGCGGGTCACTTCTTACTGGAAAATACCTTATGGCCTGCGGCAAAAAGCATTTGGAGCGAAGGCCCTGGAGGCGGTGCATTTAACGGTCTAAATGTTGAGTTTTCAGATATTCGAGTGGGGCCCGATGGCATTGGAGGTGGTGGTATGAAGCCCATCCCTTTCAATATTTTAGCCAAGCGTGCCCATGAAATGGGACTAATCACGGGGATTGCAGTACATGGTTATTCCAGCTGGCAATGGGCTCGCGCTGATTTTGATATTCCAACCGTGGGGCTAAAAAACCTGCCTCTTGATGCCATATCCATTCGTTATGGTGATGGTGCGCCAAATGAATTGAAAAAACAAATGACAACAGGCGGTTACCACTTTATCAAACGTAAAATGGCGTACTACCCACCGACTCAACGTGCGAAAGCAGACCCAACAACGGTCACTCCCGCGTGTTGCTTAGTCGAGCTCAACGTCAACACTATGACAGGAGAAGTGGATGTAATGCGCCATCATATGATTATGGACCCCGGTACCATGATAGTCCCTGAGCTGGTTTCTGGGCAAATTCAAGGTGGTACGGCAATGGGCATCGGGCATGCATTGATGGAAGAACTGCCACTGTATGAAGATGGCCCGGGTAACGGTACGTGGAACTTTAACCGCTATGTTTTACCCCGTGCAAAAGACGTGGCCGTTTGGCAGCAAACCATCGATTATTTGCCTCCGTTGTCTGAAACCTCGCCGCCGAAAGGTATGGCAGAACTAGGGATGATCCCTATCCTTCCCGCCACTAGCAACGCACTCACCCACGCGACAGGGAAACGTTTTTATGAATTTCCTATTACGGTAGATAAAATTAAAAAGGCCCTCTCATGAATATCAAAAATGCCGTTCCGATTATTGAGCGCAAGCCATTAACCTTAACCATCAATGGTCAAAAAATTGGCCCTATTGACGTCCCTGTTGGGATGCCAATGATTGAGTTCCTTCATGAATATCTAGACCTAACAGGAACTCACTTTGGTTGCGGACAGGGGATTTGCCACGCCTGCACCATCATGGAAATTCAACCTGATGGCACTACTGTTGAAAGCCGTACCTGTATTTTTGGCGCACACTACTTTAATAACAAAAATATTGTCACTATTGAAGGGCAAGCAAAACTGGATGAGCAAGGTAAAGTGGTTGAATTAACCCCGATCCAACAAGCCTTTATCGAAAACTTTTCGTTCCAATGCGGCTACTGTGCCCCAGGTTTTGTGACAGGCGCTACCGTATTCCTCGATAAGCTCAAGAAAAATCCAGTTAAACGGGCTGACCTTGAACAGGCCATTGAAGAGGCGCTAAATGAACATATTTGCCGCTGCACTGGGTATGTGCGTTACTACGAAGCTGTGAGAAAAGTCGCCCTCGACACTCCTGGCTGCGTAATTGATTAGGGAGAACGACGATGACTAACTCTCGTTCCATACGTAAAACGCTCTATATCATCATTGTACTATTTGCTGCACTGATGCTTTCAATCCTGTTTGGTGCATTTCGTACCTCCAGCATTGGCCCTGACTTAGACAAACCACTCACCTCGGAAGAAGTCGCAAGGTTAATACCTCGCGGGCAAGAACTGGCTATTGCAGGGGATTGTTTTGGTTGCCACTCTTTACCTGAGGGGCCTCTAGCCGCTGGTGGACGGGCTATCGGGACACCTTTTGGTACCATTTATTCCACCAATATCACTCCTGATAAACAATTTGGTATTGGTAACTATACCCGTGCCGATTTTCATCGTGCGCTTAAAGATGGCATTGGCAAAGAGAGGGGTAACCTCTACCCTGCCATGCCGTTTGTTTTCACGCATATGACTACTTCAGAAGATATTGATGCGTTGTATGCCTATGTGATGACCTTGCCGCCAATGGCCGTGCCCAACAAAGAGAATACAGGCGTATTTGTTTTACCTGTTCGCCCGTTTATGAACTTTTGGACGCTGCTTAATTTCCCGAAACAAAATGCGCCACATGACCCACAGCGCTCTGAGCAATGGAACCGAGGTGCATATATCGTGGAGGGTCTTGCCCACTGCGGTGCCTGCCATTCACCACGTAACCTGATGATGGGCGTCGAATTTTCTCGCTCATTACAAGGGGGGGAAGAAGCGGGTCTGGCAATTCCAGATATCACTGCACAAGCGTTATCTAAACATGGCTATGACACTGCGTCTTTGAGCCAGTTTTTACTGACAGGTAATGCCCCTCAAGGCTCAGCATTTGCCGATATGAGCACCGTGACACATTTTTCCACAAGCCAAATGAAGAAAAGCGATGTCGACGACATGGCGATTTATTTGATGACGGATAAACAAGGAAAGGTGTTAGGCGCCAAAGCACCACCCGCGCCATTACCTGAAGCCAATGCTCAACCTACCGCGGATATTGGCGCAACAATGGAAACGGGTCGCTTGATGTATATGTCCACTTGTGCGGGTTGCCACGGCATTACAGGTGAAGGCGTACCGAATGGTATTCCGGCTTTAAAAGGCAATGCTATTTTAGCCATGGATAGCCCTGAAACCTTTATCAGCGTAGTATTAACAGGTATCCCGACGACCACATTCCCCAATGGGCAACGCATGTACGCCATGCCAAGCTTTGCCGATGATTTAGACCCAAAAGAAATCGCTGATTTGCTTTCATGGGCACGCGCCGAATGGGGTGGCCAAGGCACCCCCGTTACTGCCGAACAAGTTGAAAAACTGAAAAAATCGATGCAATAACAAAAAACGCCTCTTAAATTAAGGGGCGTTTTTTCACAAAATCAACAATACAGACATTATTATCCAGCATATCCTTTATTGTTAATTAGGATTGTTGGCCTAACTTGCACATAATAATTATTTTCGGCACTATTTGCTTTTGGCCAAATGATCAATGCACGTTCATCTTCAGTAATTGAAATTCTTGTTATTTCACTCAAATATAATGAAAGCAAGTCCGTATCTTCTTGCTTTAATATCAAGGAGACACAGCCTTCATAGGCCGTAAAGTAGAATAATAGACGAATATTCCCCTGTTTGAATTCATAGCCAAATGTCACCGCATCTTCAATATCCCGATGAATAGGCTCACTTTCAAAAAAGCTTAAAAAATCAATTTCATCAGGGAGATCGATAAACGCCATATTACTCACCTCTCGGTTTTACTCACAATGGTCCCGCCCATTCAAGTTGTGGTTTTAATTCGTTTGGAACAAGCTCAAACAGCTTTTTAATCAAGGCTAAATAGAGAAAAATAGGCTATTATCGCGCCTACTCGATGGCAGTACAAAATGGCTTGTAACCACTAAACTATGAACCAATGAAATATTGGATTAACGAAGCCTTAAAAACAAATTAAATTGCTAATTTCAAATGTCCAAACTTTTCACGTTTCGTTTTCAATTCTTCCTCAAGACGACGAGGCTCCTGCCCTATTTCAATCGCTGTAGACGTTGTCACTGCACGAATAATTTGAATACGTGTCGGTTTTGTTGCTTGAATTAATTCATTCTTTTTCATTGTAGCCTCACTTCAAACGGGCGATAGTGCATTTTATCATCGTGGTTTAATATTAATGACGCTAATTTGATCAGTATGTAAATTTAGAACAGTAAACTCTAGCAAGAATAGCACGCGAGTCATAAATGTCTAAATAGACAACGACACATTTCAGACTCTTTATCACCAAACTCAAGTTGCCCTCTATCACTTTGGCGTAATACCATAGATAAATCCATGCGTAACACGTTTGCCTACTCTCATTTGATGGGATCTGTGGTATTTTATACCCTTTAGTGAACGTTAAACTCGCTCACAGAACTTCGTTAACTCAATACGCTAGAACAGACAACACTATGACTGATAAGCAAAGCTTCGAATCCCACACACCAATGATGCAGCAGTATTTAAAACTAAAAGCACAACATTCAGACATACTGCTGTTTTATCGTATGGGGGACTTTTACGAACTGTTCTTTGATGATGCTAAAAAAGCCTCACAATTACTGGATATCTCCCTAACAAAACGCGGGCAATCTGCGGGTCAACCCATTCCGATGGCGGGTGTACCACACCATGCTGCCGAAGGTTACCTCGCCAAACTGGTGCAAATGGGCGAATCTGTCGCGATTTGCGAACAAATTGGCGACCCAGCGACCAGTAAAGGCCCCGTTGAGCGCCAAGTGGTACGCATTGTCACACCAGGCACCATCACCGATGAAGCATTATTAAATGAACGCCAAGACAATCTACTCGCCGCAGTATGGCAAGATGCTCAAGGCTACGGCTTTGCCACACTAGACATCACGTCAGGCCGCTTTATTATCAGCGAAATTTCTGATGAAGAAACCCTGCAAGCCGAGTTACAGCGTACGCGCCCTGCAGAGCTTTTGTACCCAGAAGATTTCGCCAGTATGTCCTTGATTGAACATAATAAAGGCTTACGTCGCCGTCCATTATGGGAATATGAACTGGATACGGCAAAACAACAGCTTGGATTGCAATTTGGCACCAAAGATTTAATCGGTTTTGGCGTAGAGAATGCCCATAAAGCCCTACGTGCTGCAGGTTGTTTGCTGCAGTATGTCAAAGATACCCAACGCACTTCGCTACCACATATCCGCAGTATTGTGATGGAAAAACAAAATGATAATGTCATTTTGGATGCGGCAACACGCCGTAATCTAGAAATCACCCAAAACCTTGCGGGTGGCACTGAAAATACACTCGCCTCTATTTTAGACATGTGCGTAACACCAATGGGTAGCCGCATGCTAAAACGCTGGTTACATACCCCACTGCGTAATATCCAAGTATTGAATAACCGCCAGCAAGCAATTAGCGCTTTGCAGGAACACGGTTTTGAATTACAACCGTTTTTACGCCAAATTGGTGACTTAGAACGCGTTCTTGCTCGCCTTGCACTGCGTTCTGCGCGACCACGTGATTTAACTCGTATGCGTTATGCATTCCAGCAATATAGCGATATACATCAAATTCTTAGCCAATCCAGTAGCCCGTATTTAAAAGAACTACAAAGCCGAATTGGGCAATTTGATGAACTACAAAGTTTATTGGAAACCGCAATTATCGATGCTCCCCCTGTATTAGTACGTGACGGTGGTGTGATTGCCCCTGGTTACAATAGCGAACTCGATGAATGGCGTGCTTTGGCCGATGGCGCGACAGATTACCTCGACCGATTAGAAATTCGCGAGCGCGAAAAATTAGGTATCGACACCTTAAAAGTTGGTTATAACGCGGTTCATGGTTATTATATCCAAGTCAGCCGCGGCCAAAGTCATCTCACGCCAATCCACTATGTACGTCGCCAAACCTTAAAAAATGCTGAACGCTACATTATTCCTGAGCTCAAAGAGTATGAAGATAAGGTTCTAACCTCTAAAGGGAAAGCATTAGCCATCGAAAAAGCGCTATATGACGAACTGTTTGATATGCTACTTCCACACCTTGCTGCGTTACAAACCAGTGCAGAGGCATTATCAGAACTCGATGTCTTAACCAACCTTGCTGAACGCGCAGAAACATTAGGTTATGCCTGCCCACAACTCACTGAAAAAGCAGGTATTCAGATTACAGAAGGCCGCCATCCAGTCGTTGAACAAGTATTAAGTGAGCCGTTTATTTCCAACCCGCTTTCATTATCTCCACAGCGCCGTTTGTTGATCATTACAGGGCCAAACATGGGCGGTAAAAGTACCTATATGCGTCAAACTGCGCTGATTACCTTGCTTGCCTATATCGGTAGCTTTGTGCCCGCTAGCAAAGCGGTTATTGGCCCAATTGATCGTATTTTTACTCGTGTAGGTGCCTCGGATGATCTTGCTTCTGGTCGTTCAACATTCATGGTGGAAATGACTGAAACAGCCAATATTTTGCATAATGCAACCGAACACAGCTTGGTCTTGATGGATGAGATCGGTCGTGGTACCTCAACGTATGACGGGCTTTCTCTTGCATGGGCTTGTGCTGAAAACTTAGTCAATAAAATCAAAGCAATGACATTGTTCGCAACCCATTATTTTGAACTGACAACCTTACCTGAAAAACTGGAAGGCGCCGTAAATATCCATCTTGATGCCATTGAGCACGGTGATACCATCGCCTTTATGCACAATGTTCAAGAAGGTGCAGCCAGTAAAAGCTATGGCCTTGCCGTTGCGTCGTTAGCAGGTGTGCCTAAAGAGGTGATTAAACGCGCCAAGCAAAAACTAAAAGAGCTAGAGATTATCTCGAATAATGCCAATGCGAGTCATGTCGATAGCGCACAACTGAGTTTCTTAACAACGGAAGAGGCGGAACCCTCTCCAGTGTTAACCACACTGGATGGCATTGACCCAGATAAGCTGACACCTCGCCAAGCCCTTGATTGGATTTATCGTTTAAAGGATATGAATAACTAACATGGATGAGTATGCGGTGTTACTCGCACCAATTCGGCAATTTTTACAGTGTGAAACCCCAGATGAATGGGTGCAAAAAGCGAGTCAGCCTGAAAACTTACCGATTATCCTTAAAGACCACTTATTGTGTGAGTTAAAAGCCGCGCAAAGTGCTCTATTTTTAATCCGTAAATATGCCGTGGATAAAGACAGTGCGGCTACGTTACTCGAATGGTTTAAACCCTATGAGGCTTTTGCTTACGATAGAATTGGTGATGTTCACACTTTAAGAAATAAAAACCAGATTTCCAAACAGATACTGGCGCGTAAACAATCACCTTATAGCCAAAATTTAATCGATAAAATGGTGCTGCTCATCAAGGAAGAGTTACATCATTTTTACCAAGTGTTGGAAATCATGCACGAGCGTAATATTCCTTATGATGGCATCACTGCAGGCCGTTATGCCAAAGGATTATTTAGCCATATCGATCCGCACGATCCAAAAACCTTAGTCGATAAGCTGATTATTGGTGCTTATATTGAAGCACGTTCTTGTGAACGGTTTGCAAAATTAGCGCCTTATTTAGATGAACAACTGGCTAATTTTTATATTTCATTATTACGCTCAGAAGCTCGACATTACCAAGACTATTTGCAGTTAGCTCAGTTAATTAGTAAACAAGATATTACTGAGCGTGTTAATTATTTTGGAATCATTGAAGCTGAATTAATTTCAACGCCTGATAATGATTTTAAATTTCATAGCGGTGTTCCCATTAATTAACGCTATGTCTAGTCATAAAAAAATCCCTATAAACTTTCACTTATAGGGATTCTTATTTATCTTTTATCTCATTAACACTCTACATATTGAATAGCGACTCTAATGTCAGTTCTTCGCCATGTAAAATATCTTTTAACCGTCTTAAACCTTCCACCTGAATCTGACGAACTCGTTCACGAGTGAGCCCAATTTCGCGCCCAACCTCTTCAAGAGTTTCTGCTTCATAACCTAAAAGCCCAAAACGACGTGCTAAAACCTCCCTTTGTTTTGGGTTCAATTCATATAACCACTTAACAATATTATCTTTTAAGTCGTTGTCTTGAATTGTATTTTCTGGGCCTGAATCATTATCATCAGACAATACCTCAAGCAAAGATTTCTCTGAGTCCCCTGCAATTGGAGTGTCAACAGATGTAATTCGTTCATTTAAACGCAACATACGGCTGACGTCTTCAACAGGTTTATCTAGCTGTTCAGCGATCTCTTCAGGGCTTGGCTCATGGTCCAATTTTTGGGCTAATTCACGTGCAGTACGAAGATAGATATTAAGTTCTTTTACGATATGAATAGGAAGGCGAATGGTGCGGGTTTGATTCATAATGGCGCGTTCAATCGTTTGACGGATCCACCACGTCGCATACGTCGAAAAACGGAATCCTTTTTCTGGATCAAATTTTTCAACAGCACGAATCAACCCAAGGTTACCCTCTTCAATCAGATCGAGTAAAGCAAGGCCTCGGTTATTATAACGGCGAGATATTTTCACAACTAAGCGAAGGTTACTTTCTATCATGCGCTGGCGTGAAGCTACATCGCCACGCAGTGCACGTCTAGCATAGAAAACTTCTTCTTCTGCTGTGAGGAGTGGTGAAAATCCAATTTCACTTAGATAGATTTGGGTAGCATCCAGAACACGTTGACTCGTGTTCTGGAGTAAATCCATTTCTTCATCCTGTTCAGAAACCAGATCTTCTTCTTTAAACTGACTCTCATCAAAAGCGTCGTCTAAATTGCTTTCGTCAAGGTCATTATATAACTCGTTAACTTTCAGCGAACTTTGGCTCATCAGTGACTCCTACCCTAGATAATGCGGACAGAATGTCAAAGCATTCTGCCCAGTTTATCGTTGCGGTAAATAACGCAACGGGTTTACTGATTTTCCCTTGTAACGAATTTCAAAGTGTAGTCTAACTGAACTTGTACCAGTACTACCCATAGTAGCTATTTTCTGACCTTCAGTTACATCCTGTTGATCGCGCACAAGCAACGTATCGTTGTGTGCGTAAGCACTCAAGTAGTCATCGTTATGTTTTATAATTATTAGATTTCCATATCCACGCAAAGCATTACCTGCGTAAACGACTTTTCCTGGCGCAGAAGCGAGCACAGATTGACCTCGGGAACCAGCAATATCCACCCCTTTGTTCCCGCCTTGGGCATCAGAGAAACCTTCAATCATTTTCCCTTCTGCTGGCCAACGCCATTTTATTGACGAATTATTTGTGCCACTTGCTGCTGTAGAAGCAGTTGATGCAGTAGTCGTATTCGTTGTTGTAGAAACTTGCGTTGCAGGTTTTCTATTATTCGGCAACATCTTACCCGAAGTTTGACCACCACTGTTTGCAGGATACTCATTAGTTGTTCGGAGATCAACTGGTTGCTGATGACTATTTGATGAATTTGACGCCAATTGCGTGCTCGAGTTCACATTTGTATTACCAATATTAATTACCTGACCGACATTTAAGCTGTATGGTTCAGGTATATTGTTTTTCGATGCTAACTCGCGGAAATCATTACCCGTTATATACGCGATATAAAATAACGTATCGCCACGCTGAACAGTATAACTATTCCCACTATAACTGCCTTTTGGAATACTGCCATAATCACGGTTATAAACAATACGACCATCGCTGCTTGTATTTACAGGCGTTGACGTACGGTTTATCGGCTGATTATTCGTATTACTCGATAAGTTTGGACGTGATGACGGCATTGCCGTACTCATCCCTGTGCTGTTTGACGCAGTAGATGTTGTCCTTTGAGCCACTGGCTGACGCGATTGGCTATCATTCACACTCGAAATAGGTGCTGCTGGATGATATGGCGTAGAACACCCTGCCAATAGCGCTCCGCTAAATGAAAAGATGACTGCCCATCGAATTCTGCTTATAGGGCTAACAATTTTCATGCTTCTTCTCCCGTGAAGAAAAATCTGACGCGACAATTCAGTTTTATGTCAGTAATAGAGTTACCATAAAATATTTCACTTATTAAAGCAGAAATACAAAATAGTGAACAAGTTAAATATATCAAAAAGATAACAATTTGAGATTATGACTTAATAGTTTAAGCCACTGATTCAATTTTAGATGGGTAAAATATCATATTTGGAATGGTTTTACTTCTATTTGAGTTAGTAAAACTTTTGCAATGGCATTTTATTTAACATCATTATAAAAAATCAATCCGTTTTATAATGCAGAAATACCATTGCAAATAAATTAAAGCAGTTCACCCGCAATAAGAGGCACAAAACGTACTTTTTCAATGACGTTTGCATGATAATCATTTCCCCGTCGAGTAATTAACTTCAGGGATTGCTCTTTATCCCCAACAGGTAATACCATTCGACCACAATCTTTTAATTGCCCTAACAACAGAGTCGGAATTTCTGTTGGTGCTGCTGTAACAATAATGGCATCAAATGGGCCTTTGGATTGCCACCCTTCCCAGCCGTCACCATGGCGAGTAGACACATTATGCAGATCCAGCTGTTTAAGCCGACGTTTAGCTGTCCATTGCAGGCTTTTAACACGCTCAACCGAGAACACATGGTGTGCAAGATGCGCCAATACCGCAGTTTGGTACCCCGAACCTGTACCGATTTCCAGCACATTATCATTCGGTGCTAACGACAATAACGCCGTCATTTTTGCCACAATATACGGCTGTGAAATAGTTTGCCCATGACCAATTGGTAACGGGATATTATCGTAGGCTTTATGTGAGAGCGCTTCGTCCACAAACCGTTCACGAGGAACCTGTGAAATAGCATCCAATAGGCGCTCATCGTGAATTCCCTGTTGGCGTAACTGTGCCAAAAGTTCTTTCATGAGCCCAGTTTTCATTTTACTGTCACTCCTGATTTTTCCAACCACTCTTCGACCAATGTGTGCGCTTTATACGCCGTTAAGTCGACCTGTAATGGCGTAATGGAAACATAACCATTTTGAACGGCTTCAAAGTCTGTCCCTGGCCCTGCATCGCGAATTTCCCCGACAGGCCCTAACCAGTACAGCATATTTCCTTTAGGGTCTTCAAGATTATACACTTCCGATGCCGCGTGGCGGCTACCACAACGCGTGACTTTGATACCCTTAATTTCTTCATAAGGGATATCAGGTACATTGATATTCAAGATATTTCCTGCTCGTAATGGGTTCTTTTGTAACATCGAGAGAATATCACAAGTCACTTTTGCCGCCGTTTCATAATGGATTTCACCATCTAGCGAAACGGCAATCGACGGCAACCCTAAATGACGGCCTTCCGTTGCTGCTGCCACCGTACCTGAATAAATCACGTCATCACCCAAATTAGGGCCACAGTTAATCCCCGATACCACAATATCAGGGCGCGGACGAACGACTTTATTCACGCCAATATAGACACAGTCAGTCGGCGTTCCTTCTTGGACAGAAAGATCGCCGTTACTTAACGTTTGAATTTTTAGCGGTCTATCTAATGTAAGTGCATTAGACGCACCACTGCGATTACGATCAGGCGCAATTACTTGAACATGATAATATTGGCGTAGCGCTGCCGCAAGCGTTTGAATTCCTGGAGCATTTACACCATCGTCATTACTCAATAAAATCTTTAGCATCGACATTATCCTGCCCATTCTGATTAATAATTTCTCGTACCACGCTAGTAGCAAAACAACCTGAGTTCAAGAAAAACGCCAATTTTACTGTCGAATCATCTAACCATTGCCATGAAAAATTTTGCGGTTTAGCAATAATCGCACGCCTAACTGGAGAAACGCGTTCGCGTTGCATCAGTGGGATAACGGCTTGATATTCTGTTAAACATGCCGTTTCAAATGCCAGTGCGTCATCTTGTGTACCTAACTCACCATCTCCAGGTAAAGGTGCGGTGACACTCAACTCTGATGATAGCAAACGGCTTTGCAATGATGGAAGTTCTTCTTGTGTTGCCACAAACCAACTACCACGCCCCGTTAATTGCAAGGCATCACCTAACAGCACTTGCTGCTGGATTCCTTGGGCAATTCGCTCGCTCGCCACATGATTAAACATCGCACTGCGTGCCGCAGACAAATAAAAACTGCGTTTATTGCGTTCGCGAACTTGAATTTCTTGGTTAGCCCAGCGCAAAGCTTGTGTTAAATTTTGTCCATCACGCCCAAAACGCTGCTCACCAAAGTAATTTGGCACACCCGAAGTGGCGATTTTTTGCATACGCTGCTCAACATCATTGGCATTAGAAATATCACGCAGCGTGATTTCAAATTGATTTCCTTTCAGGGAACCAATACGTAATTTACGCTTTTGTCGCGTCACAGCAAGCACGCGGCAACCTTCTAATTGCCACGCTGAGAAATCAGGTGTGTCTTTGCCTGGCATTTGCAAACAAAACCACTGTTCGGTCACCGCATGTCTGTCTTTTAAACCTGCATAGCTAACAACACGGGCTGAAATTTTAGCAAATTTGGCAAGTTGCTCTGCCACAAACAGCGTATTGCAGCCTGTTTTTTCCACGCGCACCATCACGTGCTCGCCTTCGCCATCTAACTCGAAGCCTAGATCTTCTTTAACAATAAAATCTTCAGGAATACTTTTTAATGTCCCTGAAGAAAGAGGTTTACCATGCAGGTACTGAACATTCATTGCTTTCATTACTATTATCTTTCACTAAAAGGACAACGGCGGCACACGCGATGCCTTCTTTACGACCCACAAAACCTAATTGCTCTGTTGTTGTCGCTTTTGCATTCACGTCATCCATATGACATTCTAAGTCTTCAGCAATATTCACACGCATTTGTGGAATATGAGGCAGCATTTTCGGGGCTTGCGCCATAATGGTGATATCGATATTACCAATACGATAGCCTTTAGCACGCACGTGGCAAAAGGCTTCCCTTAATAAAACACGGCTATCCGCCCCTTTAAATGCAGGGTCAGTATCGGGGAATAATTTTCCGATATCCCCCAATGCCGCAGCGCCTAAAATAGCGTCCGTTAACGCATGTAACACCACATCACCATCTGAATGAGCCAGCAAACCTTGCTCGTAGGGAATACGCACGCCGCCAATTACGATAGGGCCTTCGCCACCAAATTTGTGTACGTCAAAACCGTGTCCGATTCTCATTGTTTTTCCTTAGTTATTCATTCTTGAAAGATAAAACTCCGCCAGCGCGAGGTCTTCAGGCTGCGTCACTTTTAAGTTATCCGCTCGGCCTGCCACGAGAACAGGTTGATAGCCACAATACTCAAGTGCTGAGGCTTCATCGGTGATCACGGCGTTCTCTTTCAAGGCTTTACTTAGACAGTTCCGTAAGAGTTCCAACGGAAAAAATTGAGGGGTCAATGCGTGCCATAGCGCCTCACGTTCAACCGTGTGGTCAATGAATACTGAGGTTTTTACACTACGTTTCATTGTGTCACGCACAGGGGCGGCAAGAATACCACCACAGCAACCTTGTTCCGTTGCTAATTGAATAATGTTGTTGAGATCTTGTTGGTGGAGGCAAGGCCTTGCCGCATCATGCACCAGTACCCAACAATCATGATAATCGGGTTGTGATGTAAGGTAATTAAGCCCTGCCAAAACAGAATCGGCACGCTCTTTTCCACCCGTAACTACCGTCACCCTAGGGTCTTTCGCAATATCAAGCTGCTGGAAATAATCATCATCTGCGCTAAGTGCGATCACCACCGTATTGACGGTATTATTCGCTAACAATGCATCAATAGTATGTTCGATAATCGTTTTGCCCGCGACGGGTAAATACTGCTTAGGGCAATCAGCATTCATACGACTGCCAATACCTGCTGCAGGGATCAGTGCAACAATTTGTGGGGCAACACTTGGATTTGTCATTATTTGGTTCTTACATCAGAAATTATCAGGCAAATGGGCTCATTGTTTTAGGTTTCATATTATTGAGCAGATTTCTGGTTGCTGCTTTCTTTTACCATGCGATAGAAAGACTCACCTGGTTTAATCATACCAAGCTCGCTACGCGCACGTTCTTCAATTGCATCTTGACCATCATTGAGGTCATTAATTTCAGCAAATAATTGTTCATTACGCATTTTCAAGCGCGAGTTAACAATTTCCTGTGCGGCAACATCGTCTTTAACTTGGACATAATCATGTATGCCATTCTTGCCTAACCATAAGGAATACTGCAACCATGCTAATATCGCGATTAATAGTAGCGTTAATTTACCCATCTTGCCCCCTGAAATGATGTGCTAATCATCCCATAACTCAGCGAATCGCGCTACTGTGACAAAAAATTATATTAAAAAGTCAGAATAAATCGGATTTGTACCCCTTAACTATCACCTTATTTTATCACTAAAGATCAAGATCTGTGATTTAAGATAATAGCTAAGTGGCATTAATAATCCATTTGAATGATATTATTGCGCAGTAATAGCGCAATAATATGAGAAAGAGAATCGGAGATAGGTTGCTGCCCGTCAAGCCGTAATTCAGGGCTTAAGGGTGTTTCATAAGGGGAGTCAATCCCTGTAAACTGTTTAATTTTCCCTTCTCGTGCTTGTTGATATAACCCTTTCGGGTCACGTTGTTCACACACATACACTGGCGTATCAACGTATAACTCAAAAAATTGGTTTGGTTCGAATAATTCACGAACACTTTGCCGATCCGATTGAAAAGGCGAAATAAACGCCGTTGCTACAACTAACCCCGCATCCACCATTAGTTTAGCAACTTCACCCACTCGCCGAATATTTTCTTGCCTGTCAGCCTCACTAAAACCAAGGTCACGACATAACCCATGACGAATATTATCGCCATCCAATAAATAGGTTTTCACGCCAATCGAGGCCAGCTGGTGTTCAATGGCGCCCGCGAGTGTCGATTTACCCGACCCAGAGAGCCCAGTAAACCACAAGACGGCCCCTTTATGACCATTATTACTTTCCCGTAAAGGGCGCGTGACCACATGTTGATGCCATACAATATTGTTATCTTGAGTCATTGGTTTATTTTCCACCCAGTACGTCCCGAGCCCCCCAATGAGGAAAATGCCGGCGAATCAGCTGGTTAAGCTCAATTTCAAATTCACTAAATTCCCCCGTTGACTCAAAAATTGGCTCCTGTGCTTCTCGCACGAGTCCAGCCCCCACAGTCACATTCGTCAGCCTATCGATAAAAATCATGCCCCCCGTGTCCGCATTGCGTTGGTAGTTTTCCAATAATAATGGCTCATCAAATGAAAACTCCACTAAACCAATGCCATTTAACGGTAATTCCGTTGCCACTTTTTGTGTGAGGTTATTCACATCCACTTGATATTGAATATTTTCAACTTTCCCTCGGCTGCGTTTTCCTGCAATTTTAATATCTAATTGCTGGCCTTGAACAAGGGGTTGTTCCGCCATCCACACAACATCAATCGACGCATGTTGCGTGGTTTGCAAGTTTTCGTTTTCTGCGACAATCAAATCGCCGCGGCTAATATCGATTTCATCATCCAACACCAACGTGATGGCTTCACCAGGTACGGCGAAATCCTGTAAGCCCGAAAATGTCACTATTTCCTTAATTTTGGCCGTTGCCCCCGATGGCAGCACTTTAATTGCTTGTCCAACTTGAACAATGCCTGACGACAGTGTGCCGCTGTAACCGCGAAAATCTAAATTGGGTCTATTCACATATTGCACAGGAAAACGCAACGCTTGCTCTGAGGCTTTTTGCTCAACCTGCACATTTTCTAAAATAGACAATAACGTTTCCCCTTGATACCAAGGTAGTTGCTCACTCGGGTTAACAATATTGTCACCATCAAGGGCTGAAATCGGTACAAACCAAACATTCAGCTCGACGGGTAATTCAGTAGCAAACTGTTGGTAATCCTGTTTAATTTTGTCGAATACAGCTTCACTGTACTCCACCAGATCCATCTTATTCACCGCAACAATTAAATGACGGATCCCCAGCAATGTACTAATAAAACTGTGGCGGCGAGTTTGCTCTTGCACGCCTTTTCGAGCATCGATCAACAAAATAGAAAGTGAGCAAGTTGATGCGCCTGTCGCCATATTGCGGGTATATTGCTCATGTCCTGGGGTATCTGCGATGATAAATTTGCGCTTTTCTGTCGAAAAATAGCGATATGCCACATCGATGGTGATCCCTTGCTCACGTTCCGCAGCAAGGCCATCCACCAACAGGGCGAGATCAAGCTTTTCCCCTTGGGTGCCCATTCGCTTACTATCGCTTTGCAGTGTTGTGAGCTGATCTTGGTAAATTTGGCGAGTATCGTGCAATAAACGACCAATTAATGTACTTTTCCCATCATCCACATTGCCACAGGTTAAAAAACGCAAAAGTCCTTTTTGCTGTTGCGCAAGTAAGTAAGGTTCCACGCCACCTTGCTGCTCAATTTGCAGCGCGATTGATTCGTTATAAACGGCTTGTGCCATAATTTGCTCCTTATCTTGCGAATTAAAAGTAACCTTGGCGCTTTTTAAGCTCCATAGATGCAGACTGGTCACTATCGATTAACCGCCCTTGTCGCTCACTCGTGGTCGAAATCAACATTTCTTCAATGATTTCAGGCAATGTTTGGGCTTGAGACTCAACCGCGCCAGTTAGCGGCCAGCAGCCTAACGTTCGAAAACGTACTTGCTGTTGACTGATCACCTCTCCGACTTTTAAATCAATTCGGTCATCATCCACCATCAGCAAAGTACCATTTCGCTGGATCACCGGGCGCTCTTTCGCAAAATACAGCGGAACAATATCGATATTCTCCAAGTAGATATACTGCCAAATATCCAACTCTGTCCAATTCGAAAGTGGGAATACGCGAATACTTTCCCCCTTGTTGATCTGACCGTTATAATTGTGCCAAAGTTCAGGGCGCTGGTTTTTTGGATCCCAACGATGAGATCGGTCTCTAAATGAGTAGATCCGCTCTTTTGCTCGGGATTTTTCTTCGTCACGCCGCGCGCCACCAAAAGCCGCATCAAAACCGTATTTATCAAGTGCTTGTTTCAATCCTTCCGTTTTCATGATATCCGTGTGCTTTGCACTGCCATGTACAAAGGGGTTAATTCCCGACTTTTCCCCTTCAGGGTTACGGTGAATCAATAATTCAAAACCGTATTTTTGTGCGGTAGCATCACGAAACTCATACATTTCGCGGAATTTCCACCCTGTATCCACATGTAACAATGGAAAAGGTAATTTCCCAGGATAGAAAGCTTTGCGCGCTAAATGCAACATCACAGAAGAGTCTTTACCGATGGAATACAGCATCACAGGGTTTGCGAACTCAGCGGCAACTTCACGAATAATATGAATACTTTCAGCCTCTAACTGCTGCAAGTGGGTCAATTTTTTCTCGTTCACGACAATCTCCATCATTAAGCCAGTTCCAGCACAGCGCTACGCCAGCGGATATCTTCTGTTTGCGAACCAAACCATGCGAGCTCATTGTGTAATGCTGTAACCTCGCCAATCACAATCAATGCAGGTGCGGGTGCTTGTTGGGCAAGTGCCTCGAGGTCATGCAATTGACCTGTTACCACTTTTTGGTCTCGTCGTGTCCCACTCCCCACAACGGCGACAGGGGTGTCACTCGCGCGACCAAATTTAATCAATTGCTCACTGATATTGGCCGCCTTTACGGTGCCCATATAAATCGCTAATGTTTGCTGACCGCGAGCCAATGCCTGCCAATCCAGATCCGCGCCATTTTCACGGCAATGTCCAGTAATAAACGTGATGCTTTGCGAGTGTTCTCGGTGAGTGAGAGGAATTCCTGCATAAGCCGTCGCGCCGATTGCAGCGGTTACACCTGGCACCACTTGGAAAGGTATCCCTGCTTTTGCGGCAACTTGTAATTCCTCACCGCCACGACCGAAAACAAACGGATCGCCGCCTTTTAATCTCACCACTTTTTTACCTTGCTGAGCAAATTTCACGATCATTTCATTGGTTTCTTCTTGAGAAACACTGTGATTGCCCGCCCGTTTACCCACACAAATTTTGTCAGCATCACGGCGTACCAATTCGAGGATCTCCTCGCTCACCAAATGGTCGTATAAAACCACTTCCGCGCTTTGTAATACTCTCAGCCCTTTTAATGTAAGCAGTCCTGCATCACCGGGGCCTGCACCGACTAAAACCAATTCTCCACGGTTATCTTGCTCATAAAGCTGGCGTTCAAGCTGTTGTTCCGCTTCGCTTAACTGGCCTTTTTCCACCAAAGAGGCAAAGCGCCCACTAAAACTTTTTTCCCAGAAACGCTTTCTTTCTCGCATATTACTCAACGTCTCTTTGACTTTACCGCGCCAACGCCCTGCGATTTCGGCCATCTTGCCTAACGATAATGGCAGCATGGTTTCCAATTTTTCTCTAAGTAAACGCGCCAACACAGGGGCGGTTCCACCAGAAGATATCGCCACAATCACAGGCGAGCGGTCGATAATCGAAGGCACGATAAACGAACACAGCGGCTGGTCATCAACCACGTTGACAAAAATTTTGCGCTCATTGGCATCGTAAAACACGGTTTCATTGAGGAGCGCGTCATCCGTTGCTGCAATCACTAAAAAAGCATCATCCAACAGCGAAGAAAGGTACTCTTGCGCCAACCACTCAAAGTGGCCTTGCTGATGCTGTGTTTGTAATTGAGGACATAACGACGGGGAGATCACCACAAGCTTAGCCTGTGCTTTGATGAGCAATTCGGCCTTGCGCGCGGCCACTACACCGCCGCCAATTAACACCACTTTGCGCGTACGTACATCGACAAATAACGGTAAATAATCCATCTTGCTCACCCATCGTTATACAAACAAATTATATGAAACATAAAATTGACTATATGGCGTAAAAGTTAAGGTTTGAAATGCTAAAAAAATATGACTTGTAACAGAAAGGAATAAGCCAAACACTCATTAATTAGCAACAAATAGAGACCAAAAACACCAAATAGACAAAACTTAACTTAAACTTTATTTTGAAAGTAAATTTATAAAAATTAAGGAATATCTATTTTTTAGATATAAACATCCCTTTGTAATTAAACAAATATTTTATTAAATCCATCACTATTTAGACTCTAAACTAAAACTATAGCTTGGGTTACAAATAACCAATACTCTAAATAATTCATGTTGTCCCTAGGCGATAAGTAAATGAGTCGCTAGGAACATACACAAGTATGTGACTAAGGTAGCTGAGCGCAGACAACAACGCTGCAGTTTGAAATATGACGGGGATGACGAGTATTTAGTTTTCATGAAGCCCACACTCCCTCTTTAGGCCAAAGAAACGCGTATCTTCCTCATTCATGCCCGCTTCCCATTTGCGGGTTGTATGAGTATCCCCAACAGATAAATATCCCTTCTCCCACAACGGATGGTAAGGCAAGTTATGCTTTGTTAGGTATTCATAGACTTGCTTATTATTCCAATCAATCACGGGTAGAATTTTAAAAATCCCTTTGCCTATGCCAAGCACAGATAAATTTGCACGGCTTGCAGATTGCTCTCGCCTTAACCCTGAAAACCAGCTCTGCGCCTGTAGTTCATGTAAAGCTCTTTCCATGGGCTCCACTTTGTTCAATTGGTTATAATGTTCTATCCCTTCAATACCTTGCGTCCAAAGCTGCCCATGAATTGCTTCTTGCCAAGCGGGTGTTTGTTTCGCGCGATAAACCTGTAAATTCAGGTGTAATCTCTCCGTTAATTGCTCAATAAATTGATAGGTTTCAGGAAAAAGATAACCTGTATCCGTCAATATCACAGGGATTTCAGGTAATACTTGCGTCACCATATGTAAGGTAAGTGCCGCTTGAATACCAAAACTGGATGACAATACAAATTGTATGGGTAAATTTTCAACTGCCCATTCAATGCGCAGCTGCGCAGTCTTATTTTCCAATTGAGTATTAAACTCAGACAAATACTCCGTTTGCTGCTCTTTATCTAACCCAATAACGTCTGCAAGCTGAAGTCGGCTCATACCGCCTCCTTAACCTCATAGAAATCCACAGCAGAATTTAGCACAGGCTTCACAACCTCAGTACGGATCAGAAAATCACCAAACCCCTCTTGTGCTAAGCGGTTTTTCGCCCAATCGCCAATAAGATCATCAAGGATGGATAAAATTTCTGCGCTGCTAATATTTTCACGATACATACGAGGAATACGAGTCCCAATGCGGTTGCCACCAAGGTGTAAGTTATACCTATCTAACGCTTTCCCCACTAACCCGACTTCCGCCAGCATCGCTCTTCCACACCCATTTGGGCAACCTGTGATACGCAAAACGATGTGCTCATCTGCCACATGGTGTGCTGCCATAATATTCTCAACATGGGTCGTAAACTCGGGTAAAAAGCGTTCGGCTTCCGCCATTGCCAGAGGGCATGTCGGAAAGGAAACACAGGCCATGGAATTTTCACGCTGTGGTGTAATGACATCGCTCATTAACCCATGGGCTCTCGCAATGGCTTCAATGGTCGCTTTTTCACTTTCGGGCACACCCGCTACGATGAGATTTTGGTTAGCCGTTAAGCGAAAATCCCCTTGGTGGATACGTGCTATTTCTGCAACACCCGTTTTCAACGGCCTATCTGCTAAATCAATTAATCGACCATTTTCAATAAATAATGTTAAGTGCCAACGATCATCTATCCCTTTAAGCCAGCCAATCTTGTCACCGCGTTCGGTAAATTCATAATGGCGGATCGGCTCAAAATTCACGCCTGCACGCTTTTCAACCTCAGCTTTAAAAGTGTCAACACCCACGCGTTCTAAGGTGTATTTCGTTTTGGCATTTTTACGCTCAGTACGGTTCCCCCAATCACGCTGTGTGGTGACAATCGCTTCCGCAACTGCCAATGTTTTGTCTAATGGAATAAAACCAAATTCACTGGCTAAACGTGGAAATGTTGCGGTATCCCCGTGAGTCATTGCTAACCCGCCGCCCACTAACACATTAAAACCAATCAACTCACCATCTTCAGCAATCGCCACAAAGTTCATGTCATTAGCGTGTAAATCCACATCGTTCAATGGCGGAATGACGACTGAGGTTTTAAATTTTCGTGGTAGGTAAGTTTGGCCTAAAATCGGCTCCTCATCCGTGGTCACTACTTTTTCTTTATCTAGCCAGATTTCGGCGTAAGCACTGGTGCGAGGCAGCAGATGCTCAGAAATTTTCTTTGCCCATTCATACGCTTGCTGATGTAATTCTGATTGCACAGGGTTAGATGTACATAACACATTACGGTTAACATCGTTTGCCGTAGCGAGTGCATCCAAGCCAACATGGCTTAACATTTGGTGGGCAGGTTTTACATCCCCTTTAAGGATGCCATGAAACTGAAACGTCTGACGATTTGTAATGCGCACACTGCCATATAATGTGTGTTCTGAGGCAAATTTATCAATATCAATCCATTGTTTTGGCGTGATAATTCCCCCAGGTAAGCGACAGCGCAACATCATTGCGTGGCGAGGCTCTAATTTTTGCTCAGCTCGCTCAGCGCGAATATCACGATCATCCTGCTGGTACATGCCATGAAAACGGATTAATAAAAAATTGTCCCCATCAAAGCCACCTGTTAAGCCATTTTTTAAGTCCTCCTTAATGGTACCGCGCAAATAGTTACTGTCTTGCTTCATACGTTCGCTATCGGCTAACTTGCCTTCGACGATTAAGGGTTTTTGTTGCTGTTCATTGCTCATTAATAAACATCCCTCTGATAACGGCGCATTACGCGCAGCTCACTTAAAAATTCATCGGCAGCCTCAATGTCCATGTTGCCGTATTGGCCGATGATATCCAATAAAGCCTGTTCAACATCTTTCGCCATACGGTTTGCATCACCACAGACGTAAATATGTGCGCCTTCTTGCAGCCATTGCCACACCGCTTCCCCTTGTTCACGCAACTTGTCCTGTACATAGATTTTTTGTTGTTGATCGCGCGACCAAGCCAAAGAAATTTGCGTTAATAAGCCCTCTTTCACATAGCGCTGCCATTCCACTTGATACAAAAAATCATCGACAAAATGGGGGTTACCAAAAAACAACCAGTTTTTCCCCGTTGCGCCGTCGTTATCTCGTTGTTGTAAGAAAGCACGGAATGGAGCAATCCCCGTTCCTGGGCCAATCATAATGACAGGCGTTTCTGGGTTCGCAGGTAAACGGAAATTATCATTGTGTTCAATGAAAATACGTAGCTCATCACCTTCATTGAGTCTGTCAGCTAAAAAACCCGATGCGCCACCAGTACGCAAGCGACCATCAATGTCATAGCGCACCACCCCTACCGTGACGTGAACTTCGTCTTCAGCCTCTGACTGAGACGATGAAATGGAGTATAAACGAGGCGTTAATGGGCGCAGCAAATCAATAAACTCTTGTGCACTTGGCTGAGATGCCGCTTGGCGCACCATGTCCACAATTGGCGTATTTTGTGCGTAATGCAAAATGGCTTGCTTATCACTGATCAGCGATAACAACGCATCGTCTTTAGAAAGTTGAGCGTATTTTTCCACAATCACTGGGGTATTTTGCGTTAACTCTAATTGGTAAATTAATGCATCACGTAAAGAGTGGCGTTGAGTCCCAATAAAGACGTCTTCGTCGCCCTTTAGCCACAGTAATGCCACCAGCTCATCAACTAAAGCAGGGTCATTATCGAACCACACACCTAACGCATCCCCTGGTTGATAACGCAGGCCTGAATCTCCTAAATCAATTTCAATGTGCCGCACGTCTTTTTGTGAATCTCGGCTGGTGAGTTTCTGGTTACTGAGCAGCGATGCCGTTAATGGCGCGGTTTTACTGTACGGGGAAGTGTGAATTTCATTCATACTTCCCGCTTGTGCAGACAACAACTGACTGTCGCTTTGTGCGGGTACACGCGCTTTTAAAATACGGGTTAAATTTTCGACCCATTCATCGGCAATGGATTGGTATTCCACATCCGCATCAATACGCTCAAATAATGATTTCGCACCCAACAAGGCTAGTTGTGAATCAAAATCTTTGCCTGCTTGGCAAAATTTTTCATAAGAAGAATCGCCCAGTGCAAATACCGCGTATTGCGTTTGGGATAAATCAGGAGCTTTTTTCGAGAACAGGTACTTGTAAAGCGCAACCGCCTCTTCTGCTGGCTCCCCTTCTCCTTGAGTCGATGCCACAATAACCAACACTTTTTCTTGGTTAATTTGCTTAAACTTATAGTCGCCCGCGTTTACTAAATGGACATTAATTTTTTCACCGACTAAACGCTCCCTAAGCTGTTCCGATAAACGGCGAGCATTCCCCGTTTGCGATGCAGAAATAATTGTCACGGTTTCTTGAGCCGCAACAGGGGCATTCACAGACACATCCGTGGCTGCCGTTTGGTTTACCATTCCCCATAAATACCCCGACAGCCATGCAAGCTGATGAGATGAAAAATCGTCGACCGCAGTTTGTAAACGCGCTAATTGCTCAGTTGATATTGGCAGCAATGTTAATGGCGGCTGTTTTTTTGTCATTATCCTGTAACCCCAGTGTCGCTCATCGTTGAGTTTGTCTTACAATCGAGTGAAATGGGCAAATTTGTTCAGCCACTCGCTCGGAAAAGTTCTAAAACCTATCGCTCAATCGTTTCCCTAAATAATTCAGGTAGCAAAGCAAAAAATGCCGAGTTACCTCCAATATGCAGGGTATACGATTAGGTTATAACAACCGTCAATAACGGGATAAGAAACGATAGCCATAAATCATAACTAAAAAGCCTAAATCAATTACCAGATGGATCATATGGATAAAACAGGTTAGCGATAATTTGGCAAATAACGACAATCTGCTCTAAAAATACAGTACAATACGCTGTTTATTAACACTAAGGAGCCACTAATGAGCACAACTATCTATAAAGATTTCACCTTCGAAGCTGCACACAAATTACCCCACGTTCCTGAGGGGCATAAGTGTGGACGCCTTCATGGGCATTCTTTCATGGTGCGTTTGGAAATCACGGGTGAAGTCGATGCACACAGTGGCTGGATCATTGATTTTTCTGAGGTCAAAGGGATATTCAAACCGATTTGGGAACAACTAGACCACCATTACTTGAATGATATTGCAGGCTTAGAGAACCCAACAAGTGAAGTTTTAGCACAGTGGATTTGGCAACAAACGAAACCGCATTTGCCATTACTCAGCGCGGTCACCGTGAAAGAAACCTGTACTGCGGGCTGTGTTTATCGCGGGGAAGCTTAAATAATACCATTATGTAGAGTGGTTTTGCCCCAGCCATATCACTTTTTATGGCTGGGGTTTCAATTATTGAATATTTAAATACTTATGTGTTTGAATGGATAAACGCCAATTTCGTTGAATACACATCTCAATACACAATTTTGTGGCTGCTGTTTTTTGGCTGATCGGTTGCAATGCAACAATTGGCGGGTTAACTGATGTACGCAACGCTAAAATAGCTTCTAGAGCCTCAATATCTTTTTCCCGTGCAACAGGATGTTTAACCTCATTTGCTCGGTTAACTGCCTGAGCCAAAACTTTAAGCCCACCTTTCATACCCACTTTTGGTGAAACCGTTACCCATGTTTTTTCTGTGCATTGAATAGGGTAAGTTCCGCTGGTTTCAATCTGGCATTGATACCCGCTTTGTTCTAATGACTCCGTTAGTGGCGTTAAATCATAAATACAAGGTTCTCCCCCTGTAATCACAATATGCTTTGCTGTAAACCCCTTCGTTTTCATCAATTGAATCAATTCGTCGCTATCAGCCATAGCCCATGTATCTGAATCAAGCGTCTTTAATACGATATCACCAAGGGTGGTTTGTTTGTCTTGTTCTTTTTCCCACGTTTGCTTGGTATCACACCAGCTACACCCTACTGGGCAGCCTTGTAAACGAATAAAAACTGCTGGAACACCTGTAAAAACCCCCTCTCCCTGCAATGTTTGGAAGATTTCATTAATTGGGTATTTCATATCACTCCTAAATTAGTTAACTAAGTGGACATTATATTGCAGATATCTATCTCACGAACAAGGGAGTTTGTGATAATGTAGCCATCTTGGGTTCAATAATGTACGTCCAACTTAATAAACAATACCGAAATTACATTCGGAACGATATCTCCTAAGAAAAGACAGGAAAAGACATGCAAAGTAGTCAAACAAACCAACTCAGAAAGGGACTGAGTGTCAGGCACATTCGCTTTATGGCTTTAGGGTCTGCGATTGGGACTGGTTTATTCTATGGTTCCGCATCCGCAATTCAAGCTGCGGGTCCTGCAGTTCTGCTGGCCTATATGGTTGGCGGTGCTGCCGTATTTATGGTCATGCGCGCTTTAGGCGAAATGGCCGTTCATCATCCTGTCCCTGGTTCTTTCTCGCACTACGCTAGCCATTATATGGGCCCCCTCGCAGGCTTTTTAACGGGTTGGAATTATGTCTTTGAAATGCTGGTTGTTTGCTTAGCAGATATCACCGCTTTTGGGATGTATATGGGCTTTTGGTTCCCAGATGTTGATCAATGGATATGGGTATTAAGCATTGTATTATTTATCGGTGCGCTAAATTTATGCCACGTCAAAATCTTCGGTGAAATGGAGTTCTGGCTATCCATAGTGAAAGTTTCTGCAATCATTGCGATGATTATCGGTGGAACCTTCTTGATGTTTTACGGCTTTGGCCAAGAAACTGACCATGCTGTAGGCATCCAAAACTTGTGGGAACATGGCGGTTTTATGCCAAATGGTATTTCGGGGGTGATTGCTTCTCTTGCCATTGTTATGTTTGCTTTTGGTGGAATTGAGGTGATTGGGATCACAGCCAGCGAAGCGCAAAACCCAGAAAAAACCATCCCGAAAGCCATTAATGCGGTGCCTCTTCGCATCTTATTATTCTATGGGTTAACGTTATTTATCCTGATGTGTATCTATCCATGGAACCAAATTGGTCAAAATGGTAGCCCATTTGTCCAAATTTTCTCCAGTTTAAATATCGCATCCGCCGCAAATATTTTGAACGTTGTGGTTATCACAGCAGCAATTTCTGCAATTAATAGTGATATTTTTGGCGCAGGCCGCATGATGTATGGCATGGCACAAGACAAACAGGCGCCACAAGTTTTTACTAAGTTGACGAAAAACGGTGTGCCTTGGGTCACTGTTTTAGTGATGTCTGTCGTGATGTTATTAGGTGTGTACCTGAACTACCTGCTACCAGAGAAAATCTTTGTCATTATTGCTTCGATTGCGACATTCGCAACCGTCTGGGTTTGGTTGATGATACTACTATCCCAAGTCGCTATGCGCCGTCAAATGAGCAAAGAAGAGGTTAAAAAACTGAAGTTCCCTGTGCCATTCTGGCCTGTAGGGCCTGCGATTACTATCGCCTTTATGGTATTCGTTATTGCATTGCTCGGCTTTTTTAAAGATACACAAGTGGCGCTGCTAGTTGGGTTTGCGTGGGTCGCGATACTCAGCGTGACCTTCTTCATTATGCGTAAATTTCAAACCAAATAACCGTTCGTATTCGTAATACAGAGCCCAATATCACAATGATATTGGGCTTTTTTTCATTATGCTAACGCTTGTTTAAGATCTTCAATCAAATCTCTCGTACTCTCGAGCCCAATTGATAAGCGAATTAACCCATCACTAATCCCGTACTGTTGTCGTTCTTCAGCGGTATAAGTTGAATGAGTCATACTTGCAGGGTGCTGAGCAAGGGATTCACAATCTCCCAAACTAACCGCTCGAGCAAATAAATTTAAACGGTTCAGAAATTGCTTACCAGCCTCAAGTCCACCTTTAAGTTCAAACGCAATCATTCCCCCAAATAATCTCATTTGCCTTTGAGCCAGCTCATATTGGGCAAAACTAGGTAACCCAGGATACATCACTTGAGCAACATGAGGATGTGATTCTAAATACTCGGCCACTATTTGCGTGCTTTCTACAATACGCTCCATACGAACAGGGAGGGTTTTCATTCCTCGTAACACAAGATTTGCATCATGAGGAGATAAACAAGCCCCTGTCATATCCTTGAGCCCTACCAATCTAATTTGTTTCGCTAAGGCTTCTGTCGTCACAACAGCCCCCGCCATTACATCACCGTGACCATTCATATATTTTGTCAATGAATGAATAACGATATCAGCCCCTAATTCTAATGGCTTTTGAATATAAGGCGTACAATAGGTATTATCTACTACCGTGAATATTTCCTGTTGGTGAGCTTGTCGGTATTGATGAACTATATCGCTTACCGTTTTAATATCTACCAAACGCATATTTGGATTCGCTGGTGATTCAAAAAATATAATGCGTGTTTTATCGGTTAATTCGCGAGCAATATTCTCTGGTGCACTCATATCAATATGGCGAACCTTCACACCAAAGCGTGCTAAACCATGATGAAAAAATGCATAAGTACAACCATATACGGTCATATCCACCAACAATTCATCACCTGGGCTCAATAACGTCCAAAGTGTTGATGTTATCGCTCCCATGCCAGAAGAAAATACAATTCCAGCTTCCCCTTCCTCTAAATCTGCAATTCGTTTTTCTAAAAGACTCAAGGTTGGGTTGTTGATACGAGTATAAATATAACCATTCGATTCACCACTAAAGCAGGCAGCACCTTCTTCTACACTGTCAAAAACATAAGTTGATGTCTGGTAAATAGGTGCAGTTAGTGAACCTAAATTTTTGATAGGATCGTAATAATTATGTATCACACGAGTATCAAAAGAATACAATTTATCTAAAATCATACCACCTCCGAAATATTACCCCTCCTGGGTCTTATTCAATCGAGAACCAACAATTTGTAAAGTTCGTAAAACGGTACTTATTCCACGTAATGTATCGGGATCTTTTAATAAACTATAAACAGAACGAAAATTATGTGTTTTATCTGAATATTTGGCTTCCATCTTTGCCATGTTATAAGCGGTACCTAATTCCCACACTGGCGTTAAAGTATCCTCAAAACTATTTGCTAATTTTTCTACCGTCCCCGTATCCATAATATCTACGAGGTCAGATAATAAAGATAATAAATCAACTATATTGTCAAAACGCTGTAAATATAATAATGGGGCTATTTTTTCCGCTAAATGATTTGCAGGTTCGCTATTTAGTAATTCTAGAAGTTTTGCTTGTTGATCATTACTTGACATGATTATTCTCCTATTACACTAAACCACGAATAGCAGCCCAATATATTCCTCGATTAAAACCATTTCTTAATAACCCTCCCACTTTTGTTGCTGGGGTAGGAATTACATCATGCTTATAATCGTATTGTAATGGCATCCCCGCATTAAGCCCCATTTGGGCAACAGCTTGGACACGCCCATCATAAATAGCGGAAGGGTATCCATAAGTAAGCTCTCCGCAAATATTATCTGCAATTATGGCGGCCTGATTATGACAGCTTCCTCCTGCTTTACTTATTGGCAAATCAACAGTGTCACCAATAACATAAACACCATCTGTACCATATACTTGCATAGTTTCATGGTCCGTTGGTAACCAACCTTCACCATTTTTATGTTCGCTTAAATTTGTATTCACTACGGCTTCAACCGCTGTAATTGGAGGTGTGCTAATTAAAATGTCAAATGGTTGCTCATCCCCCTCTTTCGAATAAGCAATTTTTTTATCTGGATCGACCTTGTTTAAGGTAAAGCCGCGCTGGGCTTTGATGTTTTTAATATTAAAAATTTCAGGTATCGCTTCACATACGGGTTGCTGTAAAAACAAACAATTCCTCAGTAATTGTGAAACCGTCGGGTAAGTATAAACAATTTCAATATTATCCCGAACTCGCCGTTTACGTAAGAACTCATCAAGCATCAATGTTGTTTCCATTGGTGCTATTCCACATTGGTGAGGTACATTTGGTGTTTCAGGAAATGATACTGTAATAAAAATACGTCCCTTTTCAATCTTAGCAATTTGATCCGCTAATTTTCTTGCGGCATCATAAGCATAAAAATGATTTCCTATCTCTTTCAATCCTTCAATTCTATCTGGCCTCGGTACGCATCCTGTAGCGACAACTAAAAAATCATAATTATATTTTTTTCCACTTCTAGAGTGTAGTTCTTTATTTTTAAAATCGAATGATTCAATTTTATCAATCTCTAATTGAATTTCAGGTCTTAATAGTGAACTCTGATCTCTCATCAATTCTTCTTTAAAAAATAAATTGAATGCAACATACATAAAGGCTGGTTTGTAATAATGAATAGGATTATCAGTGATGAGTGTTACTTTTATTTTTTTTGAGAAAATTTCTTTGTTCAGTTTTCGGGACAATATGTTTGCCAACATTGTTCCACCTGTACCACCACCAACGATCACTATATTTATCATAACATCTCCAAACTAAATATTTAAAATGGATGGCAAGACATCAATTAAATTAAAAAACTGATACCTTTTAAATATAGTTCAATTCTAATAATTACCAATACAATTAATTGAATATAATTCAACTAACAACAAGAAAAATTAATCACACTAAAATATAAAAACCCATGAATAAATTAATGATAAAAACTATCATCACTGTAACCATTTTAGTTTAAAAAAAATTCAATAAGAATAATGACCTATCAATTTCCATTTAAATAAAACATCTTCCGTGACTTGACCATAACCAATATTATGCATAATCAAATAATTTTTATTATTAACAGATTTTATAGAGGTCACAATGCCAATATGTGGTCTTCCATTATCTAATCGCCATGTAACAATATCACCTGGCACATAATCTTTTGTATCTTTAGTGACAGGTTTTTCCTGTCCTTTACGTGAGAAAAAAACTTCTAAATTAGGCACTCTGCGGTGATCAATATTGGTATCCGTTTTACGCAGCCCCCAAATACGCTGACTCGGATATTTGCTAAAATTCGATTTCATATCCTCATGTACTAATTTTTGTAGATCAATCCCCATTTTTCGATAACTGCGAATAACAACATCAGAACAAACGCCGTAATGTTCTGGAATATCACCATTAGGATAAGAGATCTGTCGATATGCTGGATCATAAATAACAAAACGAGGGAGCGCTTCTGCATGTTTAGCTAACGTTAAATTAGCACTACTTGCAGTGTGAGAAAGGGCTAATAATAAAATAGCTGACATTATAGTTTTCAAAGAGATACTCTCCATATCAATATATGAATAAAATCTACAATAAAAACAGAGAAAAATAAGGTGTGAAAATCTTAATTATCTAGACACATCAAACCGAGTGATAATCGGGTTATGATCAGAAGCATCTGTGATTAATACTTTACTATCAATAGCTTTGAGCCCGCGATAAAAAACATAATCTAGCGGTCGACCAAAAGCTTTGGTCCGTAAATCCTCATCAATCGTAATTTCTTTTAACCCCACACTGCGAATGAAGCGTTTTAGCGCATTCACCCTTTGTCGACTCCATGCGTTAAAATCCCCCGCAAGAATCACAGGGCCAACATGTTTACTAATATGAATACCAAGCTTATTCAATTGCCTTGTATAAACATCAACCCCAAAGCTAAAGTTAATAGCATGGACATTTGCCACCATTAATTGCTGCCCATTAGGTAAGGGATAAACCGTAATCAACGCTGATTTAGCGAGCCGAAGCAGTGGTTCTTTTTCTCGTAATGGGCAGCAATAAATAGGATGAGCAGTGGCAAGGGTCATCACTCCCGACGGATGGGGAGAAAAAGGAAGAGCAGGGACTTGATCTGCAATAAGCTGCTCAGAAGCAGCAAAAGAAATCAACTCAGGGGACATTTGAGCTTCTTGTAATAAGATCAACTTACGACCTTTAACCAGCTCGCTTAAAGCTATTTTCCAATTTGGCCGTTGCTGTTTATAAATATTCCATATAACAACATCGAGAGTTTCGCTGGCAGCAAACAAAGGTAACCCGATTGGGAGAGATTCCCCTAGCATATGCACAGGTGTCGGCTGAATACGTTTAGCGGGTTGACCTGCAATATATCGAACTGAATAGGTTCTTTTCGCCAAATTCAACTTCCTACTTATCTCAATGAAATGATAAATTCTACGCTTTATAACTTATCTCTGTAGCCAGTATACCAAACACACCCTGTTATGGCCTATCAAATTTAGTGAATAACATCTTTCGCTCGGCAATATCGTTCAATAAACAGTTACCCTATCCATATCCCGAATGACTCATTGACGCTCTTCCAACTCTAGCCTTACAAAGAAATGAAAAAGCCATCATGAGGAATACAAGTAGTAATCAAGCAGAAATTAATAGCGACAATACAGGCAAAATATTCTGAAAAAAAGACTGTAGGAAAAATCCTTAGAATTGAGTATTCCGAGTCTAAGGACCAATCAAGTGCTAAGAGAGAAAAACAGTGAACAAAAAATACGACCTAAGAGACAACGAAAGTGATGAAAACTGTGATAACACAAGTTAATTACTGAGCGGATTATTGATTAATTTAGTTTTTTCTTCCTTAGCCCATTAGAGAAACAACCAGCGGAGTTAATCAAGAAAATATCCTCTACTCATCTAAGCGACAAAATACAAGTCACTTACTGAGCTGACGACTAATTAGCTTATTAGTCTTTCATACTCTTTTCCTGTATAAACGTCGCTTTATCAGAGTCAGCGATGGGGGCTTATGCATAATCACAAATAATAAGAAGGTAAGAATCGCACAGGATAAGAAAAATAATAATCCTCAGTTAGTTAATGACGACATGAACAACCGATTAGCCTAGAAGGTCTCATCATCATAAGCCAGAGCGATGAAAAAACAGTTAATGACTAAGCAAACCCATGACCCATGACAATAAGTGCCATAAACACAGAGGGCGGCGATTTAGGACAGTAAAATAAAGGGGATGTTCGGATGAAAAATGAAGTAACAACAGTGAGTTACTAAGAGGATTTTTGATAAGCTTACAAGAATTTCTCCGCTTTAATCACAAGTCATAATGACGTGAACACAGAAACACAGAACTCTAATAACACAATGATTAGTTGCCAAGTGGACTATTGATAAGCTTGCAAAGATCCCCCCGTTTTAATCACAAGCCATAACGACGTGAACACAGAACACGGATCACACAACGATGAGTTGCTAAGGGGATTATTAATAAGCTTACGAGGATTTCTCCGCTTTAATCACAAGTCATAATGACGTGAACACCGAACACGGGTAACACAACGATTGGTTGCTGAGGGGATTATTGATTCACTTAGCTTGCGTTATTTATCTCGTCATCTCGGCCTTTTCTTGGCCCCATTCCCCAAACGCAAAAAAGCCACCCAATGGGTGGCTTTCTCACTAA